>JBHAFS010000146.1:0-29886 GCA_041856205.1 Prevotella sp.
ATGAGAATATCATTTTAGCGGGCGCTCATCGCAGAATATCTTGTCAGACCCGCAGGCGGGTCTCATAGGAGAATATCATTCACCTATACAGAGTCGAGCAATGATTCGCCTGAAACTAATTTTAAAAACACAAATTTATTAACTGAGCCGTTTTCCTACAGTTTGACAGGCAGGCAGCGATTGTATGAACCGCCAACGGCTTGACGGCCTTGTGCACTGTGGCCGGGCCATGTATGCTTTGCTGTGGGCAGTCAGGTCGTCTGCCAACCCGTTTCGATGGGTTTCATGCCCTGGCACCGTTGCTGACGTGCATGCTGCGCTTGCTTCCCGAAGTGTGGTTCGAGTCGAAGCAGCGTGTGGTTCGACTCGAAGCAGCATGTGGTTCGACTCGAAGCAGCATGTGGTTCGACTCGAAGCAGCATGTGGTTCGACTCGAAGCACGACAAGCCGACGGCCATCACGGCGCGGTATCGCGGCGCTCACGAGGCATGAAAACAGCAGTGTGGCTGCCCGAAAGACATCCTCTTGGCACGCCCAGCCATTATTTCCACGCTTCCAAACTTGATATTTCGCACGATTAACGAAAATGTTTTGCTAACTCCACAAAATATTATCGAAAATATTTCTTATATTAGCGCAAAATATTTAAATTTGCAGCGAAACATGAAAAGGTATTCTATACCCGATAATTGTACACAGCCTAATAGTCTTCGAGGGGAGAAACCCCACTATATATACATTGAATCCATTAAAACTACATTTTTATGCCTAAAATCTTAATCTTTGCAGTTGGATTGATGCTTACAGGTGCTACCGCCAGCACGGCTACCAATCCGAGCGATCTTTCCCAGGTTGTCCAGCAGAAGCAGGACTGCCGCGGTGTTGTGAAAGACAAAAATGGCGAAACGATTATTGGCGCCTCCGTCGTGGTGAAGGGTACCAAAAACGGTACCGTGACAGATTTGGACGGTGCCTTCTCTCTCCGGTGTACCACAAGGTGCAGTGATTCAGATTTCCTACATTGGCTTCAACCCGGCCGAGATGGTGTGGAAGGGTTCGAGCCTGAGTGTGACGCTGACCGAGAGCTCTAATGCCTTGAGCGAGGTGGTGGTGACCGGTTATGGCGGCAAGCAGAGCCGCGTGAACGTCACCAACTCTATTGCCAAGGTGAAAGACGAGACCTTTAAGGTGGGTGTGTTCTCCAATCCGGCCCAGGCGCTATCGGGTGCCGTGTCGGGCTTGCGCGTCATCCAGAGCTCGGGCAACCCGGGCGCGGCTCCCACGGTGGTGCTCCGCGGAGGTACCAACCTCGACGGCTCGGGGTCGCCGTTGGTGATTGTCGACGGACAGCTCCGTGGCTCGCTCTCTGACATCAACCCCGAAGACATCGAGTCGATGGACGTCATGAAGGATGCCGGTGCCACGGCCATCTATGGTGCCCGCGCCTCCAATGGTGTGATCATCATCACCACCAAGACCGGTAAGGCCGGACACTCGGAGATCAACCTCAAGGCCAAGTTAGGATTCAACTACATCCACACTCCTCACAAGTTTATCGGTGCCCGCGACTATATCAAATACCAGCGCCTGGCCTACGCCAATGCCGCCTGGGCCAGCACCAGCAGCCTGACGGGTGCCACACCGATGGGAACGGGCAACAAATACAACGAGAAGATGTCGTGGAACATCATGGGCTACGACCCTGCAGATGCCACACAGCAGCAGTTGCTCGAACAGGGATGGGAGCTCACCCCTGACCCCCTCGACCCCACCAAGCAGATTATCTTCAAGGACACCAACCCCTCCGACTATGCCTTCAACAACCCATCGCTTACGCAAGACTACAACATCAACATGTCGGGCGGAAACGAGAGGGGCAGCTACTATGCCGGTCTGGGTTACAACAAAAGCGAAGGTATTCCGGTGAAGTCGTTCTACAAGCGCTACAGCTTTGTGCTCAACGGAAGCTACCAGATCAACAACTGGCTGAAGAGCATCTCAAACTTCAACTACAATCGGGCCAACTGGCAGTCGATGCCCGGGTCGCAGACCAGCGAGGCCAACTATTTCGGTCGTCTGCTCTCGCTGCCCCACACAGCCCGATTTGTCGACGAGCAGGGAAACCCCGTACTGGGCACCAGCGTGGGCGACGGCAACCAATATTACCAGCCTGAGAAATGGCAAATAGACAACCAGACCGACAAGTTCACCATGTCGCAGAGTTTCGAGGCCAAGCTCATGAGGGGGCTCACTCTCAAGGCCATGGGCACTTGGTACTACTCAGAAGGAGTCTACGAGAATTTCACCAAAGACTTCAAGACCAACAACAACGGCTCCTACAACCGCAACCGCTCGACCAGCGACGAGTTTGGGCGCGACTTCTCGCAGACTTACAATATGGTCATCAACTACAACGGTGAGGTGGCTAAAAACCACAATATCGACGTGATGCTCGGCACCGAATACTACGACCTCAAGACCCGCGGATTCTACGCCGCCGGCTCGGGGGCACCCACCGACGACTTCCAGGACCTGGCGCTCACCAGCAACAAGGAAGGCAAGCGCAGCATCGATTCCTGGCACAGCCAGTATCGCATCCTCTCGTATTTCGGTCGTGCCAACTACAACTTCATGAGCAAGTATCTCTTCTCGGCCGTGTTCCGCTACGACGGCTACTCGTCGTTGCTGGGCGACAACCGTTGGGGCTTCTTCCCCGGACTGTCTGCCGGATGGCTGTTCTATCAGGAAGACTTTGTGAAGAACGCTGTGCCCGCACTCTCGTTTGGTAAGCTGCGCCTGAGCTACGGTGTCAACGGCAACGCCTCGTCGATAGGTGCCTATACCCTGCAGGGAAGCTACGGCTCAGCCCAATACAACGGCAATGTGGGCTTCCTCATCGGTTCGCTGCCCAACCCCAACCTGAAATGGGAACGCACGCGCACGGCCGAGGTGGGCGTAGACCTGGGATTTCTCAACAACCGCGTCAATGCCAACATCACCTATTATAATCGTTTGACGTCCGACAAGCATGCCGCCATGAGCCTGCCCAGTACCACCGGCTTCTCATCGATCACCAACAACAACGGTTCGTTCCGCAACCGCGGACTGGAGTTTGAGCTCTCGGGCGAGATCATCAAGAACCAAGACATGCTGCTCAAGGCAGGAGCCAACATCGCCTACAACAAAAACACCATCGTGAAACTGCCCTACAATGGTCTCGACAACAACCGCCAGGGCGGTCAGCAAATCTACACCGGCCGGGGCGATGAGCTCAAATGGGTGGGCGGCTACCAGGAAGGACAGGAGCCCGGCATGATCGTGGCTTATGTCTTCGATGGCATCTACAGGTCGATGGACGAGATTCCCGGCGACCTCGTTGTGAAGTCGGGTAACGACAAGGGTGCTTACATCTACGGCCCCACGGCCTATGCCGCACTCACCGATGCACAGAAGAAAAGTGCCATTGCCCTGCAGCCCGGAGACGCCAAATGGAAAGACATCAATGGCGACGGCATGATCGACAGCTTCGACCAGGTGGTGGTGGGCAACACCATGCCCCACTGGATAGGCGGCCTCAACATCACCTTCGCCTGGAAGGGATTCACACTCTATACCGCCATGGACTTCGCCCTCGGATTCTGGAACTACGACAACACCACGCCCTGGTTCCTCGGCGACATGCAGGGTACCTACAACGCCACCACCGAGGTGCTCGACACCTGGTCGCCCGAGAATGTCAACGCCAAATATCCGCGCTACGTATGGGCCGACCAGTTTGGCGCAGGCAACTATTACCGCACCTCGACCCTCTTCGCGCACCGTGGCGACTACCTGGCCTTCCGCGAGCTCTCGCTGGCCTATACCCTGCCCAAGGCCATCTCGCAGAAACTGGCCTGCCAGCAGATCGACCTCTCTATCACCGGCCAGAACCTGGGCTATCTCACATCGGCCAAGGTGGCCGTGCCCGAGACGCTGAGGTCGGGAGGAGTAGCCTCGGGCACCGGGTACCCACTGCCGCGAACACTTCTCTTCGGCATTAACGTGAAGTTCTAAATTCTATCTCAGTAAAGACAACAACTATGAAATCGAACATATTAAAATATGGACTGGTGATGGGAGTCACCACCATCATGATGGCCTCATGTGCCGACAAGCTCGACTTGGGCCCCATCGACTATTTCGGCAGTGGAAACTACTGGAAGACCGAGGCTCAGGTCGATGGATACATCGACGGACTGCACAAGCATCTGCGCGATTACGACTGGACACACCAAGTGATATTCGGCGAGCTGCGCAGCGGTATTTACAATAATGGTGTAGGCTCTGACGGATCCTCGCTGGCCAGCCTCGACATCGTCAACCAGAATTTCGATGCCGACCATACAGGAGTAAGCACCTTCGGAGGAGCCTATGGACGCATCACCAACTGCAACCTCTTCATCGCGCGGGTGACGTCAGCCGACTATGTGCCCGAGGCCAAGAAAAACTATTACCTGGGCATTGCCTACGGCCTGCGCGCATTCTACTATTATGACCTTTACCGTGTCTATGGCGGTGTGCCCCTGCGCCTCGACGTGGCCGTGGTCGACGGAGAGACCGACCCCACCAAGCTCTATATGGGCCGCAGCAAACCCAGCGAGGTGATGACCCAGATCAAGAGCGACCTGGCCAAGTCGCTGGAGTATTTCGGCGATGTCAACAACTTCGATCCCTACAACCGCGGAAAGAAGGTTTACTGGTCGAAGGCGGCCACCGAGGCCCTGGCTGCCGATGTATATATGTGGAACGCCAAGGTCACCATCGGAGACCAGAAGGCCACTCCCGCCGACCTGAACGTCGCCAAGCAGCACCTGCTGAATCTCGTCAACAACTACGGACTGAAGATGCTCGACAGCTTTGCCGATGTCTTCGACTCGAAAAACCATAAGGGCAACGACGAGGTGATCTTCGCCATACGCTATGTAGAGGGTGAGGCCACCAACGGAGGATGGCCCTACTACACCTATAGCATGACCACCGGACAGCTGCACACCAAGGCCTATCAGGAGAACGGAGCCAGCTGGAATGACGACCCCTTCGGACTCAAGACCGGTTATGTGCAGCGCTATGAGTACACACTCGACTTGTTCCGCACCTTCGACAAGGCCGACTCGCGAAGGCTGGCCACCATGACTCCGGCTTACCTCATGAGCAACACCACCCAGCAGCCCGACTCGCTCGTGGGTGTGCCCGCCAGCAAGAACATCGGCAAGATCAACGCCACGGGCGACCGGGTGTTCGACGGCGACGACATCTACTACCGCTTGCCGTGGGTGTATCTCAGCCTGGCCGAGATTGCCAACGAGGAGGGCAACAACAGCGATGTGGAGAAATACATCAACCTTGTTCGCAAGCGCGCATACGGCAGCAACTGGAGTGCGGCGTATCAGTACACCGCCGGAGACTACACTGCCAACACGCTGGCCATACTCCACGAGAAAGACAAGGAGTTTGTGCAGGAAGGACAGCGCTGGTGGGACCTCAACCGCATGACGCTCACCAAGGGCGGCGAGCACCTCGTGTTCTGCAAAGAGGGGTCGGTGCTGGGCAATCTGCCCATCCTCAACAAGGCTACCGAAGCCCACAAGGTGCTATGGCCACTCGACAAGACCATCCTCGGCAACGACCCGCTGCTGAAGCAGACTCCCGGCTATGCCACCGGCGACCAGGAAGAGGAACAATGGTGAATGGGCCTAGGAGAACCATTCTCCCGATGAGCTGAGAGCGGGGGCGGCAACGCCGGCGGCATCCTGTCCGCAAGCTGTTGCCCCCGCTCTTTTAACTACCGATTTGTCTTACCAAGCGTTGAATGAAAAAGAGACTGACTATTCTGTTGATGCTGACGCTCACGGTTATCCTTGCGTCATCGGCCCGTGTGGCGCAGCTTCTGCCCCGCCCCAAGCAGGTGGAGAAGTTGCGCATGGGGGCTTTCGTGCTTCGGCGAAACGTGCAGTTGCTCGACCCCACGCATTGCCTGATGTTGCAATCGTTTCTTTCAGACCAAGGATGTGTAGTGAATGCTAATGCCAAGGCTGTGGTGCGTGTGGAGCTCTGCGAGCCCCAGAATGCGACATCCGACTATCCCCTCTACGGTTATGATGATGAAGCCTATCGACTGCGGGTATCTCCCGACAGCATCACCATCACTGCCGTAACCCCAGTCGGTGTTGTGCGTGCCGTGGCCACCCTGCAACAGCTGGCCGAAGGCTATGATGCAAAACCCATGGTCGAGGCCGTGAGCATCACCGACTACCCTGCGTTCAAGCTGCGAGGATACATGCACGACACAGGCAGGTCGTATATCTCGTTCGACGAACTCAAGAAAGAAATCCGACTGCTGGCCCACTTCAAGGTCAACACCTTTCATTGGCACCTCACCGAGAACCAGGCATGGCGCTTTGAGGTGAAGGCTTTCCCGCAGCTCACCGCCGACACGACGATGACCCGTCACCCCGGGCTGTACTATACACAGCAGCAATGCCGAGAGCTCGAGGCCTATGCCCGGCAATACGGCATCATCGTGATTCCTGAGATAGACATGCCCGGCCACAGTGCCGCCTTCGAGCGCGCCATGGGCCACAGCATGCAGACCGAGGCAGGTGTGGCTGAACTGAAGACAATCATCAAAGAGGTGGCAGCGGCGTTTCCACTCACACCTTATATACATATAGGTGGCGACGAGAAACAGATTACCTATCCCCGTTTCCTTGAAATCATGACCGCCGAGGTGCGGAAGACCGGCAAGAAAGCCGTCGTCTGGATTCCCAACCACGCCCGTTTCGCCCAAGCCGACATGGCGCAGTTGTGGAGCACGGCGGGTAAACTCGCTCACGGCATACCCAACATCGACTGCCGGTACAATTACATCAACCATTTCGATGTGTTTGCCGACGTGGTAGGCATCTACAAGAGCAACATCTACTACCGGCAGCAGGGCTCTGCCGAGGTGGCGGGTGAGGTGTGTGCCCTGTGGAACGACCACAAGTTGGCCGACGACGAGGCCATCTTGCGCCAGAACAATTTCTACGCCAACGTCATTGCTTCGGCATCCCGGGCATGGCAGGGAGGCGGCAAGCAATATATCGAACAGGGTGGCGTGATGCTCCCCAACGATGGCGAGGAGTTCGACGATTTCCAAGACTGGGAAGCCCGGTTCCTCTTTCATAAAGACCATTGCCTGAGCCAGGAGCCCATTCCCTACGTCAGACAGACACAAGTAGAATGGGCTGTGACCACCACACGTCCGCAGGGCAGGCTACCTAAAAACGTCGACTACGTGCGAGGGGCAGGCATCTACCTTCAGCATACGTGGAAGAAAACCGTTCCGGCCATCTACGACAACCGCCACGAGGGCGACACCGCCTATGTGTGGACATCCATCTACTCGCCCAAGGAGCAGGAAGCCGGCGCCTTGGTGGAGCTGCAGAACTACAGCCGCTCTGAACAAGACAAGGCTCCCGTAAATGGCAACTGGGACCGCAAAGGGTCAAAGATATGGTGGAACGGCCAGCCTTTGGAGTCGCCCGAATGGGTACACAACGGCAAGGCGGTGGACAACGAGACCAACCTGGCCAACGAGAACCTCACCGGACGGCCACCGCTGCGCCTCATACTGCGCAAGGGTTGGAACCACGTGGTGATGATGCTGCCCAACCGCAAGGCCGAGGGTATCAGGCTTAACAAGTGGATGTTTACCTTCGTGCTTACCGACCTGGAAGGACGCAATGCACTGACGGGTGTTCGCTACGATGCCCGGCGCACAGTCAGCTTGCCCAATGGGGGGCTGCGGCTAAACCCTTGAAGCAACAACTTAATCAATAGCATGGTGAAAAAGGTATTATTACTTCTGTGTTTCATTTCATTATTATTGCCTGCCACTGCCGGCAACCGGCTTCGGGTGGCCTGTATCGGCAACAGCGTAACCTTTGGCTACGGACTGCCCGACCGAGAGACGCAGAGCTACCCGTTCAGGCTGCAGCAGATGCTGGGCGACGGCTACGAGGTGCGCAACTTCGGACATTCCGGGGCTACCCTGCTCAACCACGGACACTGTCCATATACCCAGCAAAAGGCGTATCAGGACGCTCTGGATTTCAAGGCCGACCTCATGGTGATACACCTCGGCCTCAACGATACCGACCCCCGCAACTGGCCCGAATATGGCGATGAGTTTAATGCCGACTACCTGCAACTCATACGCAATTTGAGGGCCACCAATCCTAAGGCCCGCATCTGGATTTGCTTGATGACACCCATCTTCGAACGTCATCGCCGTTTCGAGAGTGGAACACGCGACTGGCATGCCGCCATCCAGCAGCACATACGCCAAGTGGCGAAGGCCGCGGGCGTGGGACTCATCGACCTCCATACGCCACTCTACGACCGCCCCGACCTCTTCCCCGACGCGCTGCACCCCAACCCCGAGGGGGCAGACATCCTTGCCCGTACCGTCTACAGTGCCATCACCGGCAACTACGGCGGATTGCAGATGAGTCCGCTCTTTACCGACGGCATGGTGATGCAGCGCGGAGAGCCTGTGGTGTTCAGCGGAAAGGCCAACAGCCAAGAGCAGGTCAGTGTCGACTTCAACGGCGTCAAGCGCTCGGCGGTGGCCGATGAGAACGGCGATTGGTCGGTGGCTTACCCCGCAATGCCGGCCGGTGGTCCTTACAAGGCTGAGGTGAAGGCCAAGAGCGGGCGCATCATCATCAACCAGGTGTTTATAGGCGAAGTGTGGCTGTGCTCAGGCCAGTCGAACATGGAGATGCCCGTGGCGGCCACGCTGACGGCGACCTCCGACCTCGCCGATGCCGACCGCCAACCCCTGTTGCACCTCTTCAACATGCCCGCCCTCTATCCCACCAATGCCACGAAATGGTCGGCCGGGGCGTGCGACTCCATCAACCGGCACCAATACCAGCGTATGGGGCCGTGGACCAGCTGCACGGCCGAGCGCGCAAAGCAGTTCTCAGCCGTAGCCTATCATTTCGGCCGAGTGCTGGCCGACAGCCTGAAGGTACCCGTGGGTATCATCTGCAACGCCGTGGGCGGCACCACCACCGAGTCGTGGATCGACCGCAACACCATCGAATGGCGCTTCCCCGCCATCCTGCGCGACTGGTATCATGGCGACTTCGGGCAGCAGTGGGCCCGCGAGCGGGCCTTGCTCAATATCAGCAACGCCACCAACCCACTGCAACAGCACCCCTATGTGCCCACCTATATGTTTGCATCGGGCATTACTCCCCTCAAAGGCTACACCATCAAGGGCGTAGTGTGGTATCAGGGCGAGTCGAACGCCCACAACACAGAGCTTCACGAGCGCCTCTTCCCCTTGCTTGAGCAGAGCTGGCGCGGCTTCTTCCAGCAGCCGCAGCTGCCATTCTACACCGTACAGCTGTCGAGTCTCGACCGCCGGTCGTGGCCCTCGTTCCGCAACTCACAGCGACTGATGGCAACACGGCTGCCCCACACTTGGATGACCGTGACCACCGACCTGGGCGACTCGCTCAATGTACACTACCCCAACAAGCGGCCCGTGGGCCAACGCCTGGCGCTACAGGCATTGCACCACAGCTATGGCCTCAACATCAGTGCCGATAGCCCGGAGTGTGTAGGGGCTATAGCCACGGGCGCAGAGGTGACGCTCACGTTCGCACATTCCGAAGGACTACGCGCCTCGGGCCACCGCCTCATGGGGTTCGAGGTGGCCGGCAGCGACGGCATCTATCACCCTGCCCATACCCGCATTGCCGACGGCAAGGTGATGGTGGGTGCTGAAGAAGTGCCCCAGCCTGCGAGCGTGCGCTACGCCTGGCAGCCCTTCACCCGTGCCAACCTCGTAAACGCAGCCGGGTTGCCCTGCAGTACGTTTGAAATATCTGTTGCTCAATGAGTCAAACCATCCGTCACATCCTGTTGTCCATCGTTCTGATGCTTTCCACCGGCATAACGCGCCTTTGGGCTCAGCTGCCGCATGCCGTGGCGTTCGAGCGGGTGATGGGCTTTCCCTCGCAGGAAAAAGGCATTGAGAAAGGAGTATCTGCATGCTTTGCAGGAGTATCGAAAGACTACCTGCTCATGGCCGGGGGCTGCAATTTCCCGACCATTCCGGCAGCCGAGGGCGGCAGCAAGACATACTACCAGGGCATCTATGCCGCTCGCATCACCAGCGAGCCCGTGCTCCACTGGCAACTGGTGGGCATGCTGCCCGTGGCCTGCGCCTACGGCGTGTCGATACCGCTGAAGGGCGGCCTGCTCTGTCTTGGCGGCAACAACAGTACCGAGAGCCTCACGCAGGCGTTCGTCATCCGCATGAAGCACGGGCGTGCCCAGCTGAAGCCATTGCCCGCCCTGCCGGTGGCGATGGACAACTTCACGGGCAGCAGCGATGGCAGGCAAGTGCTGGTATATAATGGTGAGCACCTTTTCCGGCTCGACCTGCGCCATCCCCGCAAGGGCTGGGAAGCGCTGCCCGTAGCCTCTGGGCCCAAGCTGAGCCAGCCCGTCGGCGGCTTTGTGGATGGCGTGTTCCATGTATGGGGCGGCTTCACGGCCAAGACCGCCGACCGCGAGGCAACGCTCCGCCTCGACGGGCGCCGCTTCGACCATACCGAAAGCGTGGTGCCCGCTCCCACAGACAACCGGGGTGAGCCGCTCTTTCTGGGCGGCGGCGCTGCCGTCAGCCTCTCCAAGCGTATGCTGCTGGCTGTGGGCGGGGTGAACAAAGATGTGTTTCTCAACGCCCTCAACCACCCGCAGCCCGACTATCTGTCGCAGCCCATCGGCTACTACAGGTTCAACCCTGTGGTGAGCCTCTACGACGGAAAGCGGTGGCAGAGGCTCGGCAGCTCGCAAGTGACGGCACGTGCCGGAGCCGCTCTGGTCAACCATCGCGGGCAAGTGTATCTCATCGGGGGCGAACTGAAACCCGGCATCCGCACACCCGACATCTATCGACTGACATTACACTACAAATAAAATCATATAACCAAAAACCATACTATGCAACTGAAAGACAAGAAAATGTATCCCTGGGTGGTGGTGGCACTGCTGTGGGTGGTAGCCCTGCTCAACTATATGGACCGACAGATGCTGTCGACCATGCAAGATGCAATGAAGGTAGATATTGCCGAACTCAACCAGGCCGAGGCCTTCGGCATGCTGATGGCAGTATTCCTATGGATTTATGGCATCGTCTCGCCCTTTGCCGGACTGGTGGCCGACAAGGTGAGCCGCAAGTGGCTCGTGGTAGGCAGCCTCTTCGTATGGTCGGCAGTGACACTGCTCATGGGCTTTGCCACGTCTTTCGAACAGCTGTACGTGCTGCGCGGCCTCATGGGCGTGAGCGAGGCACTCTATATTCCCTCGGCCCTGTCGCTGCTGGCCGACTGGCATGAGGGCAAGTCGCGCTCGATGGCCATCGGCATCCACATGACCGGCATCTACGTGGGCCAGGCCATCGGAGGCTTCGGTGCCGTGGCCGCAGCCATGTTCTCGTGGGAGGCTACCTTCCATTGGTTTGGCATCATCGGCATTGCCTATGCTGCCGTGCTGCTGTTGCTGCTGCACGAGAATCCCAAGCACGGCCAGGCGGTTCATCAGTCGGGTAGCACGCCAAAGGCACAAGGCTCTATCTTCAGCGAGTTTGGGCTGGTACTGTCTAACTGGGCCTTCTGGATTATCCTGTTCTACTTTGCCGTTCCCAGTCTGCCCGGCTGGGCCACCAAGAACTGGTTGCCCACGCTCTTTGCCGACAACCTGGGCATCCCGATGCAGGATGCCGGTCCCATGTCGACCATCACCATCGCCTTCTCGTCGTTTATCGGCGTGATAGCCGGTGGCTATCTCTCCGACCGATGGGTACAACGCAACCTGCGTGGCCGCATCTACACCGGTGCCATCGGTCTGGGGCTCACCATCCCCGCCCTCATCCTGCTGGGCTACGGCCATAGCACGGCGGCCGTGGTGGGAGCGGGCTTGCTCTTCGGCATCGGCTTCGGCATGTTCGACGCCAACAACATGCCCATACTCTGCCAGTTTGTGCCGGCTCGTTGCCGTGCCACAGCCTACGGCATCATGAACATGACGGGGGTGTTTGCCGGAGCGGCCGTCACACAGGTGTTTGGCAAATGGGCCGATGGCGGACAGCTGGGCTATGGCTTCGCCCTGCTGGGCGGCGTGGTGGCCACGGCGCTGGTGCTGCAGCTGGCATTTCTCAAGCCCAAGACCGACAACATGGAATGACGAAGGCGGTCACGGCCCTGCCTATACCGCTATATAATGACAATTATCAATCACAAATACTACGATGGAAAAGATTATTGGTTTGATCGATGCTCCTTTCACCCCCTTCCTTGCCAACGGGGATGTCAATCTGGAGCCAGTAGAGGCCTATGCACGCATGTTGCAGAAGAATGGCCTGAAAGGTGTGTTTATCAACGGTTCATCCGGCGAGGGCTATATGCTCACCACCGATGAGCGCAAGGCGCTGGCCGAGCGCTGGGTGAGCGTGGCCCCCGAGGGCTTCAAGGTCATCGTGCATGTGGGCAGCTGCTGCCTGCGCGACAGCGTAGAGCTGGCTCGCCATGCCCAGGCCATCGGCGCATGGGGCATAGGCTCCATGGCTCCCCCCTTCCCCAAGATCGGCCGTATAGAGGAACTGGTGAAATACTGCGAGCAGATTGCGGCCGCCGCGCCCAACCTGCCGTTCTACTATTACCACATTCCTGCCTTCAACGGCGCCTTCCTGCCCATGCTCGACCTGCTGAAGGCTGTCGATGGCCGCATTCCCAACTTTGCCGGCATCAAGTACACCTACGAGAGTTTGTACGAGTACAACCAATGCCGCCTTTACGAGAACGGAAAGTTTGACATGCTGCACGGCCAGGACGAGACCATACTCCCCTCGCTGGCACAAGGCGGAGCACAAGGCGGCATCGGCGGCACCACCAACTACAACGGCCGCGAGCTCGTGGCCATCATCGAGGCATGGCAGCGTGGCGACGTCGCGGCTGCCCGCGAGCACCAGAACTTCTCGCAGGAGGTCATCAACGTCATTGCCCGCCATCGCGGCAACATTGTGGCCGGCAAGCGCATCATGAAGCTCATGGGCTTCGACCTCGGCCCCAACCGTGTGCCGTTCCAGAACCTTACCGACGAAGAAGAACAGCAAATCAAGAGCGAACTGGAAGCCATCAACTTCTTCGAGCGCTGCAATCAATTCTAAATTCAAATACTGTGGACATTAAAACATATCTAACCGATTGGCAGCGGTCGTATCTCGACGACCTCACCAACAACATCATGCCGTTCTGGCTGGAGCACGGCCTCGACCGCGTCAATGGCGGCGTGTACACCTGCGTCGACCGCGACGGCACGCTCATAGACACCACCAAGTCGGTATGGTTTCAGGGCCGGTTCGGCTTCATCGCCGCTTATGCTTATAACCATATCAGCAAAAACCAGGAGTGGCTCGATGCCTCGAAGAGCTGCATCGACTTCATCATCGACCACTGCACCGACGCCAACGGCCGCATGTACTTTGAGGTGAAGGCCGACGGCACCCCCCTGCGCATGCGCCGCTATCTCTTCTCAGAGTCGTTTGCGGCCATTGCCATGGCCGAATATGCCAAGGCCACAGGCGACATGAGCTATGCCCATCGGGCGCTCGACATCTTCAAGCTCATACAACATTACAAGAACACGCCCGGACTGCTTGAGCCCAAGTATCTGCCCGCGCTCGAATGTCAGGGACACTCGCTCACCATGATTCTCATCAATACGGCAGCCTGCATACGCGAGGTGATACAAGACCCGCTGCTCACCCGGCAGATCGACGAGTCGCTCGACGCTCTGGAGCGCTATTTCCTGCACCCCGAGTTTGAAGCCGTGCTCGAGACCGTGGGACCCAACGGCGAGTTTATCGACACCATCAACGGACGTACCATCAACCCCGGGCACTGCATCGAGACGGCATGGTTCATACTTGAGGAGGCACGCCGCCGCAACTGGGACAAGCACCTCACCGAGCTGGGTCTGAAGATCTTCGACTGGTCGTGGAAATGGGGATGGGACGAGCAGTATGGCGGCATCATCAACTTCAGAGACTGCCGCAACCTGCCCCCGCAAGACTACTCGCAAGACATGAAGTTCTGGTGGCCACAGTGCGAGACCATCATCGCATCGCTCTATGCCTACATGGCCACCGGCGACGACGAGTATCTCCGTCGCCATCAGCGCATCAGCGAGTGGACCTACAGCCACTTCCCCGACAAGGAGTACGGCGAATGGTATGGTTATCTGCACCGCGACGGCACCGTGGCCCAGCCCGCCAAGGGCAACATCTTCAAGGGGCCCTTCCACGTGCCCCGTATGATGATCAAGTCGGCAAGTCTGTGCCACGACATCATTGCTAAACTTTAGGTGGGCTCTATTAATTACCACCGAAACCAAGTAATTAAATCATAGGTTACGTTTTGTCATCTTTCGGACTCTCTTCGGCTCAAAATCTGACAAAGCTAATTAATAGAACCCACCTTTAAGACAACATGAATCAGAAAACGATCAATCTGTCGGTGGCCAACTATGGCACCGTGCGACAGATAAAATACGATTTGGTGATACTGCCCTGGGGAGCCACCGAGCCCCACAACCTGCATCTGCCTTATCTCACCGACTGCATCCTGTCGCAGGACGTGGCTGTCGACGCGGCCCGCAAGGCCCACGAGCAGTATGGGCTCAACTGCATGGTGATGCCGCCGGTGACCTTCGGCTCGCAAAACCCCGGACAGCGCGAACTGCCCTTTTGCATTCACGCCAGCTACCACACACAGTATGGCATCCTGACCGACATCGTGGCCTCGCTGCGCGCCCAGGGCTTCAGCAAGCTGGTCATCGTAAACGGCCATGGCGGCAACAACTTCAAGAACATGCTGCGCGACCTCTCGGTAGCCTATCCCGACTTCATGGTGGCCTGTGGCGAATGGTTTCGCATGGCCAATGCCAAGGAATACTTTGAACAGCCCGGCGACCATGCCGACGAGATCGAGACCTCGGTGATGATGCACTACCACCCCGAGCTCGTCAACATCGACGAGGCCGGTGAGGGCAAGGGCCACGGCTTCTGTGTCGACGCCCTGCGCGAGGGTCGCGTATGGCTGCCCCGTCACTGGAACCTCGCCTCGCCCGACGATACCGGCATTGGCGACCCACGCCTGTCTACCGCCGAGAAAGGGGCCCGCTTTGCCGAGGCTGTGACCACGGCCTACGCCCACTTCCTCCATCAGTTTGCGCAAATCGAGCGTCCGGAAGACCTGTACGAATAACCCCGCCAACAGGGCTTCACCACGCCCCCAACGGCCTTGTATCAACGCCTCGCGCACGGTGCCCACAGCCCGTGCCCGAGGCGTTTGCTGATGTACCGCCCCCAGCCGTTATCGGTTTCCTGCTGAGCCAACGGACTATGCGGTGTTCAGACGGTGTTTTTTATGGATTACCTCTGTGGGAATACAGGGGCAAATGGGTGTTTTGCGGGCAGGTCGAAGCCCGCTACGCCATGTCGCTCAGATATTGCGCCAGCTCGGCCTTGCTCATCTCGCGCAGGCCGTGGTCGATGGTCAGCAGTCGGCCGAACAGCTGCAAGGCCAGCTGCAGGTCGTGGGTGGAGAGCAGGATGGCCTTGCCGGTCTCTGCGGCCAGCGTGCGCAGTAGTGTCGACTTGCCCAGCCCGTTGCGACCGATGAGACAGGTGAGCTGCCCCCTGCAGATGCCGCCACTGAGGGTCTCGGCCACCACCTTTCGGCGGTAACCTATCGCCAGCCCGTCGATGCGGACTACCTCCGTGACCGTTCCGTCACCTGCAACACTCTCTTCCTGCAATCTCCGATTTGTATCCATCGGCATGTCTTCTCTCTTTCCGGCAACCTGTCATGGGTTGCCACGATGCAAAGGTAGTGCTATTCGGCCACACGGCAAAACTTATCGCCTAAAACCCACCAGCCCACCAACCCACCAACCCACCAACCCATAGAGTAGATGTGGAGATTTCTCCCCAGCACCTCTCATTGCACCGTACGTACGGATCTCGTATACGGCGCTACATACATATAGGGGTACGCAAACTCTGATATAAAGCATAAGGATCGACCAAGTCAGGTCGGCTCTTGCTTTTACCAGTCCTGGCCACTTTTGGCATGGCAAGCACCTTGGGACTGAGAAATGTAAAACCCAAGAATGTACTCTTCGTAGGCCTTGCCACCTTGGTTATGGTCGCACTCACTTTGAGACGCAGCTTGCGCTCAAGCCTGCTACTGACCGATGCCATTATTCTGTCCACTGCCATCTCGCTCTTGACAAAGATGTCGAAGTGCCCGACACACACGCAAAGTGCGAACATAAGAAAAGTTCGCACTCTACATTTCATAAAACATTATTTTTATGGCTAGAGCGTACTCCACAACTTCCTTTCCGCTCAGACTTCTTCTGATGGTTCATCATATAAACCACGTTTATATGCTTAGTAGTATATCAAAAATCTTAAGCCCATATCATTTTATATACATAAATTCTGCATATAAGGTCTTGTAGATTTTTGAGATGTCCGTATGACATTGTTTGATAATCCTATATTTACCATATTCTTTCTCCATCCTAATCCTATTCAAATTAATTGTAAAATGTTTATATCCTGTTTTCGGGCTTAGAATATAAGCTATATCATTAAAGGTGTACACACAATTATTATTCTTTGGTTGCTTATAAGGGACTTGAACCCACTTCCCATTTTTGAACCTTTCTACACTATAGGTTTCGCCTACAATATATGTAGAATCTGAATTATTCCTTATTTCTATTTCTATTTGTTTCTCGGTACTTTTAATAGTATCATTTATAGCATACATCTGCAGATCTGGCATTTTATGACAATCTTTTTGTTTTGCATACAGACATTCCATCTGCTGTGTAGGCATCTCCTTGACAATATTATTGCAGCTTACTATACATGTAAGGCACATGCAATACAATACGTATATTAATAACATATCTAGTAACGCTCAAGCCCTTATATTGACAACGCATTAGATGCCTTCGTGAAAACTGCGGTATTTTTTCCAGGAACACCACCATGATGTATACCCACTGTATACCTAACTTTTTTGCTGCTCAAATATGTATAGATAATTCCGCCACTATCACCACCACTACTTGTATAATTAGCACTCGTCATGTCTGTGAATCGCACTTTGTCGTTATCGTCAAGTACTTTTACTGTAGTGCTTTGTATATATCCTCCACTATTTCCAGTAGATGCTCCCCACATATTGACATATGTACCAACTCCAGGATTACTTACGACTGTTGACAAGACAGAACTTGGGTTGTCATTTATAAGATTTGATAAAGTAACTGTATCTCCAGCGACAGGAACAATAAAAGCAGCGTCAGCTTTTGACACTTCTTTTGAAGCAGCAACACATTCGCCAAATGTTTTCCGATTTGATGACTCGTCATTAATATAGCAAAAGTCACCAACATCAGTTACGTGTCCTGCAGTCACGACCCCAACCCTTCTTTGTCCAGACTTCTCGCGAGCTCTAAAAGCGAAAGAACCATACAAATCGTTTGTTGTATGCACATATGCCCTCGCTCCAGGATACACATTAAAAGTGCTTTCGTTCTCAATCCTATCAAGCTGCTTAAATTCTAACGCAGGGTGATCGAACATATCCCTAAAAAGTCTAATTAATAATCTGAGCGTACCATCTTTCTCAATGAAAGACCCTCCATAGTAATCTGGATATACTTTAGTGGTTTCACCAGAAGAACGGGTTGCTAATGTGGCAGAAATTTTATTCAAGAGACAATCATTTAGTTGATTGGCTTCAAATTGGCCATCAAAATTGACTGGCTCAACTGTTTGGCTAACATTTTCTTCTGTTGAGATAACAGAAGAATCATCAAAATCACTACTACAGGAAACAATAAAAAAAGTAGCCATAACACTTAATAGTAGAAGTCGTGTATTCATACTTTCGACAATTGCAAGGGTTAAACTTAAAAGAATATCTACTGATCTACTGATGTACTGATGTACTGATGTACTGATGTACTGATGTAAAAGTATTGCATTTCCTTGTGATCTCAACAAACCATTGTTATAAAATAACAAAAAAATAACATTAATTAATCTAATTGATAACTATTCAGTTCCCCACCGGGTCCTTTCCCTGAGCAAAACGGGAAATAACATTTTTCATCCCTGCGCTACAGATTCACCTGAAAGTAGTTACCTTTGCACCGGCAAGTAAGTAGGCCATAATTGGCAATGGACTTTCGAGTCCGATATTCAGTTTGGTTCCGTCAGCTCGTAGAGTAATAATTGGTCGTTGGAGACCTTATAGCAGATTATACAGAGCCTTGCACGATGCTACGGAGGCCGCTATGCAGCGATGGATGGTCTGGAAATGCTGTATCCCACTCACCAGTGGATAAAGGGTGAATAAAAATCTGTCGCTCTTTCCATCCGATATGCCCTTCGCGCAGCGATGTCAGTGTCATCGAAATGTGACAGTCGCAGATTCTGTAATATCAGCATTTTCCGTTGTTTAATAAAGACAGGCGAACCATTTATTGTCCGGTTAGTCCTACATTCCAAGCAAACCCTTGAATGTTGTGTTTTGTTGTTTAAGTTGTCTTTCTCGTTATTCCATACTTTTCAGGTAAGACACCAGCTCCGTTTTATCCATCTCGCGCAGGCCGTGGTCGATGGTCAGCAGTCGGTCGGCCAGTTGCAGGGCCAGCTGCAGGTCGTGGGTGGAGAGCAGGATGGCCTTGCCGGTCTCTGCGGCCAGACGGCGCAGCAGCTTCATCATCTCCACCTTGCTGGGATAGTCGAGGAAGGCCGTGGGCTCGTCGAGCAGGATGACGGGCGTCTGTTGGGCCAGGGCCTTGGCAATCATCACCTTCTGCCGTTCGCCGTCGCTTAGCGTGTCGATCATGCGCGGGGCAAAAGAGGTGATGCCCACCAGCGCCAATGCCTCGTCCACCACCTGCCGGTCGGCCGCCGTCAGCGTGCCGAAGAATCCGGTGTAGGGCATCCGCCCCATTCCCACGACCTCGGCCACCGTCATGTGCTGCACCTCGGGCCGCTCGGTGAGCACCACGCTCACCAGTCTCGACAGCTGTGCCTTGGTCATCAGTTGCAGCGACCTCCAGGTGCCGCCGTCGTGCCACTCCACCTGTCCGGCCAGCGGTGGCTGAAAGCCTGCCAGCGTGCGCAGCAGCGTCGACTTGCCCAGGCCGTTGCTGCCGATGAGACAGGTGAGCTGCCCCCTGCAGATGCTGCCACTGAGGGCCTCGGCCACCACCTTGCGGCGGTAGCCTATCGCCAGCCGGTCGATACGCACCACCTCCGCGTGGCTTCCGCCAGCTGTCACTCCTTCCACATGCTGCCTGTCTCCGTCCATGTCTATCTTCTTTAGCATTGTGCCTCCCAACATAGAAAGCCTGTTGCAAAGGTAGCGCAAATCGTCTACCCGACAAAATATAATCACAAAAACCCTCAGCACCCCAGCGCCTCTGTGCCTCTGCCACATCTTGCCCCATGCCCCAACCACTCTGCAGTCTGCCCTCGCTGCCCCAAAACTACCCTTTGGCACGGCCTAAACAGCCTGGGCGAAGCATGGAACGGGGCGGGGCGGGGCCTGGCGCCACTCGTTCCATGTTGTGGTTCGACTCGAAACAGAACGTGGTTCGACTCGAAACAGAATGTGGTTCGACTCGAAACAGAATGTGATTCGACTGGAAACACGACGCGGCAAAGCCTGCCACGCACGGTCTCACGCCCTTGCAGGCCGCACCACAAGGGTTCAGACGGCCCACCGAAAGCCTGCAACGACAGAGATAAAAAAGCATAAAAAAGAGGCAGAATGTGAAAAGTCCTGTTGCAAGGTCAGGCGTTTATGCCTACTTTTGCATGACAAATGACAAACCAGGAATCACCCATACAACTGCTGATGAGGCAGCGGCTGCTGCTCCAGATGGAGTATCAGACCGAGAAGGAGACGTTTCGCAAGCAGACGGAGGCGCAGGGCATCGGTCGCAAGGTGAAGCGCGGCGACGCGTGGTACCCGCTGCGACTGGGCAAGAGCTATTACAACTCGTTGAACCAGCTGGCCCTGGAGGTGTATCGCACCGAGGACCACGACATCGAGCACAACTTCGAGTTTGGCAAGCCCGTCCTCTTTTTCAGGCAGCGCGAACAGGGCAAGGTGCAGTATTTCGGCTTCACGGCCACCGTGGCCTATGTCGACGGCGACCGAATGGTGGTGACCGTGCCCGAGACCCATGTGCTCGACCTGCAGCGCTGCGAGGAGCCGGTGGGCGTGCAGCTGTCGTTCGACGAGACCTCCTACAAGATGATGTTCGATGCCCTCGACCGCGTGGTCAAGGGCAAGAACAGCAGGCTGGCCTACCTGCGCGACCTCTTCTACTCGTCGCAGAAAGCCCAGCGCCACACGTTCGAGCCCATCCGCTTTCCGTGGCTCAACCCCACGCAGGAGCGGGCGGTCAACGAGGTGCTGCGCGCCAAGGACGTGGAGGTGGTACACGGTCCGCCGGGCACGGGCAAGACCACCACGCTGGTGGAGGCCATCAACGAGACGCTCATGCGCGAGAGCCAGGTGCTGGTGTGCGCACAGAGCAACATGGCCGTGGACTGGATCTCCGAGCGGCTGGTCGACCGTGGCATCAACGTGCTGCGCATCGGCAACCCCACGAAGGTGAACGACAAGATGCTGGGCTTCACCTACGAGCGACGCTTCGAGGCCCACCCCGACTATGCACAGCTGTGGGCCATGCGCAAGGCCATACGCGAGCTGCGCCAAAACCGCAAGGGGCGCGGCGAGGCATGGCACCAGAAGATGGACCGGCTGAAGAGCCGTGCCACCGAACTCGAGATACGCATCAACGCCGAGCTCTTCGGCGAGGCGCGCGTCATTGCCTGCACCCTCGTGGGGGCGGGCCACCGGCTGCTCGAGGGGCAGAAGTTTGGCACGCTCTTCATCGACGAGGCGGCGCAGGCCCTCGAGGCCGCCTGCTGGATTCCCATCCGCCGGGTGAGCCGTGTCATCCTGGCCGGCGACCATTGCCAGCTGCCACCCACGGTCAAGAGCATGGCGGCGCTGAAGGGCGGACTCGGCAAGACACTCATGGAGCGCGTGGTGGAGAACAAGCCCGACTGTGTGACGCTGCTGCAGGTGCAGTATCGCATGAAAGACGAGATCATGCGCTTCAGCTCGGAGTGGTTCTACGGCGGCAAGGTCGAGACGGCACCGCAGGTCAGAGACCGCAGCATCCTCGACCTCGACTATGCCTTCACATGGGTAGACACGTCGGAGCTCGACAGCGACGAGGACGAGCCCCTCTTCAAGGAGCAGTTTGTGGGCGAGAGCTATGGCCGCGTGAACAAGGGCGAGGCCATCCTCACCCTCACCGCCCTGCAAGACTATCTCGGCAAGATTGGCAAGCAGCGCATCCTCGACGAGCGCATCGACGTGGGCGTGATCTCGCCCTACCGCGCCCAGGTGCAGTATCTCAAGCAGCTCATCAGGCGGCATGAGTTCTTCAAGCCCTTCCGCCACCTCATCACCGTCAACACCGTGGACGGATTCCAGGGCCAGGAGCGCGACATCATCCTCATCTCGATGGTGCGCTCGAACGACGACGGCCAGATAGGCTTCCTGCGCGACCTGCGCCGCATGAACGTGGCCATCACCCGCGCCCGCATGAAGCTCATCATCCTCGGCAATGTGGCCACCCTCACCCGCCACCCGTTCTACAAGAAGCTGTACGAGTATGTGGAGGGCCTGCAAGAAAACCCCTCCTAGGGGATGCCCGACAAACAGGCATCCCCTAGGAGGGAGCAAGACAAGAACGAGATTTGTTATTTTCTACTGTCCAGGAGGACTAAAAGAAAGAGTACCCAGATATGGTCATGCCTTTCATTTAGAGGTTGCCCATGGTGACAAAGGGGATATCAGAATCTTTCTTTTCTTTTGATATCATTTGTAAAAGATAGCATCTATATGATGACTGATCCGGGCCAACATCGTCGTTTTTGTAATACCTTACCTTTATTTTATATTCATAACCTTTCTCATAATCGAAATTGGAAATTCCGGTATACTCAATTTCCCAATTAGGATTTCCATCTCTTTTAACCCAATAAGCAATACCCTCGCTTGTGGTAACGGTTTCTGATGCTACAATTAATGTTTCATCATAAGAGTCGTCGCCAGAGCACGAAACGTTAAAGCCAACCATTAGCATTAACAATACACTTAAAAGGTAATTTGTGGCTGTGTTCATATTACTTATGCTTTAGATGTTATTTTGCAAATATATATAAAAAACAAGAATTACATGTTGATCGGTAACAATATTATTACTACATTTTATCTATTACTCCATTTCTGATTGCCTTAATAAAAAGGCACAGAGCATTTGATGGATGCTGAAAAGTCTAAAATCAGTGGCCTAGACTGCATCATAGTCTTTTTTAACGCCCGTCCTACACCGTAATATTGACGAAATGTCTATTTTTGCAAAATAATTTATTGAAGATGTTACAACGCGACTATTTCATTCGGCTCATCGAAGAATTTCAGGTGGCCTTGCGCAAGTTTTTAGAAAAGGATGAGGGCGACCGCGATGACGCAGCCATCAAAGACCTCTACCGCCAGTATGTGGGACCCTACGACGAGGTGCGCAACCTCTCTGTCGACGAGATCCTGGCCTACAGCCACGACCGCTGGCTGCCCGAACAGCGCATGGACCGCCTCCATTTCGCTGCCGAGCTGCTCTATGCCGAGGCCACGTTCAAGGCCAACCCACTGCGCGCCATGCTCCTGGAGAAGGCGCTGAAGCTCTATGCCTACGTCGATGCCAACAGCGGCGTGATGTCGATGGACCGCCTGCAGAAGATGCAATGGATAAGGCAAGAGATTGGACCTGAGGCACAAGCCTGAATTTTCAGCAATTTTAAGACATAGGCTAAACAAAAAAGAGTTACCTTTGCATCGGTTTTCAAGATAACACGACAATGCCGAACATGAATGATATGACCGTGGGGTCTCCGACGAAGGACATCCTGCGGTTTTCGCTACCCCTCATCCTGGGATACATCCTGCAGCAGATGTATCAAATCATCGACGCTGCCATCGTGGGCCGCTGGATTGGCGTGGGCGCCCTGGCGGCCGTAGGCGCGTCGTCGTCGGTGATGTTTATCATCATGGGCTTCTGCAACGGCAGCTGCGCAGGCTTCGCCATCCCCATAGCACAGGCCTTCGGCGCCAAAGACTTTGTCAAGATGCGGGCTTATGTGGCCAACGCCATGCGCATCGCCGTGGTGCTGGCGGTGGTCATCACACTGGTGAGCTGTATGCTGTGTAGCAAGATCCTGCATCTGGTGAACACGCCCCACGACATTTTCGATGACGCGTGGATTTTCCTCTTCCTGCAGTTTCTTGCCATCCCCTTCACCATCGCCTACAACCTGCTGGCAGGCTTCATACGTGCCCTGGGCGACTCCAAGCAACCGTTCTACTTCCTCATCTTCTCTTCGGTGCTCAACATCTTGCTCGACGTGGTGCTCATCCTCTGGCTGCACCTCGGCGTGATGGGTGCAGGCATCGCCACCCTGCTGGCGCAAGGCTTCTCGTCGCTGCTCTGCTGGCTCTATATCCGCAAGGAGATGACGCTGTTGCTGCCCGTGGGCGACGAGCGTCGCTACGACAACAAGAAGATCAGCATCCTGCTCAACAACGGGGTGCCCATGGGCCTGCAGTTCAGCATCACGGGCATCGGCGTCATGATGCTGCAGAGTGCCAACAACGCCCTGGGAACGGTCTATGTGGCCTCGTTCACCGCTGCCATGCGCATCAAGTATCTCTTCACCTGCGTGTTCGAGAACATCGGCGTGGCCATGGCCACCTATTGCGGACAGAACTTCGGTGCGCGGCGCCTCGACCGCATCCGCCGCGGCATCGCGGCCGCCATCGAGATCATGCTGGTATATTTTGTCATCACGGTGCTGCTCATCTATCCCTTTGCCGATGAGATGATGCTGCTGTTTGTCAAGTCGGGCGAACAAGAGGTGGTGGCCAATGCCGCACAGCTCATGCGCATTGCCAACTATTTCTACCCCGCCCTCGGTCTGCTCACCATCTTCAGGTACAGCATCCAGGGCCTGGGCTACAGCAACCTGTCGATGCTCTCGGGGGTGATGGAGATGGTGGCACGCTGCGGCGTGAGCCTGTGGCTGGTGCCCGCGCTGGCCTTCACGGGTGTCTGCCTGGGCGACCCTGTGGCCTGGATTGCCGCCGACCTGTTTCTGCTGCCGGCCTTCGTGTTGCTCTACCGTCACCTCAAGCGGCACATGAAGGTCCGGACGGCCGATGCCGCTGCCAGTGCCTGACAATCCTACTCGCCCATAACGGTGCCAAGCCAGCGCCTGAGCATCTCGGTGTAGGCGCGCTTGTCGGAATAATAGCTCTCGGCATGCACGGCACCGGGGAAGGCTTCTATCGACTTGTTGGTGCCGGGCTTGGCGTCGTAGAGCACCTGCAGCATACGGTAGGGCACGTAGGTGTCGCGCGTGCCATGGACAAAGAGCATGGGCTTGCGGCACTTGCGCACTTGCTCGAGGGGCGATGCCTCGCCGAACGACCAGCCGTAGCGCAGCTTGCAGAGGGCCGAGGTGGTGTAGAGCAACGGAAACTCGGGCAAGCCGAACTGGTCGTCGAGCTGCTGTGCAAACTCATCCCAGGCCGACGTGTAGCCACAGTCCTCTACAAAGCCCCGCACGCTGGCGGGTGTCTGCTCGCCAGCCACGCACATCGTCGTGGCTGCCCCCATCGAGATGCCATGTACCACGATGGCAGCCTGACGGCCGGGGGCACGGTAGAGCGAGTCGGCCACGGCAATCCACTGCAGCACGTCTATGCGGTCTTTCCACCCCATCTGTATGGCCTCGCCCTCGCTCTTGCCGCTGGCATGGAGGTCGGGCACCACGAGGTTATAGCCCAACAGATGGTGGTAGACATAACCCAGGCTGAGCATCGTCACAGCACAGTCGCAGTAGCCATGCACCAGCACGGCGGTCTTGCCCGTGGGCCTGGGAGCATCTACCAGCAGGGCATGATGGCGGTCGCCGTCGGCCGCCACCACGAAGGTGTCGCGCAGGGCATGGGCCTTGCGCAGCGAGTCGACCCACGGCCGCGTCTCGGGGTAATGATCGAAGAGCACCCGATACTCGCGTGCATAGTCGCGCCCGTCGTTCTTCCCGGGTGTCAGCGCATACGACAGCATGTAGACGCTGCCGCCCAAAACAGTGATTATCAGCAGCACCAGTAGGGCGGCGAACCACCCAACGACGCTATGCTTCATGTTTTTCGTCATTGCCCAACTTCTTGTTGATTTCTTCAAGCCGCATCTTCTTCCTCACCTTCACACGGTCAAAGCCCTGACCATAGACACCGATCACGGCACTCTGCGACACAAAGGCGTCGGGGTCGATCTCGTCGATGAGGTCGAAGATAAAGCTCGACTCGCTCTTCTTGGCCAGGCAGAAGATGACCTTGATGTCTTTCTTCGAATAAAAGCCATTGCCATTGAGGGTCGAACAGCCGCGCTCTGCTATCTTGTTGATGGCGCGCCCAATCTCTTCGTACTTGTCGGAAATGATGAAAAACTGCACACTCTGGCGCAGGGAGTTGACGATATAATCCACGCAAAACGCGATGACAAACATCAGCACATAGCTGTAGAGCACCTTCTCCCAGTCTTTCAGAACCACATAGCTCGAAGTGATGATCATCACATCGACCAGCATAATGATATGTCCCAACGACACATCACGGTATTTGGTGACGATGGCCGCCACCACATCCGACCCACCCGTACTGCCTCCGGTCGACAGTCCCAGGCCCACGCTGGCACCCATGAACACCCCTCCCACGATGCAAGCCATGAATTTCTGGTCGGCAAGAAGATGCAGGTCGGGTGGCATGAGATGCTGCATCAGGGAGGTACCCAGGGTGAAGACGATGACGGCATAGATGGTCTTGGCGCAGAATCTCCATCCCAAGACCTTCAGGGCGACGATGAGCAGCACGGCATTCAGCACAAAATAGGTGTCTTGTACGGGCAGTCCCGTACCCCAATAGACAATAGAAGCGATACCCACGATGCCGCCCATGGTAATCTCATTGGGCAACAAAAACAAATTAAGTCCAACGGCGCCGATGGCCATGGCTACCGTGAGGATGGCATAATCGCGCATCGTGCGATACGACACTTTGCTGTTTTTCTTTTGCGTTTCCATAATAATAAACGGTTTGCAAAAATAAGGAAATAATATCGATAGTGCAAAGAATTATGGCAAAATATCTTTTGCGCGGCCAGCCTTTTCCTAATCTTTTTAGTAACTTTGCAACGTGATTCTAGAATAACAATTTTATACCCATACATCGATGAACATTGCAAAGGAAATTTCCTCGGCTGTCCTCAAGGCCGTCAAGGAACTTTACGGTCAGGATATGCCTGCCGAGATGGTGCAGCTGCAGAAGACCAAGGCTACATTTGAAGGCAACCTCACGCTCGTGGTCTTCCCCTTTCTGAAGACCTCGCACAAGAAACCCGAAGAGACGGCGCAGGAGATTGGCGACTGCCTGGTGCGCGACTGTCCCGCCGTGGCATCCTACAACGTGGTGAAGGGATTCCTCAATCTCACCATCGCCACACAGGCCTGGGTGACCCTGCTCAATGACATCCACGCCGATGCCAAGTATGGCGAGAAGGCACAGACGGCCGACAGCAAGCTCGTGATGATCGAATATTCATCGCCCAACACCAACAAACCCCTGCACCTGGGCCATGTGCGCAACAACCTGCTGGGCTGGAGCCTTGCACAGATCATGGAGGCCAACGGCAACCGCGTGGTCAAGACCAACATCGTCAACGACCGCGGCATACACATCTGCAAGTCGATGCTGGCATGGCTCAAGTGGGGCAACGGCGACACACCCGAGTCGACAGGCAAGAAGGGCGACCATCTCATCGGCGACTACTACGTGGCTTTCGACAAGCACTACCGCGAAGAGGTGGCCCAGCTCAAGGCGCAATACACCGCCGAGGGCATGGACGAGGCACAGGCCGAGGAGAAGGCCAAGGCTGAGGCACCACTCATCAAGGAGGCCCACGACATGCTCGTGAAATGGGAGCAGGGCGACAAAGCGGTGCGCGACCTGTGGGAAAAGATGAACAACTGGGTATATGCAGGCTTCGACGAGACCTACAAGGCCTTGGGCGTGAGCTTCGACAAGATATATTATGAATCGAACACCTACCTCGAGGGAAAGAAGAAGGTAGAAGAGGGTCTCGCCAAGGGACTCTTCTTCAGGAAAGAAGATAACAGTGTATGGGCCGACCTCACACAAGAGGGACTGGACCAGAAACTGTTGCTTCGATCTGATGGCACCAGCGTCTACATGACACAGGACATCGGCACCGCCGACCTGCGCTTCAAAGACTACCCCATCGACAAGATGATCTACGTGGTGGGCAACGAGCAGAACTATCACTTCCAGGTGCTCTCGCTGCTGCTCGACCGCCTCGGATTCAAGTGGGGCAAAGACCTCGTACACTTCTCCTACGGCATGGTGGAACTGCCCAACGGCAAGATGAAGAGCCGCGAGGGCACGGTGGTCGACGCCGACGACCTCATCGCCGAGATGATTGCCGAGGCCCGCAGGACCAGCGACGAACTGGGTAAGTTCAAGGACATGACCGAGGACGAGAAGCGCGAGATTGCGCGCATCGTGGGACTGGGTGCCCTCAAATACTTCATCCTCAAGGTCGACGCCCGCAAGGGCATGCTCTTCAACCCCGAGGAGTCGATCGACTTCAACGGCAACACCGGCCCATTCATACAGTACACCCACGCCCGCATCCGCTCCATCATGCGCAAGGCCGAGGCCGAGGGCATCGCCATCCCCGCTGCCCTGCCCGCCGATGCACCGCTCAACGACAAGGAGTGTGGGCTCATCCAGAAGATGAGCGAGTTTGCAGCTGCCGTGAAGGATGCGGGTGAGAACTACAACCCCGCCGGCATTGCCAACTACTGCTACGAGCTCACCAAGGACTTCAACCAGTTCTATCACGACTACAGCATCCTCAGTGCCGACACCGGCACCGAGAAGGTCACCCGTCTGGTGATCGCGCAAAACGTGGCCAAGACCATCAAGAACGCCATGGCACTCTTAGGCATCGAGGTGCCCGAAAGGATGTAAAGCCTCCCCTAGCCCCTCCGGTAGGAGGGGAATGCAAATACCCAAAGGGCAGGAGGGAGTAATACCGAAGCATGAAGAAGGAAGCATGAAGAAGGAAGCATGAAGAAGAAAGAAGAGACATACGTCTTTGAGACTGCCGATGGTTTCTCTTATGATATGCTGAAACAGTATGCCAAGGAGAACAGACTCTTCATGACCGATGGGGAGCATGCCCTGTGGAATATGCTGAAGGGTAAGGGGATAGGCTGCAAATTCAGACGGCAGCATATCATTGGCGATTATATTGTCGATTTTGTCAACCTGCATTATAAGCTTGTGGTAGAAATAGACGGCAAATACCACTTCAAGGGCGACCAGCCGGTGAGTGATGCCACAAGAACGGCCGACCTGAACAAGCGTGGCTACACCGTTGTGCGCTTTACCAACGAGGAAGTGTTGGGCAATATCAATCGTGTTGCCTACCAATTAAAAGACATTATCAGACACATGGACATCTCCTTTCCCGATAAGCCAGCCGCTCAGTGCGAGGCAAAGAAAACGAATCAACCGTCACAGGCAACGGTCAGCACTCCCTCCCCCACCGGGGAGGGCAGGGGTGGGGCTTCCATTGAGGGCAAGGCTGGGGCTTCCATTGAGGGCAGGGGTGGGGCTCCTGTGCAGGCCTGGGATCGGACAGCATGGGCCGTCGACGCAGCCTGCTCGGGCAATCCGGGCCCCATGGAGTACCAATGTGTAGACCTGGCCACAGGGGCGCAGGTGTTCCACTACGGGCCTGTTCACGGCACCAACAATATCGGCGAGTTTCTAGCCATCGTGCATGCCCTGGCCTTGATGGAGCAGCGTGGCATCACCGACAAGGTGATCTATTCCGACTCCTACAATGCCATCCTGTGGGTCAGCAAGAAGCAATGCAAGACCAAGCTCGAGCGCACCCCAGCCACCGAACCGCTCTACCGCGTCATCGCCAGGGCCGAGCAGTGGCTCCGCACACATCACGTCAAGACGCCCGTTATCAAATGGGAGACCAAGAAATGGGGCGAGATACCGGCCGACTTCGGCAACAAGAAGTGAGGCTGTCGGATGAGCGGACTACTCAGCAAGTCTATCCACGCAATCCTATATCATATTAATGTATAGTTAGTATTTGTATCACATTTTGTTAAACAGGAAATGTACATAAGGATATTGGCTATCTTTTTGCTCCTCCTGACAACGAACATGGAGGGCTATGCCACCGTGAGCGACAGTCTGCTCAAGGAGCTTGACCATGCCATAGAACTGCGGCCGACTTACATTGCCAACAAGGAAAGAAACATCCAGAACTTGCGCAAGTCGCTGGAGAAGGTCAAAGGAAAGAAAATGATTATCCGCATTTAACTGAAAAAAGTCAGCACACCCTTTCACGTTCTCATTTATAATAGCTATCTTTGCAATGTAAACTCAAAACGCTGACAAGATGAAGTTAGTCGAATTTTCCAAGCGCTTCCCAGACGAAGAG
>JBHAFS010000147.1:0-3997 GCA_041856205.1 Prevotella sp.
AAATTGCAAGTGAGCGAAGGAGTTATGCGGGCATAACGACTGAGCGAACTTACAATTTGAGCCGAAGAGAGTCCGAAAGATGGCAAAACGTAACCCATGATTTAATAATTTTGTTTCGGTGGTAATTAATAGAACCCACCTGAATATAATGCGATGGTCACTCGGCCCAGGCCCCTCCATTCCACAGCCCAGACCGAGCCGGGGAGTGTCAGAACAACGAGTCAACAAACTCGCGCTTGTTGAACAGCTGCAGGTCTTCCATCTTTTCGCCCAGACCGATGTATTTCACCGGCACCTTTAACTGATCGGAGATGCCGATCACCACGCCACCCTTGGCCGTGCCGTCGAGCTTGGTGATAGCCAGCGACGTAATCTGTGTGACGGCCGAGAACTGCTTGGCCTGTTCAAAGGCGTTCTGTCCTGTACTGCCATCGAGCACCAGCAACACCTCGTCGGGTGCCGTGGGCACCACCTTTTTCATCACCTCCTTAATCTTCTTCAGCTCGTTCATCAGGCCCACCTTGTTGTGCAGTCGGCCCGCCGTGTCGATGATCACCACGTCGGCCCCGTTGGCCTTGGCACTCTGCAAGGTGTCGAAGGCCACGCTGGCTGGGTCGGACCCCATCTGCTGCTTGATGACGGGCACGCCCACGCGCTCGCCCCAGATCACAATCTGCTCTACGGCGGCGGCGCGGAAGGTGTCGGCAGCACCCAGATACACCTTCTTGCCGGCTTGCTTGAATTGGTAAGCCAGCTTGCCGATGGTGGTGGTCTTGCCCACTCCGTTGACGCCCACCACCAGAATCACATAAGGCTGGTGGTCGGTGGGAAGGTCCCAGTTGGTGTTGTCGTCGGTGTTGTTCTCCGTCAGCAGCGCGCCAATCTCATCCTTCAGAATGTCGTTGAGCTCCGATGTAGAGACATACTTGTCGCGGGCCACACGTTCTTCGATGCGGCCGATAATCTTCAGCGTCGTCTCCACGCCCACGTCAGAGGTGATGAGCACCTCTTCCAGGTTGTCGAGCACGTCGTCGTCGACCTTCGACTTACCGGCTACCGCCCTGGCAAGTTTATCAAAAACACTCTGCTTGGTCTTTTCGAGACCCTGGTCCAGTGTCTCTTTCTTTTTCTTACTGAATAATCCGAATATACCCATGGGTGAACAATAGCTACTATGGTGCAAAGATACCATAAAAAAGAGAAAGGGCAAAGCAATTTTGCCAAAAAGAAGACAAAACCTGCATGCATCGCTGCCATCGGGCCTAACGGCGAAAAGGGCATCGTGAGAACGGCCGTCCTGCCTCATCCTGCCCTGCCTGCTGCTTATGCTGCTGGCCCAACAATGGTGAGAACCGCTGGCGGGGCAGAACACATGGCAGCGCATCTCGCCCCGGGGCCTGCGCCCGAACTGCCAGATGGCATGGTGTCGGGCAAACTCTCACCCAACGGCACGACAACAGCATTGCGCAGCTTCGAGCCGAACCTCAGTCTGCTTCGAGTCGAATCACGGTCTGCTTCGAGTCGAATCACGGTCTGCTTCGGGTCGACCAAGAACACTTGAGGTACCCTACCTGCCCATGAGAACGCCTCTTAACACCTGCAATCCGCATGCTCTCGCCCTTCATGATGAGCCTACCCACCAGCGAATAACGGGTAGAGGTAACCGGATGCAGGCAACATAGTATTCGCCCCCAAAAGGTGTGAATCAATGTCGCAACCCTAAAAAATAAGGTGTGCCATTGTCGACACACCTTATCTACCAAACCCGCCGTCGAGGGCAGGTCGGCTGTCATGCCTATCTGGCACGCTCTCGTGGCCGGGCTCACGAAAACAGTTTATGCACCTGCAGCATCGCCTTGGGATCTAGAATCTCGTCGAGTTGCTCCTTAGTGAGCAGGCCCTTCTCCAGGGCAATCTGCTCCAGGCTCTTACCCGTCTCCAGGGCTTCCTTGGCTATCTGGGTGCTGTTTTTATAGCCGATGTAGGGGTTGAGGGCCGTCACGATGCCGATGGAGTTGCGCACCATGTCGAGGTTGTGCTTCTCGTTGACCGTGATGCCGCTGACGCATTTCTCGCGGAGGGTGTCCATGGCATGAGCCAGCCAGGTGATGCTCTCGAAGATACACTCGGTGATGACCGGTTCCATGACGTTGAGCTGTAGCTGTCCGGCCTCGGCAGCAAAGCAGATGGCGGTGTCGTTGCCGATGACCTTGAAACACACTTGGTTGGTGACCTCCGGAATCACGGGGTTCACCTTGCCGGGCATGATAGAGGAGCCCGGTGCCATGGGCGGCAGGTTGATCTCGTGAAGACCGCAGCGGGGCCCCGAGGCCATGAGGCGCAGGTCGTTACAGGTCTTCGAGAGCTTTACGGCCAGACGCTTCAGCGCGGCCGAGTAGCTCACATAGGCACCGGTGTCGGGTGTGGCCTCGATCATGTCGGAGGCTTTCTCGAAATGCTCGCCCGTGAGCTCGCTCAGGTGCGCAGTCACCAGGTCGGCATAGCCGGGCGCGGCGTTGAGTCCGGTACCGATGGCCGTGCCGCCCATGTTGATCTCGTGGAGCAGTGTGACGTTGCGGTCGATGTTGGCCAGCTCTTCCTCCAGATTGTTGGCAAAGGCATGAAACTCTTGCCCCGAGGTCATGGGCACGGCATCCTGCAACTGTGTGCGTCCCATCTTCACCATACCGCTAAACTCGTTGCCCTTCTGCCTGAAGGCAGCGATGAGGGCCTTCAGACTCTCCACGAGCGTCTTGTTCATACGGATGATGGCATAACGTATGGCGGTGGGATAGGCATCGTTGGTCGACTGTCCGCAGTTGACGTGGTCGTTGGGATAGCAGTGCTTGTAGTCGCCTTTCTCATACCCCATGATCTCGAGCGCACGGTTAGCCAGCACTTCGTTGACATTCATGTTGACCGACGTGCCTGCACCGCCCTGCATCATGTCGATGGGAAAATTGTCCCAGAGCTTGCCGGCAATGACCTCATCGGCTGCAGCGGCAATGGCTTGGGCGATGTGACTGTCGAGCGCGCCGGCTTCGGCATTGGCCAGAGCTGCCGCCTTCTTGACGTAAGCGAAGGCGATGATGAAGTCGAGATAGTCGTACATCCTGACGGTAGAAATCTTGTAGTTGTTGATGCCGCGCTGCGTCTGCACGCCGTAATAGGCATCTGCCGGTATTTGGAGCTCGCCCAGCAGGTCTGACTCCAGACGGCACTTCGTTTCCTTCTGTTCTGTTCTTTTGTCCATGATTCTGATATTTTATAAGTTTGTTCACATATTAAGGTGGGTTCTATTAATTACCACCGAAATCAAATCATTAAACCATGGGTTACGTTTTGCCATCTTTCGGCCTCTCTTCGGCTCAAATAGCAAGTTCGCTCAGTCGTTATGCCCGCATAACTCCTTCATTCACTTGCAATTTGACCTCGAAGATAGTCTCGAAATCTGACAAAGCTAATTAATAGAACCCACCTTAAAACCTGTCTGACTGTCCATCCATGTCGTGTCGGGGGGCATCATCCGGTCAGAAGGCCTTGATTCGATACATGAAGCCCAACTCAATGCGGTTGGTATTGTAGTCGGCCAGCTTGCATTTGTCACTATAGTCATACTTGCGTCCGACATAGGCCAGGAACACTCTGAAATCCTGGCTCTTCACCGGATAATACTCCACGCTGCCCATGTAGGCATAGCTCTTGCGATAGTCTTTCAATACTTCGACATGTGCCACACTAGCCGTCTCGTACATGCCCTTGAGCATGAGATTCCACTGCGGGGCAAACTGCCAGTTGAGTTTGGAAATGAACGAGTTGTAATGTACATCACTCAACCACAGCCGACCTGTATAACCATTGAAGGCAGAGGCATCGGGCAGCACCTCACCAGATGCTATCTTTAGGCGGTCGAGACCGTCGAAAGCCCCCATATAGTCGAGATACAGCTGCACCTTGGGGAGGTTGAGGCGCTGTCCGGACACGAGCATGCGCGAGT
>JBHAFS010000148.1:0-22417 GCA_041856205.1 Prevotella sp.
CAAGCAATTATTCGCCTGAAACTAATGGTTAAAAACACAAATTTATTAACTGAGCCCTTGTAGTGGCACCTGTGGGCGGGCTGCCCTGGGGAGATAGAGGCATGATGGATGTCTTCTCACGCACCAAAAGCTCTTCCTGAGCCTGTAATGCCAGACCAGGAAGAGCTTGAGGGATGTATCGTTGGTGTCTTCGTTCTGTTATAGCGCCTCGAGATACAGCACGCGGCTGGCCCAGCTGGTCATACTATTCCAGTCGGTATTGTTGGAGACAGGCATCTCCAGTCCGTGCTCCATGAGGTAGGCCCCGCTATAGGCCTTGCCCTCGCAGAAGAGCGGATTGGTATCGATGCGATTGAGCTCGCGCACCCGGTACATTTTGCTGGGGTCGAGTCCAGCCATCTTGATGCATGGCAGGTGCTGGTACATGAACGTCTCCAGTTTCCACCAGTACCACACGGCCTTACTCTTATCCTCACTGACATACATCAGGCTGGCCACGCCCTTCTTGTCGTAGGGGCTCTGCAGGCGGTAGATGTCACCCATCTGCACCACGGGTCTGATCTCCTTGTACGCGCTGATGGCCTTGCGGCACAGTGCCTTCTCCTCATCGGTCATGTTCTTGGGCTGGATCTCCATGCCCAGACGGCCGCTCATGGCCACGTCGATGCGGTATTTCAGCGGCACGATGCGATGCGTCTGGTGGTTGGGCGATGCCGAGATGTGGCTGGCCATGGCGATGGCGGGGAAGAAATAGCTGGTGCCCCACTGCATGTAGACGCGCTGCAGGGCATCGGTGTTGTCGCTCGTCCAGAACTCGTCGAACCACGGCAGGTAGCCCCAGTTGACCCTTCCGCCCCCACTGGCACAGTCTTGAATCACCAGGTCGGGATACTTCGCACGTATGCGCTCGCACACCTGCTGCAGACCGCGGTGGTAGGCAATGTAGAGGTGGCTCTGTTCGTTCATGGACAGGTATTGCGAGCCATGGTTCATGATTGCCATGTTGGCGTCCCACTTGATATAGGCAATCTCGGGATATTTGGTCATAAGATTGTCCACGATGCCGAAGACGAAGTCCTGCACCTTGGGATTGCCCAGGTCGAGCACGAGCTGCGTGCCGCCGCGTCCCTTCACCGCCTCGCGGTTAGGTGCCTTGATGACCCATTCGGGGTGCTTCTCGTAGAGCTCGCTCAGGGTGTTGGTCATCTCGGGTTCTATCCAGATGCCGAATTTCACACCATGCTTTCGCGCGTCGCTGAGCAGTCCTTCGATGCCCTCGGGCAGCTTGTTCTTGTCGACCACCCAGTCGCCCAGCGACGAGGTGTCACGTTTGCGGGGATACTTGTCGCCGAACCAGCCGTCGTCCATGACGAAGAGCTCGCCGCCCATCGAGGCGATGTCGGCCATCATCTGGTCCATACCCTGCTGGTTGATGTCGAAGTAGACACCCTCCCAGCTGTTGAGCAGGATCATGCGTTCCCGGTTGCCGTTGGCCAGCTGGTAGCGTCGGCCCCAGCGGTGGAAGTTGCGGCTGGCACCCGAGAGGCCCTCCTTCGAGAAGGTGAGGGCCAGGTGCGGCGTAGCAAAGACCTCGCCTTTCTTGAGGCGGTACTCAGAGTTCTGCTCATCGATGCCCGCAAAGAAATAATGGTAATCGGTATCGTCGGTCACGGTCTTGAGCCGGTAGTTGCCCATATAGCAGAGCGCTGCACCAATGACGTTGCCTGTGTTCTCGCGGGCCTTGCCGTCGAGCGAGAACATCACCTCAGCATGGTCGGTATGCGAGTTGCGCACGCCGTCGTGGTTGCGGATCACCAGTTCTCCGGCGTGCAACTCCTCCTCGGTGACATTACACTCGCTGGCCCAGGTGCCCCATAGATGGCTCATCCACACGTTGCCGCGACGGATGGGCAGCATACCCGAGGCGAAGGCGGTGAGTGTCACAACACCCTTCTCCTGATGGCTCACCTCCGTCCAGGTCTCAATCATGTCGACATCGGGATAGGTCTTGTATTTCAGGTCTACCTGCAGCGCATACGCCGGGTCCTTGAGGTGGATGGTGGTGATGTCGCCCTGCGTGTCAGAGCCTGTGACCACGAGTTGGGTAGAGAGGTTGCCATCGGCATGCCGGCAGGCGAAGGCCGCCTCGGAGGGCGTGTTCAGGCCGTAGGCCGGATAAGCATCCATGCGCCCGTTCACCGGCTGCGGAAGGTTCTGCAAGTCGGCAGCCGTAAGCCGCGAGCCAAAATAGACATACTCAGGTTGTTTGCCTTCGTCGGCATTGATCACCATCGACAGATGCGGGGTCTGCACATGCAGCTGGCGGGCCACGGCCGACAGTGGCAGTGCAAAAAGCATAGCAATAAATAGTTTACGATACATAGTTGGTTTGATTAGGTTTTCTCTTTTGTCCCCCGGCCATGTTGCCCACTGTGGGTAATGCTTGGCTTCCATATAGACCGGCCGACATACAATTGATATTGCAAAGATAAACAAAAATGTGCAACCCGCCATCACATTGATAAAATAATATCAACAATTGGCAAAAGGAGTCTATTGGGCTCAGAGGGAAAATGGTACAGTAGCATGACTGTCATTCCGCCGTGTGCCCAGGCATACCACCATCTGCGTAAATCCCCGAGCGGCGGCGAGGGCCGGATACACCGCGCCAGCCTCTCCCGCCCCTTGGGGAGGGTTGGGGAGGGGCCTTCACTCTGGTTTTTAACCACGAATTACACGGATTTCACGAATTTTCCGCTGGCACGCTACAATTAAACGAAGCATCGCGTCGCGATGGACGAATTACACGAATCCAGCGCACGATATACAACATAAAGCGCCTCGCCTCAATCCGTCTGCCTCCGCTCCCTTGCGGAGAAGGGCCAAAGTAATCTGAAGAGTTTCCATCGCGCCAGCCTCCCCCGTTGGGGCGGCTGGCGCGGTGGTTGTGCGTAATAAGATTTTTAATATTTAAGTGTTTAAAAATCTTTGTTCCGGGCACGGGCAGGTAAGGTTGAAGTAACCGTGCGCAGCCTCCGTTTACTCCTAGGCCGTAGACGCCCCCCTCCAAATACTTTCCTGTTTAGCGAGCAATAAGACCTCCCAAAACTCTGCGACTCTGCGTGCAAAAAAAAAACTCGCATGCCCCCCGCTGATTGGTTAGGGCACGCAGAGTTTAAGAGACTAGTGATGTGGGTGTGCAGTTTCCGTGCCATCCGTCCATCGCGACGCGATGCTCCGTGTATAAAAAAATGAGGGAAGGCCCCTCCCCAGCCCTCCCCGGAGCCCCACCCCAGCCCTCCCCGTTGGGGCGGGAGAGGCTGGCGCGGTGGGGGGCTCCAGGGGGTGGCCTCAGGCGGGGCCTCAGCCTTATTTGATGAGCAACTTCTTGCTCACGTCGTTCACCCGCACGATATAGATGCCGTTGGTGGGCACCGCGGTGGAATAGCGTGTGCTGGTGGCCTGTGCGGTGTTGTAGATACGTCCCACGCTGTCGTAGATGGTAATCTGCTCATCGCCCTCCAGTCCGGTGACGTAGATGATACGTCCACGCGCGGTGATGGAGAAGGTCGTCGCCACCTCCTGCTCGATGGTGCCCACGTAGGCACGGGTGAGCGTGGGGGCAGCCTTGGCACCGGAGGCCGACTCGTACACCGGGCGGTAGAACGTCAGGTCCTCGGTGCTGTTCACCGCCGCCGTCTGGGTGAAGATGCCCTCGCCCACCCAGATAGACGGCACGCTACCTGTGGGCAGATGCCAGTTGTCGGTGGTGTCCCACGACGACACGCTGTAATAGCCGCCGTCGCCGTTGACGGTGGTGCCGTCGGGCGCCGCCGCGCCGTCGTAGTAAAGCCACAATGTATGGGGGATGTCCATGTTATACCGGCTGGTAGTCGTGAAGGATTCGGTAGCGTATGGCTTGTACGTACTCACGAGATACGGCAGACCGAAGCAGTTCCAGCCCATGTCTTCCTTCGAGGTGAAGTCGGCACCGCCGTAGTCAGACCGGTAGTCGTCGTTCTGCGTGAGTGTCACCGTCTTCGACGTGGCGTCCTGCACCTCACGGTAGATATAATCCTGCATGCTCGCTCCCTGTCCGGTGAAGCGGTAGGTGCCGGCCTCTGTTGGAACGAAGAGCACGCCCTGGTTGGCCACTGCCGTCGTGGTGAGCGTCTCCCAACTGCCCGAGTTGCTCTTGAGGAACTGGTAGTTCCATGCCGAGCGCTTCACCCCATTATAGGCGTATGCGCTACCGTCGGGTGTGAGCGTCAGCTCGCCGTCAGTGGCATAGGTCACTTTGGCCGCGTTGGCGGCATAGTCCATGGCATAGGGCAGGCCCACCACCGCGCCGCCAGCCGGCACTTCACGCTCCACGGCAAGGTAGGAGGCGTTCACCGCATGGCCCTCGCCGTAGAGGCTCGCGCCCTTCTCCAACAGTAGGAACGCCGGGTTGAGCGTGTTGCCACTCACCAGGGTGTTGCCCTCGAGGATGTAGACCACCGAGCCCTCGTGGGGATAATAGTTGCCGGTCGACAGCGTCGTCACCACCGGCTTGTCGATGCGCCAAGTCTCGAACGCGCCACGGTCGATCTTGTTGGCCGAGGTCACGCCCTTGAGCAGGCGTGGGTTGCCCAGCAGGTCGAGGTCGGTGTCGTAGTTGATGAACTCGGCGAAATGGGGTGCCACCGTTTCCAGCGGATTCACAGGCTCGCACTCGTCGATGTGCTTGCTCTTTGCCATGAGCTGGTAGTTCAGGTTTTTCAGGCTCACACTGTAATGCGACCCCGACAGCGTGTTGTACGTGGCGCGCTGGCCGCCGTAGTTCACCAATGAATTGTAGATATGCCCGGCTTCGCTGCCGTTATAGGTCGTCAAGCCGTCGGCCCCAATGGTCGTACCCTCGACGGTGGCATTGACAACATATCCGTTGGTTCCCACACGCAATGCCGATGCCCCGCTGCCGGGCGTATTGCTATGGAACAACGCCTCGTAGAGCAGGGCGTTGTCTACCTCTGCCACGTTCACGCCAGTCGTTGTCACGGTATTGTTGCGCACGATAATGTTACGCAACGCCACATGTGTATTCGGTGTCCGCGGTCGCACATCAATCACAGGTTCTGTTACCGCGCCTGTGGCATTGGTGGCGGTGGTGGCCGTCACCTCCACACCGTCGATGAGCGAAATGATGTCCTCTGTAGTATCGAAGTCTGATTGTGGCGACACCTTAATACCACTCACCGTGGTCTTGTTACCCGTAGGACCAATGATTGGTCTGCGTGTGGTGCGGATGTTATCCACGTATGCCTTCAACACGTCAGCATCGAAGGTAGACACTCCGTTTACATCTGTGGTCTTGGCGCAGTCGGCGTTGAACGACGGACTGATACCTCCGTACATCGCCACGCCGTTACGCATAACGAGCGTCTCGCCGGTGTGCAGCCCTTGGTTGGTGAGCGAGGCACCTTTGGCAAAGACGTATGCCTCTTCGTTGGGATTGTTCACGTGGTAGATGGCCGCGAGGTCGAGGGCGGTCTGCAGACTGCCGTATCCTAACGGACTCGCCCACGAGTTGCCCACGCCCGTCACCGACGAGTTGGGGTTGACATACAGCACCCGTTCGAGGTTGTTCTGATACTCAAAGGCGCCGAGGTCGATGCTCGACACGATGCGGTTGTTGCTTGCCGCGTCGTGGCGCGTGGTGGTGAGCCAGGCCAGGTCGTAGATGTTGTACGCACTTGTCAGGTCATCATTATACAGCGTGTTGTCGCCCTTGTTGAGCAGTCGCAGCGACGGGTTGATGCCGAAGTTGCGGGCCTCGATGTCGGTGTTCTCCGGGTCGATGAAGTTAGGCCCGTTGATCACGTCGTTGTTGTTTACCGTCAGTCCCACGTTGTAGTTGTTCGTGGCAATGGCGTTGCCATCGGCATAACTGGTCTCCGTGGTGTTGCCGCCCGTGTAGGCGTTGCGCTTGAAGATGTCGCCACTCGATGCCACATCTACATATCCCTGCAGCTTGAACTGCTCGCCATAGCCGTCGGTGCCGGTGGCGTTGTTGCGCCAGAACACCGAGTTGAAGATCTTCGACCCGGCGGCATCGTCGCCAGAGATGTTCACCCAAGAGGCATTGAGCGCGAAGGTGTTGTTCACCACCGTGGTGGGGCACTCGGCATGCAGCGGCTCACCGTAGTTGCTGTGCATGAGATTATTGTAGAGCATTGCCGAGCCGCCTGTGCTGCCGATATACACGGCGTTGGTGGTCTTGTCGTTCTTCGTGCCCGTACCCAGAATGGTGGTCTTGCTCAGCAGCAGTTTTGCCGGGGCGGTGTTTTGCACATAGCCATACCGCACGTAGTCGGTAGCTGTAGCCGACTCCGTGGTGTAAGTGTCGTCGGTGTAGTATGTCTCGCCCTCACGCTTGTAATAGTTGGTGGGCGTCGGCGAAACCTCGCTGAGTGTCGCGTCGCTGTAATAGACAATCTTCGAGATGTTGGCCGTCGTGGGCGCAGAGGCCGTGTATGCCGGCAGGGTCGAAGAGGCGTCTACCATAAAGTTGGCATTGAACGTCTGCGGCCCATAGTAGATACCCGCCCCATTGGTGCCGGCCCGTGCCTGGTCGTTGATGACGCGCACGCCGTCGATCTCGATGGGGATGGTGTTCACCGGCTTGCTGCTTTGCTCGGTTGCCGTGGGCCACCAACCCTGTCCGTTGTCGGCGTTGTAGCGACTCAGTCCATAGCGCTGCGTAGCATCGGTGATATAGATGAGGTGGTCCCACTTATCCGACGATGCATCCGTGCGCGTCTGCTGCCGGAAGATGGCGGGATAGGCATCCACGTCGTAGATGTTGTTCAGCTCGCGGCTGTATCCGCCCTTGATGGTGAGCGACCGCACACCGTGGCCCTCGCTCGTATAGCCTTCCTTGGCTGCAGGCAGCTCCACCGACCCATTGAGGTTGTAGGTGTTGATGGTGAAGGCCAACCGGTTGTCGATGGTGTAGATGGGCGTATAGGTGCCGTTCATCAGTCTGATCTCCTTGCGGTGGCCGTTGCGGCTGGCGAGCAGTGTCTCGATGGCGCGCTGCAGGTCTGACGTGGGCTGGCTCCAGGCGCTGCCGTCGGGCAGACCGTTGTCGGGTTTCTCGATGGGCGACACCCAGAGGATGTCTACCTCGTCGCCCACGGTGGTATATTGCAGCGGGGTGTGCGGATACTCGTACACGCCGATGTCGATATAGGTCTGGTTGTGCGTGGGGTTGGGGTCGTAAGAGATGCGGTACAGCTGCTGCTGGCTGCCGTCGTCTTGCACGTAGGCCGAGGTCATGTATGGGTCGGTACCGATGGGCACAAACTTATGGTAGAACATGTTGTACTTCCAGTAGCGGTAGGTGGGGTAGAATCCCGAGGTCATGTAGTCGCCCACCCCGGCCGCAAGATAATCGGTGGGCACCTGACTCACGCTCGTGTTGTCGTAGGTCTTGAACTGGGCCTGGTAGATGCCGTCGGTGCCCTGCGTGATCATCTGGTCGATCTTGCCGCTGCCGTTGTCGGTGAGCTTATTGAGTCGCGACGGACTCCAGTCGGCGCTCTCCACATAGCCGTCGTATCCTGCACGGAGCGACGGGTTGACGAAGTTGGGGCCGTCGAGCGACTCGTTGTCGCTCGAGATGTCGATGTTGCAGTTCTGGTACTTGCCGCCCTGTGTCTCGGCAGCGGCGGCGAGCTGGTTGACGACATGGTGCATCGGGTCGATGGCCAGTCCCCGCAGGTCCACGGTATTGACCGGCGTGATGCCCCGTCCTGCCTCGTAGGCGCTAAACCATGCCATCTCCTGGTAGTTGGCGTCGAGGTCGGTCTGCGAGGTGGGCACATTGTCTGCGATGAAGGTGGCGTCGTAGTCGGCCGTGCGGTCGTGCTTGCCGTAGGTGGTGATGAGCTGTCCGGCAAACAGGAAGGCGGCGTTCGTGCTGTTCTTGCTCTTCATCTCGCTGCTCACCTCGTTGCCCCAGAACACCGAGTTGAAGATCTGGTTGAAGTTGGCCAGCGTCATGTTGTAGTCGGCGGGCGCGTCCTTTGCAGGCTCCTTGGTGTTGGGATTCATGGTGCATACGGCCGGATAGGCGTTGGCCAAATTGTGTACGAAGTTGCAGTTGAAGAGGTGGTAATATCCACTCTTGCCCATATAGATGGCACCGCCGCTGCCGCCGAGCAGTTTGGGGGGCACGTATCCGGCATCGGCCAGGTGTCGCAGGTTGACAATATCCCGCGGCTCGGTGCTGTAGTTCTCGTCGCGCGCCTCGTTGTTGGCAAAGATGGTGTTGAGGGCCGTGAGGTAGTTGGTGGAGAAGATGGCACCGCCCTGTCCGGGATAGTTCACGGTGTAAGAGCCGCCATTGTAATCCACGTTTTTGTCCTCACCCGCCTCGGCGATGTTGTGCTCAAAGCTGGAGCTGTAGACATTCAGCGAGCTGTTCATGGCGATGGCGCCACCAAAGCCGGCATGGTTGTCCTCAAACTTGCACATGTTGACCACTACCGACACGTCGCGATACGAGATGGGGTTGCTCACCTCGGTATGCTTGAACTGCACGCCGGTGCCGGTGCCCTTGTTGTAATCGTCGCAGTAGCGGTTGCCGTCGGCATAGAGCCCTCCGCCGTGCTCATAGAACAACTTCTCGCTGTCGTCGATAGACCCCGTGACGTAGTTGCGTGCGTAGCCGCCGGTGATGGTCAGTCCGTCTAAGACGATGGGCTGTCCGTCCTCACGGATGGTATAGCCGTAGTTGGCTTTGCTCTTTTCCGAGACGTAGGTGGTGCTGCGGTCCATGCTGGGCTTGGGCAGTGCGCCGGCCAAGGTCTGGTCGGCATATACCGTCACCACGTGGAGCACACCGCTGCCCGGCACGTTGTTCACGTCGCCGCTGAGCACCGTCTGGTTGGTAAACTCCCACGGCTCGATGATGTTGTTGGCATTGATGTCGGCATGGGGACGGTATTTGGTCATGGTCTCCATGGGCAGCTGGCGTATGGTGTAGTCGCCGATGGCGAGCGATTCAGCGGTGAGCGTGTCGGTGTTGTCGGTCAGATAATAGTAGTCGTTCGCGTAGTTCGGGGCCTTCACGGTGCCTTTCGTGCGGAATCGGCCAAAGAAGTTGTTGGTCGAATAAGTCGTGCCCTTGCGGTCTACGGCGCGCTTGCCGCTGAAGCCGCCGAGGATGGCCACACCCTCGGGAATGAGGAAGGTGTTGTCTACCGAATAGCCATAGATGCCCCGCAGGTTGCGCGAGGGATAGTAGGTGCCCTTAGCCACCACAATCTCGAATGGCATGTTGTTGGCGTCGGCAATGGTGAGCGTGCCGTCAGCCTGAATGGCACGCGCGGCGTAGATATAGTCGAGCGCGTCTTGCAGGCTTTGCATGGGATAGGCAAACGACGAGCCTTCTTGAGCATAGTAGGCGATGTTGGCATCATAGCCGGTACTGCCCTTGACGGTGTTGATTTGCATCATGGCCTCGGCCGCGTCCATGTTGACGTCTTCGGGCTTCATCACATACAGGCGCAACATCAGGTCGTCGGTATTGATGCGCTTGTCAATGGCGCGGGCACCAATGTCGATGAACGAGCGGGCGGTGCTCGACGTCACGCGGTCGAGCCCGGCAAAGTCGGCGTCGGACAGGCCGATGTCCTTCAGCGCGGCATAGTCGTTGATGCTCATGCCGGTCTTCACCAGGATAGAGTAGTCGGTGAGTCCGTAGTAGCCAAACTCAGAGAGGTTGGCAAATCCATCGACCCCTGTCTCCTTGGCCAACGTCACCTGGTCGGTGGTGCCAGCCTTGGCAAAGCGCGTACCTGCACGGTTGTCGTTGGGCAGGTCGATGTTGTTTGTACCCGAGAGGCGCACGTTCTGCACGGCACTGAAGGAGAAGGGATAAAACTCGGTGGAGCCCATGGTGTTGTCGGCGGGCTTGTCGGGGTTAGAGAGTCCCGACACGTTGGGCTGGTCGGGACTGTCGTTCTTCCATACCACCGTAGAGTTGATGCGCACGTTGGCCTCACCCTGTCCAAACCAGATGCCGCCACCCTGGGCGTTGGCCAGGTTGTTGACGATGGTCGAGGTGTACACATGTGCCATATTGGCGTCCATGGTCTTACCGTTGCCCTGCTTGGTGTCGATGATGGTTCCGTCGGAGAGTTGGGCGCCGTCCTCAAAGAAATAGAGCGCGCCACCATATTCGGCGGTGTTGCGGTCGATGAGCGTACCCGACACCAATGCCCTATGGGTCAGGGCCAGCGCACCGCCGTAGGTGCCCTTGTTGTCGCGGATGATGCAGTTGCGCACATGGGCATAGTCGGTCACGATGGCCGCGCCGCCATACTGGTTGATGTCGAGGTTGGTAGAACCCGATGAGGTAACCTGCAGGTTGGCGTTGCCACCGGTGATGAAGAGTCCGTCGATGACGGCACGGTCGGTGGTGGCTCCCGCCATGCTCATGAGGTTGTCCTGATACGATGTGAATGAGCTGGAGCTACCGATGGCATCGGTGGCACGGTAAGGCAAACCACTGCTGTCGAACACATAGTCGGTGAAGGTCACCACATGGTAGGTGTAGGCCTCGTTTTTCTGTGCCGTATTATAATAATAGGAGTCGAGATAGGTGGGATGGCCGGTGATGTCGCGGCGGTCGGTATAGCTGCCGCTGTTCAGGTAGAAGCCATTGTCTGTCTCAGAAGTATAAGTATCGGTGTATCCGCCCCACACCTCCACGCCTCGTGGCACCATGATCGACCACAGGCGCACGTCCTGGTCGGTCTCGTCGGTAGTGCGGGTGGCATAATATTTAAAGGGGGTATTGGTGCCTTCGAGGCTGCTGCTGTTGGCGAGCTTCACGATGACACGCGCCGAGGGGTTGGTGTATTTGTACCGACCGGCGGCATCGAGCACGGTCTGCAGCTTGGCAGCGCAGGCGGCATTGCCGGGACTCGAAGACGAGGCCAGACCGTGGCCCTCGGGCGTGACGTAGAAGATGGCTTGTCCGCTCACCGACTTGGTGTCGGGCGTGATGCCGTAGGCATCGTTGTATTCGTAGGCTCCCTTGTCCACGGTACAGTCTTGCACACGGTTGGAGCCCACGATGTCTTCTGTGATGTCTTGGACCGCAAGCACGTCTTCCTGAGAACCTTGGTTGATACACTGCGTGGCGGTGGACTTCAACGCGTATGTGGTAGTGCCATCCGATGCACGCACGAAGGGCTCGTTGGCCTTACAGGCATCGTAGAAGGCTTGATAGGCACCGGCAGTGGCCGAGGTGCCGGTGAGATATACCTTGTTACGGTCGGCGGCGTCGTCGGAGGCATAAGTGGAGTTGACTGCCGAACTGTAACAGGTGAAGAAGGCGTTGTTGGTACGGCCCGCTCCTGAAGAGAAACCCGACATTCCCACCTGAATCATGTTCTCTGCCGTATTGCCGTTGGCGTAGTTGCCCCACATGATGCAGTTGTAGAACAATGACTGGTTGGAATAAGAACCATTCGAATAGCTCGCTCCGGCATCCCATACGCCGCCCGTGGCAGGATAGCTGCCACCCTGCTCGCCGAAGTTGTAAGCAATGGTGCAGTTGTAGAGCTTGCTGGTGGCAGAGATATACATGCCGGCACCCAAGAGATAGTAGGCTGTGCTCGTTGTTGTATTCTCCACGATGAGCGAGTTTTGCAGCTCGCCACCGGCAGAGAACACGCCCGCTCCTCCCACATATTTCTTCAAGGCACTGCCATTGACGGTATTCTTCCGGACGACACTGTTCTTCACCAACGACCCCGAGTTGAGGTACAGGCCACCGCCGCCCTGCTTGTCGCCAGTGTTGTTGTCGGAGGTGAAGGCATTGTTCTCGATGAGGCAGTTTTTCAGCATACCGTTCTTCATGAGGTATGCCCCGGCGCCATAGGTGGTTCCTGTGGTGAAACCATTGCGCAGGATGAAGCCCTCGAACATGGTGGTGTCGGCAAAGGCCGCCGACTGCGTGAGCACGCGCCCCTTCTGGTTGGCATCGATAATGGTCTTATAGGCGGTCACGGTGTTCGAGATGTCGCGCTCGCTCTCGCCCGGCGTGCCGCTCTTGGGGAATCCGCCGTAGGCCGGCGCGCCATCGCGCATGGTGAGCGTGGTGGTGTAATTGCCCGCTCCCACCCACACCTTGTGGGCTTTACCCGTAGAGGTGTAGAGGGCATTGGCATTGTTCAAGGCATATTGGAAGCCGTTGACATCCACCGTACCCGCGGTTGTGACCTTCGCATAGAACTGCCACTTGCTGTTGGCATCGGTACCTCGGTACAAGCCGATGTTTTTTCCACCGGCAGCGCCACCGAAGTAGTTCCACGAGGGAGAGGAGATGGAGTTGAAGTTACCGGGCTGAATAACGTAGGTTTGATAATTGGCGGCAGTGTTCACCGAGAGTATCCGCCATGTGGCGTTCGTAGTGTTAGTCGCTTGGAGAACAATCCTGTCGGCACCTTCCGCCGTGGAGTTGTATGCCACATACCGGCTCCTTGTCACATTATATATATAATAGACTCCGGTCGTGCCTGTGTTGATAAGGATGAAGTCATCACCATTAGCAGCTCCCGTCGTGCCGTTCATGTAAACGGCTGTACCGTTTTGCTTGGCGAAATACACCGCGCTACCCGCCGTATTACCCACCAACATACCGATTTTGTAAGGCTTGGGCGAAGTAATGGTGCTGGCCACAAACGTAGAGAGGTTATAGTTGACAAAGGTCGTGGCGCTGCCGTATGTGGCATTACCATTGATGGCCCGCTCCCATGATAGTCCGTCACGGTCGGTGGTGTTCAGGTCTTCGGCCGTCTTGGTCATCGTGCCATCGGCATTATAAGTATAGGTGTTGTAGTCGCGCACGTAGACCACAGAGCCGTAGGCCGGCTGCCCTGTGGTATAGGCGTTCTCGCCCTCGGCCTCATGGGTAGCCTGATGGTTCTCCACGGCCCCGATGTCGGGGCGCCCGCCATAGTCGCGCGTGGTCACCGCACTGATGTCGGTGCCCCAATCGGTATGTACGCCCAAGGCGTAGGCCGCATTCACCACAGGGTTGGTGTTGTTGGGCTCAAACGACGTGGCCCGACCATTGAAGGTGGCATCGCCGCCGGGCGACACGCCCGTGTTCTTGGTGGGGTTGACAAAGCGCGGATAGCCATTGTCGGCTCCGCCGGCAAAGGTGTATTGCAGGTTGTACTGCCACTGTCCTAAATTGTTGCCACCAAACTGCGTGCTGAACTGCGCCGACTTGCTGTCGAACATGCAGTAGCTGCCCGACACGCCCGCCGTGTTGCCTGCGAACGAAGGCAGGCTATATTGTATGCCGCCGCCATTCTCGGTATTGGTATTGTCGATGGCGCGATCCATGTTGGCGAAGAAGATGGAGTTGGTATAGGCCTGCTTGGTGTCTGTGCCTTCGAGATAACCCACATAGCCTACGTTGCGCAGGAAGTCGCACTGGCCGAAGGTGAGGTTGGCCGTACCTTCCGAATAGATGATGCCGTTGAGGTTAGACGAGGTGTTGTTGTGGACGATGCAGTTCACAAACGTTACCTGCGTAGCACCGGTGGCAAAGATGGCAGCCCCCTTCTCGGCTGTGCATCCTGCGATAAGCGTATTGCGCACCGACACGTGTGCTCCGTTAGAGAAGATCATGCCGCCGCCGTTCTTGTCAACATTGGTGAGCAAGGTCGACGAGGCGTTGGCATAGCGCACCTGAAATCCATCGAACACCACATCGGTACTGCCGTTGAAGGTCACGAGGTGGGCCACATTGACCTGATAATCGTTGGTCACCTTGCCGGTGATGACCGAGGGATAACGCAGCGGATTGCGCTGATAGATCGTGCCATTGATGGTGGCTGTCAAATCGGTACCTGTCAGTTCATCGGGATACCCGCCATAGAGGTTCACATTACCGGGCACATCGACGGGCACCATGCGCAGACGACCGTTGACATACGAATTGGTATTATTGTATGTTCCCTCTTTCACGTAGATATTCACGGTCTTGCCCAAAAGCGTCGCGGCATTGTCCTTCACATATTGCAGGGCATTGCCGAGATAACGGATGGGGTTGTCCCAGCTCGAGCCGATCGAAGCGGCCTCGGCCCCCTGCGTACCGGCATCATCCACGTAGATATTGACCGTCGTGCCCGATGTCTGGGGGCTGATGACCAGTCCCTTGGCCACATAGCCGCCAATGGTGGCATGAGGCTTGAACTGGGCGTCTACCAAATCGTTGAGCACCAAGGGGAAGGGCAGTATGCCGTCGAGGTCAAGCTCGATGCTTCGGATGCCGGCGTTGAGCAGTGCCGAGACGGCTTGCGGCTGCCAGCTGTATGTGCTGGCGAAGTCGAAGACACCGTTGTCAAGATGACCGGCCGATGGTGTGGGCTTGGCAAACACCGGATAGCCCACCGACGCTCCACTGGTGACACCGGCTGCCGACTCCAAGGTCTTGGTGTTATAGTCGGACAACGACATGACATTGATTTTCTTCGTACTACTCCAGTCTACGTACCCCGACTTCGACAGCGAGCAATACCACATGTGGGTCTTGAGCTCGTCGGAGTAGCCGGAGCGCGAGGCGGCATACTGCGCGTTGTTGTTGGCCGAACACTCTCCGCCCCACAGCACCGAGTTGATGACGTAGGAGTTGTCGCGGCAATAGATGCCGGCCGCCCTGCCGTTGGTAATGCCGTTGGAGGTGACTCCCTGCCCGTTGCACTGGTTGGCCACCACCGTGAGCTGGGTAACGGCGCCACCACGGTTCAGGTAGACCCCGCCGCCCTCTGACGTGGCCGTGTTGTTGGTAATGATCATGGCAGCGGCATAGGGCTTGTAACGGATGTCGTTGCCCGCGGCCGACTTCGAGGTGGGCACATTGATGGCCATACCGCCACCATAGCGACCCACACAATTGTAGATCATCGAACGGGAGATGCCAAACTTGTTCTCCGAGGAATTGCCGTCGAGGCATACGCCACCGCCATAGCCGTTCTCGATCGACACGCCTAAGGCCTGACAGTTGGCAATGAGCGTGTGTTCCACCGTGCCACCGCCATCCATATATATTCCGCCACCGTCGCGCGAGGCCTCGCAGTTGGTCACATAGCAGTTTTGCACCGTGGCACCTTCCACCATATATATACCACCACCATAGGCGGTATGCGACCGCCCGGTGAGCGCGGTGTTGCGGGCGTTGCCACCCTCGATGATAAATCCTTCAAGCAGGGCGGCGGCACTCAGGGCATTGGCACGCCCGTTGGCGTCGAAACCATTGTTGGCAAACCACACCACGTGGTAGCTGTTGCCGTAAAAAGAGGTGTTGAACACCCTCTTCGAGCTGTTCCAACTAAATTCGGCCTTGGCCGAAAGGTTGCCCGAGAGGGTGGTATGCTTGGTGTAACGCCAGCCGATGTTCTCATACGTTGTCTTGGCGCGCTGGTCCTTCGAGCTCTCCGTACCGGCGAAGCCGCCATACACCCTGATGCCGGCGGGAATCTTGAACGACATATAGAGCGTGCTGCCACCGCTCGACTCCGTACTCTCCGTGGGCGTGTAGGTGCCTTCGGCCACCCACACCTCGCCCGTGAGACCATTGTCCACAAGGTCGTTGATGGCATCCTGCACATTGATCTTGGCCGTGGCCCACGACTTGCCGTCGTTGGCGTAGGCGCCCTTTTTGCTGACGTAACGTATGTTTTGCGCCCCTGCGGTCATGGCCGTGAGGAGCATCAGTAAGAGTATATAGTAAAAGTTTCGACGCATAGCGATGTATAACGTATTTGCAAGTTATCATTCTTCTGTCGCCTGAGATTCTCAGAGGTAACTCATTTGACTGTCGCTACGATGCGGTACCAGCCTGTGAACACACCGTTGACGGATACCGGATTAAACGCAGCATTGCTCACATCAGTGCGCGAGCCACTGAAGCCGACATCATAGTTGATAATCCCCGTAGGTGGCTGTAGCATATAGCGATACTCGCGGCCAATCCATTGAGTCTCTATGGTTGTGGCGATGGACTGTGTGGCCGTGCCCTCTGGATTTGCCGTGGGCATGAATAGTTTGCACGAGGTGGGCAGATTCTTCACGGTGATACTTGCCACGCTCTCCGTTTGGCGCAGCGAGGCGTCCATCTCCCATGTGAAGTCTACCTTGGCGGCGCAGTGGTAGAGGCGCACCGTTCCACAACGTATTTTGTACGGGAAGGTGCTATCGTAAACGACGTAGCCATTGCCCACGCCTTGGTTATCTTCATTCGGATCCTCGTATGGATTGGTGTACAGGTCGCGAAGGTCGTTGCTGGTCCAGTCGGCCAACGGGAGGGTGGACTGAGCCAGCGTAGCATTAGGTGAACTATCAAATATAACCGAAGAAATATTGTCACTAACCGGTGTAGCGGTGACAACAGAGGAATAACTCCCGGCGATGGTAGACAACTGGTCGGCGGTAAGCGCCTTGTTGGTGGCAATGGCAAAGATGCGCCCCACCTGCTCATTGTTGTTACTCGACTTGATAGTTAACTTGGCGGGGATTACCAATTTTTCATTCAACCGGTAGCGTGCCGAGGCATCCTCGCCATTGGTGCCTAAGGTGTAAGTCCAGTCTTTGGTCTGCAAATCTCTGTGCGTGTATAAAAGTGTGTATCTGTCTTCTGCGTTGAGCACCCAGGCAAAGACGTACAGCTGGGCCGGGGGCGGCAGCTCGTCGTCGAGGCCGGGGTCGCCGGTGGCCCGTGTTCCGGGCACCAGCGGGTTGGAGACCACGAGTTCGATGGGCACCGTCAGGGTGACAGACTGCCCCTGCGCCACGGGCTCATCGTTGCCGCTGCACGCGGTGAGCAGCAGGGTGGCGAGCAGGGCGAGAGAGGTAAGGGAGATGAGGTATGACTTCATGGGCTTGTGCATCATTCTCTTCATTGTATGGAATAGCGTTTACCACGTGGTGGTCTGCGTGTAGCCCACCTGCCACTTGGTGTAGACGTAGAGGTCGGAATCGAACACCACGCCCGTGTCGGTGAGCTTGAAAACATAAGTGTACTCGTAGCCGGGCTTCCAGCTCATATATTCGGCGGGCACCACGGCGGTGCGCGGGCTGCCATTATAGGTGAGCGAGAGGGTGTAGGTGCCCTGCGTGGCCATGGGCAGCAGCCTGTACCATCGCTGCGCATTGGTGGCAAAGGCGAGCTTGTCGGCCTCCTCGTAAGGCTCGGTGAGGGCCGCAAGGACATCGCCCGTAGCTGTGCCGGGCGTCACGTCGACGGTCTCGGTGGTAACTGTGCCCGTGAGGGGATAGGTGACGGCAAAGGTGCCCTTCTGGGCGATGGCGGTACCGTCGGTGGGCATAAACTGTATGGAGGTGCGGTCGGTTTGCAAGTAGACGAGGTCGGTGGTGGTCACGGCATTGCCCTCTCCATTGATGAAACAGATGCGCACCTTGCACAGTGGCGGCACGAAGGTGAGCGTCACGGGCTGGCCGTAGGCGGTGTACGACGTGCTGTTGTTGGAAAACCACAGCTGCGAATAATAAATCGGGCTGCTGCTGGTGCCATCCACGGGGAAATCAAACCTCAAGTGGTCATCATCTGGTTTTGTGACTGTGACACCGGCAGCGGGCGCATAGGCCGCAAAGCGATAGGCCGTGGCCGAATAGTCCCAATAGTGAATGGTCTGGTTGGTGCCGTTGACATATTCCCAGCCATACTGGTTACTGAGCGTGGTGCCAGCAGTGACAGAGTTAAAGTTCACCAGATAGCCGCCAAAGACGGTCTGCAGGCCGCTGTAGCTCCCTGTGCCCGAGTCGTAGGCCGTGTTCTTGTAGCCATACACACGGAAAGTCTTTACATAGTCAGAGAGGTAGGTGGCGCGGGTGCCTGTGGTCTGCGTCTTGCTGTTGTCGACAGCGCCCGCGAAGCTGATCGACTTCTGCGTGTTGGGCACAACAGGCTCTACGTCGGGGTCGGTCGTAGCAGAACCGCCCGAGCAGGCGGTGAGCAGCCCTAACGAGAAGACCAGACCAGCAGTGACGCTTATGGCGCGAGAAGAGTTTCCACCGTTCATCGTATTTCCTTTTATCATATTTCGCCGCGTGTTATCGAACCCGGTTCTGCACGACGGCCGTTATAGTAACCATGCAGGGAGTCGAACCCTGCATGGTCGTGGGGTTTCTAGGACATGTGCTGTAACAGCTCATGCCACAACGCTTTTAGTTGACATCGGTCTCTACAGGTGCAACCTCGACAGCCTCGTCAGCCACAATGGCGTCGAAGGTGATGGGATAGAGCTTCGTGGGATCGGTGCCCTCAGTGCCGGTAGTACCGTTGTTGTTCTTCGTCACATTGAAGAGATAGGTGTAGGCATAGTTGGGCTTCCACGTCATCGAAGCGGCCGGCACAGTCACCTTAGCACCCTTGACATGAATAATATCATTGCCATCTTCAGAGGTCAGCGTAAAGTCGATGTAGAGCGTCATGTCACCGGTGTGGTTCTCGTTGGGAAGAACGCTAAGGTAGCTGCTGTATGTAGGGCTCGAGGAACTCTCGCTGATAGCCGAGGAGGTGTCGAAAGTACCGAAGTCGATATACGATGCTGCGGCACCTGTCGACGTGTTGGCCATCGTAGCTTTGTTGTCACTACCATAGGTTACGGTGTAGGTGCCCGAAGTGGTGCCCTGACCGCTGAACGAACCGTCAAGCATCGCATTGGTGGTGCTGTTTTCGAAATTCTTGCCCGTACCTGTTGTACCGCCTGCTGCCGAACGGAAGGTCACGTCGCTGAGCTTATAGCCCGCGATGCTCTCATACATACCGAAACGCACCTTCGAGGCACCGTTGCGGAAGGTGAAGGTCACGATACCGCCGTATGTGTTCACGCCCGATGTGGTTGTGCTCTTGTCGATGCTCACAAGGTCTGCGATGTAAACTTGGGCCAAATCGGCTGCCGTACCCGTGATGGTGAGCGAGGAAGAAGAGGCGGCGGTCACCGTGGCAGCGCCTCCTACAATCGACCATGCCTGGAATTTGTAGTTGCTGGCATCATAGTCCCAGTAACGGATGGTCTGGCCCGTCAGGCCTGTCAGACCTACATACTCCCAACCTTTGGTGTTCGAGTCGGTGCTGCCGGCGGCACCTGCACCAAGATTGCCATCGTAAGCCACGGTGAAGGTGGGGAATACCACACTCTCTGTGCCAGATACGGTCTTCACGCCGTAAGTCAGGAACTTGTTGTTCAAGGCCGTTGCGGCCTCCGCACCCGTCTTGTCTGCGCGTGTCACAGCGTTAGACCCTGCCGAGAATCCGATCATCTTGGCATTTTGGAGGGCATCGGGGGTGTTGTTGTCACCTAAATACTCTTCGTTAGAGCAGCTGGCCAGCACCAGTGCGGCGGCTGCGAAAAGAAAGTGAATTTTCTTCATAATCTACATATTTAAATATTAATACTTTGTTGTTATCATTCTTTGTTGTGTATGCGGGTACAGTAATTTATAACCGAGTGTCGTGTTCCTATTGAGAGCTGACTGTTATTGCGATACAATTACTGTTATTATCATGTCGAACCGTTGCGCCGTGTCTACATCTCTATGACGTGCGTGCCTCCGTCTTCGTAGTCTTTCACCACGGCGTCGAAGCCAGAGCCTCCCGACCGCTTCGGCACGGGTATGGTGTCCATATCGAGTTCTACGGTGAGCACCCCGCCCTTGTACTTACGCCGCACCTGACTGGTGACGTCGAAGACGAAGGTGGAGTCGTTGCCGTTGTTGAACTGCATGGTCACTTCCATATAATGTCGCACGGCATCGTTGACGTTGGCCACCGCGCGGCTGCCGTCGGCGTTAAGGCCTACGCGTGTGCCGTTGATGTTGCACATGCCGAAGGTCAGTACCCGTCCGCCGGCGATGTCTACCGACTCGCCCCTCATGCTGAGGTTGGTCTTGAACCGCATGTTGTAGTACACCGTGATGGCATCGGTGCCTGCCACCCCGGTGTTGAGGGTGACGCTGCGGGCCATGCCCGAGAGCGAGGCCGAGCCGTCGATGGAGGTGATGCGCCCATTGTTGTGGTGCAGAATGACCTGCGGCAGATAAATATAGGTGAGGGGCTGCAGGGTCATGTCGATGTGGAGCAGGTTGGTGGCGGGCTGCTCGCCGTACTGGTAGCTGCCCACGGCCTGCGTGAGCCGTTGCGCGACGGTGTAGGCACTGAACAGCTGCTCGGGCTGGTAGAACGAGCGGGGGTAGGTGGGTGCCTGGTAACGCGACGAGCGCATGGTCATGTTGGTGGAGGCGGTGACAGTAGAGAGGTCGGAGGCCTCGCTGAACACCAGGCTCTGCACGCCGTCGGGGGTGCTGATCTGGTTCCAGGTGAGAAAGTCCCAATAGCCGGGGTCGAAGGCCGAACGGTAGAGCATGCCGTCGAAAGCGTCAGAGAGCACGCTCTGGTGCGTGCCCGCGGTGGTGGCGCCGGTGAAATAGCTGCGTATGTTGAACGCGTAGGAGGGGGTGTAGCCTATCTCGCCGAAGGTCGCGCGGTCGGCGTCGTCCCAGCCGTAAAACCATTCGTCCTGCCAGTTGTAGGTGGTGCCGTCGGCGTTGGGGTAGTCCCAGAATTTGGTCAGGTCGAGGTCGGTGTAATGCTGCTCGATCTCCACCTCACCGGGATAGTGGAGGTAGAGCGCGGGCTCGCGCACGCAGCCCACGACGGCACCCAGCGCGACGACGATGGCCGTGGCACCCATGAGGCGGCGGGAGCAGCGCTCCAGGCTGCCAGCGGTGTGACGATGATGGTGTACAGACTGTGTCATCGCTGTGCCTCCCAACTTTTGAAGCTCACGCCCTTCTTGGCCTTGCGGCGGTAGAGCAGGTCGTAGCTAAGGGTGACGCCCACGCGGGTGGGGCCCACCCAGGTGTAGCGGTACTGGCGCTTCTTGAAGAGGTTGCCCCAGTTGTGCCATTTATAATAATAGAGGTTGTCGTTGAGGTCGGGGAAGAGCGGACTCTCGTACTGGTAGGGGTCGTACTTGGTGAACATCACGCCAAACTGCGCGCCCAGCTCCAGTCGCCAGCGCCCCTGCCCCTTCTTGACCAGGGGGATGACATAGCCTATGCCTACGCCGGCACCGGCACCCTCGCCTATCCAGCCACGGTCGGCGTCGAACATGATGCTGTAGAGTCCGCCATGGACGTAGCCCTGCAGGTAAAGCCCGCGGAAGGCCATACCGTTGCCGTAACCCACGCGGTCGACGTCGCCGCTGCGCAGGTAGTAGCGGGTCTCCAGCTGGTAGTTGCGTATCTGGAAATACTTATGGGCATCGTAGTCTTGCCACCAGGGGCAGTCGAACGAGGCGCCGAAGGTGAAGTGGCCGTGCAGGGGATAATACTCCACGGCGATATTGGGTATGGGGCACCAGCGGTCGTAGCCGGGCATGTAGGCCGCGTCTAAGAGCACGTTGGTCTTCACCGAGAGGTATTCGCGGCGGCGGGTAGGCTCGGGCTCGGGCATCACGGGGGGGTAGACAGGCACGGGCTCGGCGACAGCCGGCGCCACGGGCTCGGCGGGGCGATGCCTGAAGGCCAGCACCACGCGGGCGGCACGCATCTCGGGGAAGTAGTCGCGCAGCAGGCGGTCCCACACCCGGCGGCCGTCGAGGGCCTGGAGGGCGGTCCTGATCTCTTGCTGCTGGTCGACGCGGTAGCGCTGGATGACCTGCGCCACACGGGCGTAGTCGGCGTCGCTGCGTCGGCGCATGAGCAGGAGCAGCAGCGCGTAGTCTTCAGCCACATCCTCACGCTTCACCAGACGGGCGTCGGGCATGTTGAGGGTGGTGCTCACCACATGGAGCAGGGCCTCGGCACGGCGCTGACTCAGCACGAGGTTGCCGGCATAGGGCCCCTCGGGCGAGGCGGCACCACGCACCATCACCCACTCCAGGGCGTAGCTGTTGTCGGTGAGATAGGGCTTCACGTCATTCTCGAGCAACTCCCTGAACGTGTTGGGTTCGGGAATCGCAGAGCTACCTACGGGGATTATCACCTGATAGGCAATATCGTAGAAGAGCGAGTCGGTCATCCGCACAGCAGAGTCAGGACCCATCACGATAACATAGGGACATTTCTCACCTAGACTGGAAGCCGATATAAGCAAGGCAGTAAAGATGCCGGCCATAGTCATTACAACTCTTTTCCTCACCTTAATATAAAGCTTAAAACTCAATTGGCGCAACGTAATAACTTAACTAAAGTTTCCCACCCTTATAAAAGTGGCTTGAAATAACAGTTTCTCAAAAATTATTGGTATCTTTGTAGTATCCAATTACATTGAATATCAATAAATTAAAGAGCAACTGTTATGAATGCAAAAATAGATAATTTA
>JBHAFS010000149.1:0-16325 GCA_041856205.1 Prevotella sp.
GCAATGCCGATGGGGCGGCGATGGGTCGCCCCCTCGACAACACAGCTACCAACATCACTACAGACTTTAGGTGGGTTCTATTAATTAGCTTTGTCAGATTTCGAGACTATCTTTGAGGTCAAATTGCAAGTACACGAAGGAGTTATGCGGGCATAACGACTGAGCGAACTTGCCATTTGAGCCGAAGAGAGGCCGAAAGATGGCAAAACGTAACCCATGATTTTATGATTTGATTTCGGTGGTAATTAATAGAACCCACCTTAATAGTTGGGGTTCTGTACCAGGTTGGGGTTGGCGTTGATCTGCTGTGCCGGGATGGGGTAGATACCCCGCCACTGCTCGGTGTTGCCGTCGGCATAAAATGTCTTCTGGGTGAAGTACGATCCAAACCTGATCATGTCTTTGCGGCGCTGGTTCTCCCAGATAAACTCGCGTGCGCGTTCCTTCTCGATCTTCTCGAGCGAGAGCTCGGTGAATGGCGTGCAGTTGCTGCGCTGCCGCACCATGTTGACCAGTCGCAGGGCCTCGCCCTCGTTCTGTCCGAGGCGGAAGAGAGCCTCGGCCTTCATCAGCAGCACGTTGGCATAGCGTTCGGCCACATAGTCGTTGTCGGCATTGGCCCCCGAGAAGGTGGCACCCACAGGCGAGTATTTCAGTACACGGTAGCCCTCCCAGTTCTGCGCTGCCGTCTTCGACTTCAGTGCCGTGAGCACCAGCTGTTGGTTTCCGGCGACGTCGGGGTTGATGATGGGTGTGCCGTCGAGGTAATACTGCGGGCCGTACTCGAGAAGGTTCAGGCGGTCGTCCTTGTCGTCGTCATACCAGCTCAGGGCCTCGTCGGAGAAGCAGTAGCCGCAGGCCGGTGCGAAGGGCAAGCCGTATTTCTGCTGGTCGGTGGCATGCTGTGCATAGAGAATGAACTGGTTGGCATCGACGTTCTTCGTGGGGTCTACCGAGAAGGCGATGATCACCTCCTTGCATTTGCCCTCATTGGTGGAGAGGAAGCAGTCGCCCACGCGGTCGGCCAGTGCGAAGGCCCCGCTGATGATGACCTTGTCGCACATGGTGATGACATCCTGCCAGTGCTCGGTCCCGCTGTACACGCCTGCGTTGAGATACACCGATGCCAGGAGCGTGTAGACGGCCTCCTTGGTGAGCCGGGGATAGTAGCTGGCATCGACATCCTTGGCCGAGGGTAGGTCTTCGGCGGCCTCGAGAAACTCCTTGACCACAAAGTCGTAGACCTCCTTGCGCGGTGTGGTCTTGGGCATGTTCTTGGCATCGGGGCGGGCAGCGGTGAAGAGGGGCACATTGCCGAAATAGTCCATGGCATAGAAATACTCGTAGGCGCGCAGGGCCCGTGCCTCGGCGATGGGTCCGCTGAGCTTGTCGGCCACCGGCGAGGCCTGCATGGCTTCGAGCACGGCATTGTCGGCACCGATGCCTGGGAAGATATAGGTCTTCCAGCAGGTGTTGAGGCGGTCGTTGTCGGGGGTGCAACGGTGCTCCATCAGCTGGTTGACGTATTCGTCGTACCATCCGCCGTTGGCCCGTCCGGGGCAGAAGAGTTCGTCGGTGCCATATTCGCCGATGCGCCAGCTGTCGCCGCCGGCCCTGCTCATATAGGCCATGTATTCGTAGCATCCGGCAAGGGAGGCCAGGGCCTGCTCCTCGGTCTGATAGTAATTCTCGGGTGTGAGACGGCCATAGAGCTGCTCGTCGAGATTGGTGCATCCCGTCAGGGTGGCTGCCATGAGGGCTCCAACGGCTGCACGTTTAAACAAATATCTTGATGTCATAAGTTTATGGTTAAGAGGTTTCATTAGAATGTGACGTTAATGCCGAAGATGAAGGTTCTTGAGCGTGGATAGCTCAGATAGTCGACGCCGAGCACAGAGCTTCCCTTGCCCGAGGTGTCGGTGTTCACCTCCGGGTCGAGGCCGCTATATCCTGTGATGCAGAACAGGTTCTGGGCGGTGAGGTAGGCTCGGGCGCGGCTCACCTTGACCACCGGCAGTGCGAAGTCGTAGGCCAGCGTGAGGTTGTCGAGCCTGAAGAAGGAGCCGTCTTCGATGAACTGCGAGGAATAGGTCTTGGCCTGCTGCACGGAGATGCCACTGGTGAGGGCACTCTTGAGCACGTTGCGGCCCGGCAGGCTGTTGAGGTAATAGAAGTTGTTGGCCGTGTTGTTGTAAACATCGTTACCTTGACTTCCACGGAAGTTGAGGGCCAGGCTCCAGCTCTTGTAGCGCACTTGGGTGGCGAGGCCATAGGTGAAGTCGGGCTGTGCCGAGCCGATGATCTCTGATTTGCCATCGTTGGCATAGGTCTCCATGCCGTTGGCATCGACTCCGGTGAATCGCTTGCCGTAGAAAGTGCCCAAGGGCTGCCCCACCATGATGAGTTGTGAATACTGCCCGGAGAGGCCTTGTCCGTTGCAGGGTGCCCAGAGCACTTCGTCGCCCGACCACTTGTCGTTGGAGAGGCTCGTGAGCTTGTTGCTGTTGGAGGCAAAGTTGAGCGTGGCATCCCACGACCAGTTCTTGCTCCTGATGATGTCGACACCCAGTTCGAGTTCCACGCCCGTGTTCCTCACGGCTCCTACGTTGGCCAGCTGGGTGGTGATAAGCGACGGTGAGGGTACGGCCACGGTGAGCAGCAGGTCTTTGGTCTTTTTGTAGTACCAATCGATGCTGCCGTGAACCCTGTTGTCGAAGAACCCGAAGTCGATGCCGAGGTCAGTCTGCGAGGTCGACTCCCACTTGAGGTCAGGATTGGCATACTGCTGCGGCAGCACCACGGTCTGCTTGGTGCCCCCGAAGATATATCCCCACGAGTAGGCTCCCAGGGTAGAGATGGCATTGTAGTTGCCGATCTCCTGGTTGCCGGTGAGTCCCCAGCTGGCCCTGAGCTTGAGGTTTGACACCGTTTTCGACTTGAAGAACGGTTCTTGCGAGATACGCCATGAGCCGGCAAACGAAGGGAAGGTTCCCCACTTGTGGTCGGCACCGAAGCGGCTCGACCCATCACGACGCAGCGTGGCGGTGAAGAGGTAACGGTCGGCATAGTTGTAGTTGACCCGTCCATAGAAGGAGATGAGCTTATTGCTCTCGGTGTAGCTGGTCTGGCTCTCGATGGTCTTGGCCGCACTGATGTTGTACCACTTGAAGTCGTCGGTGAGGAATCCGTAGGCTGCCGTGCTGAGTCCTTCGTTCCAGAAATACTGGTATGAGTAACCGGCCATGGCATTGATGGTGTGCAGTCCGAACCTCTGGTCGTACTTGAGCACCACTTCGAGGAGCTTGGAGTAGTCTTTGAGGCGTTGCATCGTCACGCGTCCGCCGTTGCTGTTGCCCAGCAGGTTGCTCTTGGAGATATAGGCATTGCGGTCCTGGCTGTTGTGGGTGTATCCCATGTTGACCTCCAGGGTGAGCGGCTTGTAGAAGTTCCAGTCGGCCTTCAGGTTTCCGATGAAACGTCGGTTGACGCGCTTGTCGAGAATCTCGTCCTCGAACGACAGTGGCTGCACGCGGTAGGGGGCCACGTCGTTGTAGTCGCCCTGGCTGTTGTAGACGGGCAGGGTGGGGTTGAAGACATACATCTCGTAGAGCATGCTCGATCCCATCTCGCTGCCCACGGTGCTCGAGGTGGGTGCCTGGCTGGAGTGTGTCTCACCGTAGTTCATGTTGAGCACGAGCTTCAGCTTGCCGTCGAGGGCCGAGTGGTTGATGTTCACACGGCCGCTGTAGTTCTCCTGCCCTGAGCCCCGCAGCAGACCGTCCTGGTCGCTGTAGTTGAGCGATGCCCGGTAGTTGGTATATTCGCCTCCGCTCATGAACGAGAGGTAGTGGCTCTGCTGCCATGCTGTGCGCATGGCCTCCTTCTGCCAGTTGTGGTTCTCCCCGCCGTCGGTGAAGTTCAGGCCGAGCGACTGGGCTGCCTGCCTGTACTCGTCGCCGCTGAGCATGTCGAGGGTCTTGGCGGCATTGCTGAAGCCCAGGCTGTAGCCGTAGTTGAGCTGTTGCACGCCGGCCTTGCCTTTCCTGGTGGTGATCATGATGACACCGTTGGCACCGCGGCTACCGTAGATGGCAGTGGCCGAGGCATCCTTGAGCACGTCTATCGACTCGATGTCGTTGGGGTTGAGCATCGACAGCGGGTTGGCGGCCTCTTGGTCGAAGTAGTCGTTGTTGTAGGTGCTGATGTTGGCCTGTCCGTTGCCTGCCGAGGCATCGATGGGCACGCCGTCGATGACATAGAGCGGGTCGTTGCTGGCATTGACCGACGTACCACCGCGCACACGGATGGTAGAGGATCCGCCGGGCTTTCCCGAGTTCTGCTGCACGTTTACACCGGCAAAGGCGCCCTGCATGAGCTGCTGGGCCGATAGTTCGTTGCCGGCCTTGAAGTTCTCGGCCTTGAGCTGCGACACCGAACCGGTGAGGTCGCTCTTCTTCATGGTGCCGTAGCCCACTACCACCACCTCATTGAGGTTCTCGGCGCTCTGCTTGAGCACGATGTCGATGGTCGACTTCTCGCCCACCATACGTTCGGCCGTGTCGTAGCCCACATACGAGAATACGAGGATCGTACCGGCGTTCACACCCTGAAGGGTATAGTGGCCGTCGAGGTCGGTCACCGTGCCTTGCCTGGAGTTGCCCTTCACCGCCACGGTGACACCCACCAGCGGTTCGCCGCCATCGGTTACAGTCCCGCTGACGGCCTTTCCCTGTGCCAGCATGTCCTGGCAGAGCATCACCATCAGCATGACGCACACCAGGCGCATACATTGATTGATTTTGTTTTTCATACACACGTTTTTAAGTTTGAGCATTTTATTAGGTTTTTTATTCGTTGCAAAATTAAGTCTTCCGCCGTCCCTTGGCGGGTAATAATCGGTTTTTGAAGTGGAAATTCCGGTCTTTCTGCGCTGCGGGCCCTGCACGAATAGCCTGCCAGCCCGAAAAATGCCCAAGAATGACCGGTTATTACACCTCTGCCCCAAATAATCTTCCTATCTTTGCATCAGTGCTGGCGGCAACGGTGGTGTGCTGTCCAGACAATAACCTGACAAACATCTTTAAAAACAACATTCATCGACATGAAACATCTACGACTGTTCACAGTTTTCTTCCTTCTTGGGCTTGGCTTGACGGCCAGGGCGCAGACGCCCGTCTTCGATTGCGTGGTGGCCCAGGACGGCACGGGCCATTATGCCAACCTCCAGGATGCCATTGACGCCGCCCCGGCCCATCCCCGCAATCCTTATACCATCTTCGTCAAGCGCGGCCGATACCACGAACATGTATTCATCCCCGAGGACAAGTCGTGTCTGCGCATCATCGGGCAGGGACGCGACGTGGTACGTATCTTCGACGACAGGGTGAGCGGCGGGCGCAACGCCTCGCCTGTCGACGTGGCAGCCACCGTGGTATGCCATGCCCCGGATGTCTATTTCGAAGGCATCACCTTTGAGAACTCCTGGGGCACACGCATGAAGGATGGCCCGCAGGCCCTGGCCTTGTACACCAAGAACGACCGGATTGTGGTGAACCGCTGCGCCATGCTGTCGTATCAGGACACCTATCGCACGGCAGAGGTGGTGAACGGCCGCAACTATGTGCGTGACTGCTTCATCGAGGGTGCCGTCGACTTTATCTATGGCCAGGGCAACGTGTATTTCGACTCCTGCACGCTCAACATCGTGCGCAAGGAGGGCGGCTTCATCGTCGCCACCAAGCATGAGGAGGGTACGCGCTGGGGCTATGTGTTCCGCAACGCCACCATCACCGCGCCGGGCCATGCCGCCGATACCCAGGTATGGCTTGGCAGGCCGTGGCTCCACAAGCCCATGGCTGTGTTCATCGACACCCGTGCCGAGGTGACCATCCCGCCCGAGGGATGGTACGACCACATGTCGACGCTGCCGAAGGTCTATGCCGACTATGGCACCACCGATGGCAACGGGCAGCCACTCGACCTGAGCCGGCGCATCAGCAGATATTATAAGGTGGAGGGTACCGACACCATCTGGGGCGACTGCAAGCATCGGCTGACGGATGCCGAGGCGGCGACCTACACCATCGACAATGTGCTTGGCGGTGACGATGGCTGGCAGCCACGACAGCTGTGCATGGCCCTGCCGGCACCACAGGTAACGGTGAAGGGCCGCACGATGGTGTGGGCTCCCGTCAGGGGAGCACGAGGCTATGTGGTGGAACACCGGGGCAGGGTGGTGGCCGTCACCGCCGACTGCCGGTTCAGCCTGCCAGCGGATACCACGGGTTACTGCGTGCGCACGGTGTCGCCGAACGGCAGCCTGAGTATGAACGACAAATAACGGAAAAGAAATGATAAAGAAAAGCATTACTGCATGCCTTACCTGTGCATGCCTCACGCTCTTCCTGGCCACGCCCCTGGCGGCCCAGGAAGAGAAGTATGTGTTTGAGGGTGAGCGCCCCGTCTTTCTCGACAGCCTGCTTGCCGACCTCACCTATCCCCTGGCCTGGGGCCACAGCGACATCCGCGACTTCGACCTGTGGCGCACCGCCGCGCGCAACAAGCTACGCGAGGAGATGCTCCTGCCGCCTCCGCCTGCCGACCGCTACGACATGAAGGTGCTGGCCACCGAGCGCCGCAAGGGCTACACCGCGCGCAAGGTGAGCCTGCAGCTTACGCGCTACTCGCGGGTGACAGGCTATGAGCTCGTGCCCGACGGCAAGGGACCGTTTCCCGCCGTGCTGCTGCTGCACGACCACGGCGGCCATTTCTCCATCGGCAAGGAGAAGATGATCAAGCCCTTCGGCGTGCCCGACTCGGTGATGGCCGATGCCAAGGAGTGGTGTCACCGCTGCTACGGCGACCAGTTTGTGGGCGACTACCTGGCCAGCCACGGCTATGTGGTGTTCTGCACCGATGCCCTCTTCTGGGGCGACAGGGGCATGAAGGAAGGGTCGCGCGGCGACTACTACCGCTATGTGGCCGGCAACTTCATGCTCATGGGCCGCAACATCAGCGCATGGATGAATTTCGAGGATGTCTACGCCGCCGAGTTCATGGCCACGCTGCCCGAGGTAGATGCCGCGCGCCTGGGCTGTATGGGTTTCTCGATGGGAGCCTACCGCACCTGGATGCTCACGGCCCTCACCGACAAGGTGAAATACGGTGCCGCCGTGTGCTGGATGCACACTACCGACTACCAGCTCTCGCGCCAGCTCGGCCTGACGCGTCACGAGGAGTGGGCCAACCTGCTGCCGGGCATGCGCCGGTGGATGGATTATCCGCACATCGCCTCCATAGCCTGTCCCAAGCCCATGCTCTTCATCAACGGCAGCAAAGACAAGCTCTTCCCCACGGTGGCCGTGCAGAAAGCCTTCGACGTGATGCACCGCGTATGGGAGAGCCAGCAGGCGGGCGACAGGCTGCAGACCGAGATATGGGACATGCCTCACTACTGCGGGCCCGAGGTGCAGCAGCGGATGCTCAGGTTCCTGGATGAGGCCACGGGGCGGAAAGAGTGACGCTACGGGCCATGACGTGAGGCATCTCAGCGCTGTTGCCACTCGCTGGGTGTCTTACCCATGATGGCCTTGAAGCACTTGCTGAAGTAGTGCGAATCGTTGAAGCCCACCATCACCGCGATGTCGGCAATGGCATAGAGGCCGGTGTCGAGCAGTTCGACGGCACGGCGTATGCGCACCTGCTTGAGGTAGTCGTTGGGTCCGAGTCCGGTGAGCGCCTTGAGTTTCTTGAAATACACCGACCGGCTCATGCCCATCAGGCTCGCCATGTCGTCTACGCTGAGACTGCCGTTGCCCATGTGCTCGTGGATGAGCGTCGTGAGGCGTTCCATGAATCGCCGGTCGGCAAGGTTCATTCCTGAGACATCGGTGAGGGCCGTCGGTGTGGTCTCCTGCCTGACATACTTGTCGAGATAATACTGTTGCAGCTGGGCCCTGCGCTTGATGACATTGCCCACCATAGCCCTCAGCACGTCGCTGCTGAAGGGCTTTTGCATATAGGCGTCCACACCGGTGCCCAGTCCTTCGACCACGCTCTGCTCGTCGCTCTTGGCCGAGAGGATGATGATGGGGATATGGCTGGTGTTGACGCTGCCTTTCAGTCTTCGCGCCATCTCCATGCCATCCATGACGGGCATCATATAGTCGGTGATGATGATGTCGGGCATGGTTTCCTCGGTACGCCGGAGTCCTTCATGTCCATCTGCGGCCTCGATGACATGGTACTGCTCTTGCAGGATAAGCCGGATGAACTCGCGCATCTGTGCGTTGTCGTCGATTACCAGCACCGTCTCACCTTCCTTGTCCCCTCTCGCCGTATCGTCGTCGATGGTTGTTGGGGCTACCGGCAGGGTGGGTACGGCATGTTGTGGTGCGGGCGGCACCTCATCGTCGGACACCGTGTAGTCGGCCTCGGGCAGGCTTCCCGGTGCGTTCTCGGCCAAGGTGACGGTGAAGATGGATCCTCGCCCCAACTCACTCTCCACGTGGATGGTGCCCCGGTGCAGTTCCACGAGTTCGCGGGTGAGCGCCAGGCCCACGCCCGAGCTGGGCTGCGCCGACACGCTGCCCTCACTGCTGGAGTCGAAGAGCGTGAAGATACGCGCCAGACGCTCCCGCGCGATGCCGCAGCCCTCGTCGGCTACCGACACGATGGCACCCTGTGTGCTCTGCCGCACGCTGACCGTGATGCGTTTGCCGTTGGGCGTGAAGCGGAAGGCGTTGGAGAGGAGATTGAAGAACACCTGGTCGAGTTTCTCGGTATCTCCCCATATCATCACAGGTTGCGTGGGTCGGTCGAGGGTGAGATCGATGTCCTGGTCTTGGGCCAGGTTGGCGAAGTTTCCGATGATCGACTGCATAAATTCGCCCAGATCCACATGCCTTAGGTTGAGTCGCATCTTTCCGTTTTCGATCTTCCTGATATCCAGAAACTGTGTCATCAGCCTGAGCAGATGGTTGGCATTGTCGTCGACCACCAGGAGGCGTCGCTGCACGTCCTCGTCGGCCACGCCCTTGCGCAGCAGTTCCTTGATGCTTCCGGCGATGAGTGTCAATGGCGTGCGGATCTCATGCGAGACTTCGGTGAAGAACTTCACCTTCAGGTCTGACAGTCGTTGCTCCATGCGCACCTTGTGCTTGAGCTTGAAGACGGTGTAGAGGATGTAGCTTGAGAGTACCATCACGGCAACCACGGCCAACAGGTATAATGCGTAAGCCCACCAGGTCTGCCAGAACGAGGGCTTGATGACGATGGGCAGCGACCTGACATTGTCGACCCAAACGCCGTCGCCGTTGGTCGACCGCACGAGCAGGGTATAGCTGCCTGGCGGCAGGTTGCTGTAGATGGCCGAGTGACGACGTCCGATGTTGTTCCACTGTCGGTCGAAGCCTTCTAGCTTATAGCTGTAGTTGATGTTCTCGGGGTTGCGGAAGTCGAGTGCCGAGAACTCGATGCTGAAGTTGTTCTGGTCGTGACGGAGCACAAGCTGGTCGAGGTATTCGGGTGTACAGGCGATGATGGCTCCCGGCTGTGCCGACGGTGTCACCTCGGCCTGTCCGATGAACAGACGTGTGATGACGATGCGCGGCACATACCGGCTCATGACCATCTGCGCAGGATTGAAGTACACGGGCCCGTGGTTGCGTGCGGGAAAGAGCAGTCGGCCGTCGTCGAGGCGCACGGCAGCCCCCTCGTTGAAGTCGACGCGCTGATCGAAGAAATAGGTGGGTATGGCCTCGATGCGCCTGTCGCGGGGGTAGAAGCGGGCCAGACCGCTCTCTGATGACAGCCACAGGTTGCCTCGGTCGTCCTCCTGCATGGTGAAGACGATGTCGCTGCGCAGGCCGTCGGCCATGGTGTATGGCTCGAAGAAGAGGCGTCCGCCCTGTTCGCGCACGGCACAGAAGCCGCCGCCGTAGGTACACACGTACATGGTGCCCTCGCGGCTGAAGAAGATCTGCTGCACGTCATTGTTGCTCAGCGAGTGGAGATCGTCGGCCATCCGCTTATAGGTCTTGAAGTGCATGTGCTCGGGTTTTGTGAAGCTGCCGTCGAAGGAGAGCAGGCCCGAGGTGGTGCCTGCCCAGATGTTGCCACGGCGGTCGGTGGTGACATAGCGCACGCGCTGGAACTCGCCCTTGGGATAGCCCAGCAGGCGGTTGCCGGCATGGATGAACCGCCCGCTGCCCTGCCTGAGGTCCAGATAGCAGATTCCTCCGCCGAAGGTGGCAATCCACAGGCGGTCGTGGCCGTCGATACACATCGAGAAGATGTCGTTGTGGCAGAGGCTATACGGGCCGTCACCTTTCTTATATTGCCGGATGTCATAGCTCAGCTGCCCCTGCCGCCGCAGGCGGAAGAGTCCGCCGAACTTTGTTCCTATCCACAGGCTGCCCTCTTTGTCTTGCACGAAGCAGTAGGCATGCCCTAGCCTGTCGGTGCTGTTGGGCACCACATGTCCGCTGCGGGTGAGGTTGCCGAGATAGTGCATCTGCCTGTCGAATACGCTGATGGTGCCGTCGCGTGCGCCTGTCCATACATAGCCGTCGCGGTCTTGGAAGATGCCGCGCACGTCGTTACCGTCTTCTGTATCGGCGTGCATGTCGAGCGGCTTGAACTGTGAGGAGGTGAAGGTAGCCTTCTGCAGTCCGGTATATTTGCCACTGAACCAGAGGTTGTCCTGCCGGTCTACAAAGAGGTCGACTACCGTGTTCTCTGCCGTCCACTCTCGCTGGCGGGCCGGGTCGTAGAAGGGCACGAGCATCCGTCGCGCGGGGTCGTACAGGGCCAGTCCGTTGCCCGACGGCGACACCCACAGGTGGTGGCGCGAGTCTTCGATGATCCTGACGTCGTTGCGCCACATCGAGGGCGACTGGCTGAACTGTCCTTTCATGGTGAGCCGTTCCAGCCTGCCGCTGCGGGCATCGTAGTGCATCACGCCGGGACTGCCGGTGCAGAACCACACGTTACCCTGCGAGTCGCTCACCAGGCGACGGATGCGGTCGCCGTTGAGCACACTGTTGACCATGGTGTGATGTTGTCGCACGGCAAACTGGGCGTCGAGCACATAGAGCCCGTCGCCGATGGCCGACACCAGGTAGCCGCCGCCGGGCAAGGGCACCACCGACGACAGCGGTGCCGCAGTGGGCAGTTGCCGTCGTACCAGTTGGCCACCCTGTCGCGTGAGAAGCGTGCCGCCGCTGCCACAGAACACCTCGCCCGCTGGCTGCAGGCACATGTCATGCCCGTCGAAGGCCGTCGTCATCAGCCTTGGTTGGCCTGCCCTCGGGTCGTAGAGCCACAAGGCCCGCGAGGTTAGCACCCACACCTCTTGGCCCCGCCCGCTCTTCAGCCCGTTGATGCTTGCCTTGGCATCGAGCAGCTGTTTCACCCGCAGACTGTCGTCGTGCCACGACACCCGCAGCAGGCGGTTGTCGTCGGTCACCACGAGCATGCCGCCGCCCACGCCATACATCTCCCGGGCGGCATAGCGCGACAAGGGCAGACTGGTGATGCGCGACGTGGTCATGTCGTAGCGCGACACGCTGCCGTTGTATCCGCGCATCCAGATGCCGTTGCCTTCCGGGCAGATGGCCTCCATGCGGTTGCTCTCCAGCCTGATGCCGTCGCCGGGTCTTGCCTTGAAGCTGGTGAATCGTGAGCCGTCGAACTGGTACAGGCCGTCCCAGGTCGAGAACCACATCAGGCCTCTGGCATCCTGGGCGATGTTCATCACCTCTTTCTGCACGAAGCCTGCATTGCCGTCATAGGCCGTGAAGGCAAACATGCCCTGGCACCATGCACAATAATATCCTGCGGCACCCCACCAGAGGAGTGCCGCCATAACAAGTCGATGGGTTGTTGATTTGTTCACAATAGATTGTTTGTCGTCGCCCTCCTGCCGCACCCTGACGGAGCAGAGGGTTCATCAAGATGGCAGGCCGGCGTGCGGGTGCATCTCTGCCGGCCTGAATGGGCGATAGCTTTCTATAAAAATCGCTCCTGGCTCCGGATGGTCAATGGGGAGCGGGCGCTCAGCCCTTTACAATCTCCCTGTTCTCCTCGCTTACCAGCCCCAGGTCCTTGGCTCTGCCGAGCAGGAAGGTGGCCTCCTTGTGCGAGCATACATAAATCTTTTTCAACCGCAAGAGAAAGTCGGTTCGCGACATCTTCGGTGCCTGGGCCTGCGTGAAAGCCTTGTCGATCGAAGTCCTCAGCTTCTCCTCGTTGAAACTGAACCGGTGGTTGTGGCGGTAGTTGAAGTAGACCAGTGCCAGGCATGCCAGTACAACCAGAACGGTGATGGTGATGGTGCTTGTGTCCATAATGCTTGTTGTTTGAGGTCCGGTAGCGGACTAGGTTAGTTGTCTTCCTGCAAATATAGGTTTTTTATCAACATAGTGGGTGGTTGAAATGAAAAAAAAACATAAAACGAATATTTTTTTGTTTTTTTCCGATTATTTGCTATTGTCGGTTAAATATTTTTCTATCTTTGCCACGTTTACTTTGATTTGATCTGTTATTACTAAGCTTAAATACTATCATTATGAATGACGCTAAAGACCCCTCCGTGTTGGAGGCCCAAGAGTCGACGAACAGAGAGTCGTCGTTTGACCGAAAACGCAGGCTCACGGGTGCCATCTTCGGCCCTGTCTGCGCCCTACTTGTCTGGATCACTCCTATCCCGGGTCTGACCCCTGAGGCCCATCATCTGCTGGCCATCATGACCCTGGTGGCGCTGTGGTGGATTACCGAGCCCGTTCCCATTCCCGTCACCTCACTCATCGGTCCCACGCTGTGCGTGGTGCTGGGCGTAGTGAAGATGAAGGAGGCCTTTGCGGCCTTCGCCAACCCCATGATCTTCCTGTTCATGGGCGGCTTCATCATCGCCAAGGCCATGATGGTGAATGGTGTGGACAAGCGCATAGCCTACGGCATCATGTCGATGAAGTGGGTGGGCGACAACCCGCGCCGCATCTTCCTGGCCATCGGTCTGGCCTGCATGCTCTGCTCGGGCTGGATCAGCAACACGGCTACGGCGGCCATGATGTTCCCCATTGCGCTGGGCTTGCTCGAGGCCATCCGCGAGATGATGGCGGCGCGCGGCAAGGTCATCAACCTGAGTTCGTACAAATATGCCACGGGCCTGATGCTCATGACGGCCTATGCCTGCTCCATTGGTGGCGTGCTCACGCCCATCGGCACGCCGCCCAACATCATCATGCTGGGCTTCCTGAGCGAGATGGCCGACGTGCATGTGTCGTTCTTCCAGTGGATGGTGTGGGGCTTTGTGGCCATGGTGGCCTATTTCATCATCGCCTACCTGGTGCTTGCCAAGATGTTTCCCTCTGAGGTCAAGCACATCGAGGGTGCCACCGACTTCATCGCCGAGCGCGTCAGAGGGCTGGGCCGGTGGACGGTGGCCCAGAAAAACACCATGATTGCCTTCGCCGCGGCCGTCGTGCTGTGGGTCACTCCGGGCATCCTGAGCATCGTGCTGGGCACCGAGAGCGAGGTGCTCAAGACCTACAATAAGCTCTTCCCCGAGGCCGTGGCTGCCATGGTGGGTGCCTTGCTGCTGTTCTTCCTCCCCGTCGACCGCAAGTGGTCGAAGATGACGCTCGAGTGGAAGGATGCCGTGGCCGGTGTGGAGTGGGGCACGCTGCTGCTCTTCGGTGGCGGCCTGGCCATGGGTGGCATGATGTATTCCACGGGCCTCTCGGCCTGGATTGGCGACCAGATCATCGCCATGATGGGCGGCAGCCCGTCAGAAATACTGCTCGTGGCCGTGTTCTGCGTCATCTCGCTGCTGCTCTCCGAGCTCACCTCGCACACCGCAGCCACCAACATGATTGGTCCGCTGGCCATTGGTGCGGCCCTCTCGGCAGGCTTCAGTCCGGTGCCTGTGGCCGTGGGTGTGGCCCTGTCGGCCTCGCTGGGCTTCATGCTGCCGGTGTCTACGCCGCCCAATGCCATCGTCTATGCCAGTGGCTACGTGCCCATCACCAAGATGATCAAGACGGGCGTGTATATCGACTTCATCGGCATCTTCCTCGTCACCATCCCCGTGGTGCTCTATCTGGTGAAGATGGTCGTTGGATAAGCCTTGCGGTGCCGCGTCTGTATGGCGCGGCACCACGGCCATCACGCAACAAGGCATCGACCCCGAGGGTCGATGCCTTGTTGCGTGATATACCGCGTCCTGGGGTGTCAGCGGTTCTGATACATGTCGTCGTAGTATTTCATGTAGTCGCCCGAGGTGACGTTGTTGAGCCAGTCCTCATGGTCGAGATACCACCTCACCGTCTCCTCGATGCCCTGCTCAAACTGCAGGCTGGGCTCCCATCCCAGCTCGCGCTGCAGCTTGCGGCTGTCGATGGCATAGCGGGCGTCGTGGCCCAGACGGTCGGTGACGTGGGTGATGAGGTCGTCGTCGGCACCCTCGGGGCGGCCCAGCAGACGGTCCACCGTCTTGATGAGCACCTTCACGATGTCGATGTTCTTCCACTCGTTGAACCCTCCGATGTTGTAGGTGTCGGCTGTCTTGCCCTCATGGAAGATGAGGTCGATGGCGCGGGCATGGTCCACCACGTAGAGCCAGTCGCGCACGTTGAGGCCCTCGCCATAGACGGGCAGCGGTTTGCGGTGGCGAATGTTGTTGATAAACAGGGGTATGAGCTTCTCGGGGAACTGGTAGGGGCCGTAGTTGTTAGAGCAGTTGGTCACGATGGTCGGCATGCCGTAGGTGTCGTGGTAGGCGCGCACGAAGTGGTCGCTGCTGGCCTTCGAGGCCGAGTAGGGGCTGTGGGGCTGGTATTTCTTGTCCTCGGTGAAGAAGTCTTGGCCGTAGGCGTGGTGATGGTCTGACGAGGCCTTGGTGGTGAAGGGCGACTCCAGGCCTTCGGGGTGGGTCAGTTCGAGCGTGCCATACACCTCGTCGGTGGAGATGTGGTAGAATCGCTTGCCCTCGTAGCCCTCGGGGCGGCTCTCCCAGTAGAGCTTGGCGGCCTGCAGCAGGCTCAGCGTGCCCATCACGTTGGTCTGTGCGAAGGTGAAGGGATCCTTGATGCTGCGGTCTACGTGGCTCTCGGCGGCCAGGTGGATGATGCCGTCCACGGCATACTGCGTCATGAGCTCCTGCATCTTGGCGAAGTCGCAGATGTCGGCCTTCACAAACACATAGTTGGGCCGGTTCTCGATGTCTTTGAGGTTGGCCAGGTTGCCGGCGTAGGTCAACTTGTCGAGGTTGATGATGCGATAGTCGGGATACTTGTTGACAAACAGTCGGACAACATGGCTGCCGATGAATCCGGCGCCACCCGTGATAATGATGTTTCTTTTAAATTCCATTACTGAAACTTGATTGATGAATATTTCTCTTCCTTCTTCCGCAGCCAGCCTTCGTCACCGTCATGGTTACTGCTTTCGGTGGCCGAGCACCGCCTTGCTTCTGCAAGACAATAGGCAGTGAGCATCATGAAGATTGGTATTCAACAGGCATAGCGCTGCTTTGCTTTTGCAAAGATAGGTCTTTTCCGTTGCAAAACAGCCCTTTTGCGGTCTTTTTTTATGGTTATTTGCCAATGAACTACAATCTTGTGGCAGTCTGCTTCGAGTCGAATCAGATTGTGGTTCGAGTCGAGTCAGACCGTGGTTCGAGTCGAAACAGATTGTGGTTCGAGTCGAATCAGAAAACGTCATGGTCTGCAACGCCCTGCTGCAAGGTCTTTGCGGCTATGGCCCAACGGCTTTCTCGCGGTAGCAGAGGATAGGTTTTGGGAGCGGGTCGCGGCGCTATCCGGGTGTTCATCGTATGACAAAACGAGGGGCTTGCAGCCTTTTGTTTTACCATTTACGTTTCAAGCGTCTGACACTTGCAGAGAGTTTTTGCGCGCGAGCCATCCCCCGCCCTCCCCGGTGGGGGCGGGGAAGGGGCTCCTAGGAGGTGCTCCCCCACCGCGCTAGCCTCTCCCGCCCCTTGGGGAGGGCTGGGGAGGGGCCTTAGGGAGGGGCCTTCCCTCTGTTTTTTAACCACGAATTACACGGATTTCACGAATTTTCCTCTGGCACGCTACTATTACACGAAGCATCGCATCGCGATGGACGGATGTCACGGAAACAGCATGCGGTTACGCTCAATTCTCTACAGGCCGACGGCCCTCTGATTCGTAAGCACTCTCCTCCGCATCGAAGATGCGCATCTCCTTAATCTCTGCGGCTCTGCGTGCAAAAATAACTTCTGAGTGCCCCAAAAGCACCTGCGTGAGATAACCACCCTTCGCTTGGTTATTTTTAACCACGAA
>JBHAFS010000150.1:0-6815 GCA_041856205.1 Prevotella sp.
GCCTGTTATCTTCGCAACAAGTCGTGCGGTGTCGTGGAAAGTCGTTGCAACAACACATCCCGTCATCCGATGCCCTCGCATCGACTTTTCACGACTTTTCACGACATTGCCAACCCCGTCACTCCAAATATCGGTTGACCCATAATTAGTTGGGGAATGACATTAAAAAAATCATTACGTGTATAGTTTTTTTCTGATTTCTTGCGTCATGATAATGTAAAGGATGCTTATCTTTGTAAGGTCAAACTCTAACTTTGATTTCATGAAAAAGTACTATTTTTTGTGGCTATGGACATGCGTATGTCTACTCTGTCTCACAGCCTGCCAGAAGGTGACGACCGAGGATATCATCGGTCAGGAACCCGACAGAGACGGCATTGCCGTGCAATTCAACGTGACCAAGCTCGAGCAAATCCCATTTCCTACCACTATGATGGGGCGCGCCGCAGACGTGAAGTCGCTGTGCAACAGGGTCAGTCTGGCTGTTTATCAGGGTGGTACCAAAATCAACCAAGTCAACCAGCAGTCCGGTGATGCCGATTTTGGACGTTTCAAGCTGGTGCTCGCGCCAGGCACCTACCAGCTGGTGGTCATTGCACACAACGGACTGAAAAACCCCACGATGACCGACATCGGGAAGATTACCTTCGACGGCAAGGTGACCGACACCTTCTATCATTATAGCGAGTTAACGGTCGAGCAGACCGCGACGCACGACCTGGAGCTCCAACGGGCCGTGGCGATGTTCCGACTCGTTGCCACCGACAATGTGCCGTCGGCGGTGAGCAGGATGCAGTTTTATTACACCGGTGGCAGCTCTACCTTCGACGCCGTGCATGGCGTGGGCAGCGTCAACTCGCGGCAGAGCGAGTACCGTGAGGTGACGGCCGACATGGTGGGAAAGCCTGCCACCTTTGAGGTCTACACTTTCCCACGTACCGACAGCAACGCCCTGAAGATGACGGTCACGGCCCTGGATGCCACCGGAAACACCATCACCCTCAAGGAGTTTGCTGAGGTGGGCATCCAGCGCAACATGATTACCCAGTACACCGGTGAGTTCTTCGGTGGGTCTTCGGGCGGCGGCACCACAGAGCCCGGCACCATCACTCTCGATATCCATTCGGCCGACGAGTGGACACAGACCGATACCAGCTATTGATTCGCTCGTGCGCAACGTGGTTGGATGGCCGACGGGCCAAGGTTGAGGCTTGGTACACTTGTAACCAAACCTTACATCTTATTAGGCAGCCGTTTCTGCCGATACTCCGAGGGCGACATGCCCAGATGCTTGATGCAATAGCGGCTAAAATAAGACAGTGAGGAGAAATTCATCAGGTCTGAGATCTGGGTGGGCGAGAGGGTACCGTCGTCAAGATATTTACGGAGCATGGGGATGGTGACTCTGTGGATATACGACATGACGGTGTTGCCCGTCGTACGCTTCACGGTGCTGGACAGGTATTTCAGTGAGACATTGAGCCGATTGGCAAAGTATGACGCATTGCGCTCGGTGTGCGTGACGCCAGTTGAGAGCAACTGCAGAAACTCCTTGACGATGAAGCTGGAACGGCCGGTGGTGGTCAGACTGCTGTAGTGGGTGGCGTGGAACTCGAAGATGTCATACATCATCGTGAGACACAAGCTGGCCATGATTTCCTTATAAAACAAGAGGTGGTTGTCGGCGATGCGTTGGCGCAGGTGGTGGATGTCGTCGAGAAACCGCTGTGCGTTGTCCTCCGACAGTGGCAGCACGGGGTTCTGATAAAGGCTCATGCTGCCACCGATGCTGTAATTGTTGGCTGGCAGGATGTTGCCCAGAAACCTGTAGTCGGCGGCAAACAGTTCTACTTGGAAATCGTCGGTGGCAGCCAGGTTGCTGACTTCGTCGGGATGTGCAATCACGGCCAGACTGTTTCTCTGCAAGTGAAAACACGACTCATTATACACAAAGCTGCCCTCTCCTTGCCTGCAAATAATATGTACGCAACACGTTGCCAGTGTCTTGCTGCACAACTGGGTAAAGTCGGTGGAATACACCAGGTTCAACGCTTCCTGGCCTGCCATGGGGCAAAAATAAACATTCTTGGGTTTGCTCGCAAACGAATTGTGAAAAAAGTGATATTCTTGGTGGAAAATGTGATACTCTGGTATGCGGCAAACTCCTTAACTTTGCACCCAGAAACCCTATAAAGTATAATGAATATGGAAACTATTAAATTAAGCAATGGCGTTGAGATGCCGCTTTTGGGATACGGAGTCTTTCAGGTGAACCCTGTGGAGTGTGAACATTGTGTGAGCGATGCGCTCAAGGTGGGCTATCGGCTGATAGACACCGCGCAGGCGTATGCCAATGAAGAGGGTGTGGGCAAGGCTTGGCGTAAGAGCGGACTGAAGCGTGAGGACCTGTTCCTCGTCACGAAGGTGTGGATTTCGAATGCCGGTGAGGAGAAAGCCATGGCCAGCATCGAAGAGAGCCTGCGCAAGCTCGACACCAATTATATTGACCTCCTGCTCATCCACCAGGCCTATGGCGATGTCTTCGGCACCTGGCGTGCCATGGAGAAATCCTACAGAGACGGCAAGGTGCGTGCCATTGGCGTGAGCAACTTTCAGGCTGGCCGCTTCTTCGACTTTGCACATTATGTGGATGTGAAGCCTATGATCAACCAGTTGCAGTGCAACGTGCTGGCGCAGCAAAACGACATCCAGCCCATACATGCCGAGACAGGCACCAAGACCATGGCCTGGGGACCGCTGGGCGGACAGGGTGCCGACGGTGTGGTCAAGAGTCCGGTGCTTGCCGCTATCGGCGAGAAATACGGCAAGTCGGCAGCCCAGGTGGCCTTGCGCTGGCTCACCCAGCGAGGCATGGTGGCTATCCCGAAGAGCACACACGTAGAACGCATGGAGCAGAACTTCAATATCTTCGACTTCAGTCTGAGCGACGACGACATGGCACAGATAGCCACGCTCAACCAGGCCGACGGCGGGTTCATCAACTTTGGCGACCCCAGCTTTGTGAAGTATCTCATCGAGAACTACGGATAAGGCCATACTTGGGTCAGAAACACAACAAGAGGGTATGCCCCGCAAGGCACACCCTTTTGCTTGTTCGTCAATTTCTGTCCATTCCATCGAGATTTCCCACCTCAAGGCTTACTAGGCCATGGTGGACGAGCGGCAGGCGAGCCATGAAACATGGCCCGCCAATGCTACGGCTGTCATTTCTTCCAGGCTCCCACAATCTCCCCGATATAGAGGGAATGGATGCCGGCGGGGAAGCGACTGTAAAACTGGCGAGGCACGTCGTTGCGGAAAGCCGATGCACTGAGCTGCTGGCCGTACATGATCTCGCACTCGTAAACGACCTTGGCCTCGACGAAATAAGGCGCACCATGCCGGGTGTAGGCCACATGAAGACCAAGCGCCTGGGCCTTGTCGCCGTCACGACCACTATGACGGCCCATATATTCGGCCACTTTGGTGTCGTCGAACACCATCACCGTAAAATATTTGGCGCGCTCAATGAATTCATGGGTATAGCGTTTCTGTGCCACATAGACCGTCATGACAGGTCTGTTCCATAGTCTGCCGACATCGCCCCAGCCGATGGTCATGGCGTTGTAGCCCTTGCCCGCGGAGTCGGCGGCAGCAAGTATGGGAGCGTTGGCGAAGAAGTTGAAGGGATTGTCGGTAAACTCGTCAAGCACGTCAATCTCCTTAAATCCGTTTTCTGTCTGTGCATTCATATTTTGCACGCAGAGAAGCAACATGAGGGCTGCAACTAATTTAAAATATCTCATCATCATGTGTTATAGTTGGTTACGTTTGTCGAGAAATAGCAGTTCTGCCTCGAGCATCTCCATCATGGGCATGGCGACGCCTGCACGTCGTGCCTCCTCAATGGGCCGCGTATAGAGATAGTTGATTTCCATGGGGCGGTGGAAGTCGTAGTCGAGTTTCATGCTCGGCGAGTAAGGCTCCATCTTATGCGTCATGGAGAGCATCGCCTCTGCATAGTCGTCGTTGATATTGCTCACGCCCACCGCCTGTGCCGCATGGATGATCTCCAGCATCTGCTGGTGGATCAGTCGTTCGGTATCTTCATTCTCCATCAGTTGGTCGGTCTGGGCATTGAGCACCACGCTCATGCCGTTGTAGGTCATGTTCCACACCGCCTTCTTCCATCTGGCCTCGCGGTATTCCACCACATTGGCCTTGATGCCGGCAGCTACGAAATCGTCCGCCACAGACGTCAGGCGTTCCTCGTCGGGACACGAATAGTTGCCGAGGCTGATGCGCCCATAGCATTGGTGGTCTACCCGTCCCGGCTCGGTCTTGGCTGCGCAGATATAGGCCAGTCCGGCGGCGAGCCGTAGGTCTGGCATCATCTTCTGTACGTCTTCTTCCACGCCGATGCCGTTCTGGATGAGTACCACGAGCGTGTCGGGCTTCAGCAATGGCGGAAGGAGCTGGGCGAGCAGACCATTGTTGACCGACTTGAGCGACACCAGCACCACGTCGCACGCCGGCATGTCTGCGGCACGGTGATAGGCGTTGACGTGGTCGAGATGGAACGAGCAGTCGCAAGAGTCCACCTGCAGGCCGTGTTCCACCACATGGTCATAGTCGCTGTGAAAAAGGAAATGCACATCCAGCCCATGATGGGCCAGCTTGCCACCGTAGTAGCCACCAATGGCTCCGGTGCCAATGACACCGTATCTTAGTTTCTTCTGGTTCATAAGCAATTATAATAATGGCGTTCTGCAAGACAGGATCATCCTATCTTGAGTTTTGAAGGCGGAATGCCGTATTCTTTCTTGAGCGCCGTAGAGAAATGGCTGAGATTCTTGAAACCCACCTTCAGATAGATGTCATTGGCCCTCGCTCCTTCTTCCATCAGTCGGCGAGCCTCCTGCAGCCGCCGACGTGAGAGCCAGCGCTGGGGTGTGAGATGGAAGATGTCGTTGAAGTCGTGCTTGAAACTGGTCAACGAGCGGCCGGCGAAATGGGCAAACTGTTCCACCGTGAGATTGCTGCGGAAGTTCTCCTCCATGAAATCGTGAAGGTCTATCTTGTAGGGTGCCGCAAAATCAAAGAGCACGGGAATAAGGTTGGGAGAGAGCTGTAACAGCACAAAGACAGCTTCGCGCAGCTTACTGTTCAACAGTTCCTTTGACGGATACTGGTCGGCGCTGAAATACGACACCAGAGAATGGAAGAACCCTTCCATGAACGGATGGCGTGGGAGCATGAAGACATTCTTGCGGGCTGAGCGTCTTCCCATCTCTGAGGGGACGGCAATGCGCGATTCATCCTTTATCTGCTTCAGGAATTCCACATTGAGATGCAGGAAGATGCCGTTGAATGCCTCACCACCTGCCGGTCTTTTCTCCTTGTCCACCCGATGGTTTCGACGGAGAAAACACGTGTCGCCTTTCTTCAGCCGCACAACGCCCTCGGGCGTCTGCACGTCCATCTCTCCCGAGATCAGGTGGAAGAGCGTGTGCTCCTGCACCATCTTCTCGCAGAGCTTGTCGCTGCCCACATGGCAGAGAAAGAACGTGTCCATATAGCTGCTCACGCTGATATCATCCTTGAGCTCCATATCTCTAAAAAGATTGATTATCATTGCAAAGATAATGAAAAGTTTCGGGCAATGTCTGGTTGCCCCGAGACTTTAAGGTCTTTTATAGCGCCATTTTCTCCTTGGCGGCCTTCACCAGTCCATTGAGCCAGGCCTGATGACCGTCAATCATCGTGTTGGTGCCTGCCATGTCTGCCGCCGGCTTGCCGATCTGACTCTCTTGGGTGAGAATGCGCAGGCGGTTGCCGGGCAGTTCTTCCAACAGCCAGGCATGGATGACATCCAGACGATGGTCGGCATCGCCCTCGGCCCGTCCGTGCCAGCTGATGCGTGCAATGCCGTCACGGGGCTCCTCAAACTCCACCACCTCAGCATCTATCGGGAATCCGAAGGTCTTGAAGAAGAAGGGGGCATGGGCATAGAGCTTGTCTTTGCCCTCCTCCTTATAACGTGCGTCGGAGGAGTTGGCGTAATACTTCTCCCACACGGTGGCATGGGTGAGATAGGGCCATACGTCAGTTACGGTCAGGTCTTTGACAATCACTTCATTGCTGGCAAAGTTGTCGGTGGTGCCGGGAAGATATTCCTTGGGCCAATTGATTTCGTTCAACATCATTTGTTTCCTTTCTTTTCCCCATTTCGGTCAACAGAGCCCGAAGATATTGGGGTTGAATAATAACTTCTATTGTTTTGATGGTGCAAAGTTACAAGGAAAAGCCACGCCGGTAGTTACGTGAAACGTCAAAGCCCACTTTGCTGAAACGACATTTTCTGTGGCCTATGCTTGTCTGCCACCATGCCACAAATCCGGTTCTCACTAACAATGCTTTCCGCCTCTGTTGCAAGGGACAATGCCACGACTTCAGATCCGAGAAATTGGGGATCGGTCAACGACGTGGGATATTTTTTCGCTCGTTGACAAGATTATCAGAAAATTGTTTGCAGATACCAAGAATTTTGGCGAACTTTGTAAGTAGGTTGTGCATACGAAGATTTGGACTTAATGATTTTCTCATCGCTAAGTTACTAAAACCGGAGATATGCGTAACTTTTTGAACATCAATTTATTAACTATTTGATTCCGCCAACGGGTACCTAATAACCCTCAAATCCGCAACTGTTGCGATAAAATGCCAGTTTGGCTCATAACCATCATTTTGTTGGCTTTGGCTGTCATGATGGTGTCGTATTTTTCGTGACAGAGCATTTCATCCCCTTACCCCAC
>JBHAFS010000151.1:0-24521 GCA_041856205.1 Prevotella sp.
GCTCTGATGAACAGGCAGTTATCTCAGCATGAAGCATAAACAAATTTTATGTAAAAGTTAAAAGCTACTATTTATGGGGGATTTCGAAGAGTACTCAGCGCGAAAGCCCCATAAAATAAAGGGTGGGAAACTTTAGTTAGGTCTTAATCCTTGTTGTAATGGATGTCTCTTGTGAGAGAAACTCTTCGGGCGTCATCTCAATGCCTTTCGTCTTAATCCTTGTTGTAATGGATGTCTCTTGTGAGAAGAGTTTGTAAACGCTTTGGACAGAAGCATTGAGTCTTAATCCTTGTTGTAATGGATGTCTCTTGTGAGTTCCTCGAAGCCGATGCCAAGAGTGACCGTTTCTTCAGTCTTAATCCTTGTTGTAATGGATGTCTCTTGTGAGGGGTCGCCTACAGGCTTACCAGCCTCATCTGTAAGTCTTAATCCTTGTTGTAATGGATGTCTCTTGTGAGAAAGTAGGCCCTATCACACGTATGTGGCACAAGGTCTTAATCCTTGTTGTAATGGATGTCTCTTGTGAGGTGCAGCTCGTCCTTACCTTGGAATTAAATTTGAGTCTTAATCCTTGTTGTAATGGATGTCTCTTGTGAGAGGGTCTGGCAAGAGTATCGGCCACTTTCACAGAGTCTTAATCCTTGTTGTAATGGATGTCTCTTGTGAGGGTCAATGTCCACAACTCAACGTTTAACACTTTTAACAGTCTTAATCCTTGTTGTAATGGATGTCTCTTGTGAGATTGGAAAAATGTATGTTGTGAAAGTGGTCTTTTTGTCTTAATCCTTGTTGTAATGGATGTCTCTTGTGAGAAAAGAAAATAGAGTTCAAGAATGGGGATATTTACGTCTTAATCCTTGTTGTAATGGATGTCTCTTGTGAGACGTGTTATCACTTCTTACTACTCTTACGAGTAGTGTCTTAATCCTTGTTGTAATGGATGTCTCTTGTGAGAACACGTCATCGTCACCATTGTTTTCGCCACTAGTCTTAATCCTTGTTGTAATGGATGTCTCTTGTGAGACCGCCGTTGTTGTCGACAATCGTAACATGGCACAATTTGTCTTAATCCTTGTTGTAATGGATGTCTCTTGTGAGCATGTGACCTCCCCAAGCGCAGATAGGTATTATTTGTCTTAATCCTTGTTGTAATGGATGTCTCTTGTGAGCATACTATCCATGCGGTGTGGCATCCTCTCACTGGTCTTAATCCTTGTTGTAATGGATGTCTCTTGTGAGAACAATGGGTTGAGTAATGGGGAGTATGAGTTCGGGTCTTAATCCTTGTTGTAATGGATGTCTCTTGTGAGGACCTGATAGATGACATGATGAAGGAGCAAGCTATGGTCTTAATCCTTGTTGTAATGGATGTCTCTTGTGAGGCCTATGGTATCAAGGTTGACAAGGATGCCAAGCGTTAGTCTTAATCCTTGTTGTAATGGATGTCTCTTGTGAGGGCTTGTCTTTAAGGAAATGGCGCAAACCTTCTTCCGTCTTAATCCTTGTTGTAATGGATGTCTCTTGTGAGGGCAAAATCTTTAATCCCAGTCATTATCGGCATTGCACCCCAATATTTTCTATATTTTCAACAAACGGCACTAAAAAGTGGGGCGAATTTTGAGTTTGCAAAATTACGGCTTTTGTTCTGAAATTCCTTATTTGTTAAGCTTTTTAACTAACGATTAGAAGAACAATGTATTCTTACTTCTGGTGATTACTTCAATACTGATGTTTTTTCCTATAATACTCATTGATTTGAGATAGTCGGAGGATATGGGGACGACGAGGATGCTGTCTTCGTTGTCGTAGACTTGTTGAACTTCTTTGAGGTCTGACTTGATTTCGTTGAACTTTTGAATGTCCAAGTCAGCAAGAAATATGGATTTCTGAACACGGAGGCATCCTTGCTGCTCCAAATACTTGGCAATGTATCGTCTGACCTTATTATCCTCGATGTCGTACATGACAAAAAACAACATATCTGTAGCTTTACGATGATGATGATTGACAAGTCCCAAAATAAAATCCACTCTGCTCTGTATAGATGGCATGGTTTCCAAGTAGCCCGTTATGCGGTTGGGTGACGGACTTCCAGACAATCCCGAATGTCTGATTTTTCTTATGGCATCCAGGTGGTTTATCGGTTCTTTCTTTTTTCTCATTCTCCAATTACGTTAGTTGTGAAGAAACTATTGATGAGATCTGCACAAGTCTGATTAAGATCAGGGGCGGTGCCTGATCTTGGGGAAATGACGACAGTGTATCCTCTCTTGCCAAAAAAGAGGTTGATTTCGGATACCAGCCTTCCAACCTGCATCTTGATTTTCTTGCCATAATTGATATTGGTGACTTCTGTCACAACAATCCCTGTATCGAGGATATATTTTTTCAGGTCATCGATAATTTCGTTGAGTTGCTGGGGGACGAAAATCTGCTTCTCTTTGACTTTGACATTTCTGACTTTGAGTATTTCCTTGATATGTTGGATAGCCTCTTCGTCAGGTCCGTCCTCTGCAGATTGTTGTTCTTTCACTTTTGTTTTCTCTTGCTTTTCCTTTTTCTCTTCCAGGCTCTTTAGGTTGAAGGCTTCCAGTGGGTTTTCAAAGTCTACAAAGTCAGCCATCCGCACGCTGGTTGCGTCAGGGTTATAATAGGCCTGTGGGTCAACACTCATGAAACAAGCACGACTCACGTCGGAGGTACACGGGTCGACCAACTGGTCGAGGTGGTATAGCTCGGAGAACCTCCTGACGAACAGCTTATAGAACAACGAATACTTGCCGGCATCGTAACAGCGCTCATCCAGTTTGAACAGTAGTTTGAGGCCATCGTTTCCTGGCGAAACGAAAGCCAACAGCACCCTTTCGTCTTGAACCAGCCGTCTTTTCAGCGTCTCAGGATTGAGCGATTTTTGCGATAAGTTGTCGATATCGATAATAAAGTACTCGGTAAAAGCGAAGTTTTCCTTCTTGCGGAATGGCGGGTTGAAGGTTCCGCAAACAAGATAAGGTAGTGACCGCTTTAAAGCTGCATATCGTTTGCGATCAACGTTTCTCACGATTCGCAGCGTTCTCACTGCCGTTTCCAAGCTTTCTTTGGGATTAGTGAGCGAATGGTAGATATACTCAATACTCACTTTTATCAGTCGTTCGGTGGTACTAGTCACCGACTTACCCGCATAGATGGTCTGACTACTCATATTTCTTGAATTTTTGAGCTAATTGTTGAGCATAGTTGGATATCTGGCAGAATCGGCTCATGATGGTTCCCTGATAGTCTTGCTTTTCTTCCAGGTAGTCGTTCACCGACTGTATGAGCACTCTCCTGCCTAATGCTTCAAGCCAGTAGGAGCCGTCATCATGTATGGAATAATACTCATCGGTGATGACTTTCTGCATGACGAGGCTGTAGACCACGTAGTCGATCCATATACGATACATCTCGATAATGTCATAAACCAGCACGGGCCTGTTGTAGTTGTCACGATGCATGATGCCGATGTAGGGATCGATGCCCGCTTTGATCAGTGCGCCTTCTATCTTTCCATAAAGCAGGCCGTAGCCATAGTTCAATAGTGCGTTGACGATGTCTTTGGCAGGATGTTGGCTTCTGGCCTCAAATCTGTATGCTTCGTGGATGAAGCTATTGAGGGTTTGAAAGTAGATTTTCGAGGACACTCCTTCCCATCCTCGCAAGGTAGGTGCGATGTCGTGAACAATCTCTCCATCAAGGTTCTTGATTTTGGTACGATAATCCTCTAGGCGGTTGATGGTTTTGTCTACCAGCTGTTGTTCTGTGGCATTGGTAGTTGTCATCATCAGGATGAGTGCTTGCTGATTTTCTATCTTCTTCAAGATGACTTCCTTAATCCAGTCGACAGCGGAGTGTGAAAACGAGAAGTTGGTCTGGCCTTTTCGTATGGTGGATATAGAGCCAAAGCGGGGGCTCCATATCCTTCCTATGGGTTTTCCGGTCTTGTCGGCAAACAACACTTCAATTTCATTTTCAATGGCAAGAAACACCGCATCGCTTGTGATTTGCGCCCCTTGTCCAATCTGAATGGAAGTGATGCCCACTGTGGGTATGCGCTGTTTGCCGTCCTTGGAAGTGATTACAAATCCTTCGTTGTCTCTGTTCAGAGAAACACCGTATGTATTTAGTACAAGTTCCATGAAGTTCTAAGTGTATTGTTGATAGTTGTATTAATGATGGTGAAGGGGCATTTGATGAAGCCGGTGAAGCAAATGCCCCCTTTGTCGGCTCGTCGTGAGCTGTATGTTCTCAGAATTATTCATAAGATCTGAATCTGACAAACTCGAATACCGAGTTCTTAGATCCATCGGGTTGACTGGTGACAACCCTTTTGGTGGTAGATGCTACGCAGGGTATGCCTATCTCTTTCATCCGGTTGACAAAGGAAAAGGTAAACGTCATCTCTCCCATGACGTGTACCGTCACGTCATGTTCGTTGGCCAGGGCAGAGAAATCTTCTGTGTATTTGTCCACGAGTGCCATCAAAGCGGGAAATTCGTCATTGGGGTCGATGGCAGGAAAAGGCATATCTGTCACCTTGCCGTATGTGGCAGCCGCTCCTCGCTGTGCTTCAGACCATTGATTATAGGGATGATTTGAGAAATTTACAAGAACCTTCTCTTTGGCACTGTCGGGTAGCGATACCGAGAAGATGCTGTCGTCTATACCGTCGATACACTTCTTGATATTCTTGACAATCCCCGAATACTCCATGGGTATTCGCTTGCTTCTCATTCCAGAGTGGTTGATGTCGTTGCGGACGGTGGTCAGGTTGTCAAAGTCGTTTGCCAGCTGGTTGGTCATCATACAGTCTTCAATCAGCTTTCTTATCATCATTTTGTCGCCTCTCCATTTGTCTTCAGCGATATTCCAAGCCTTGATGTTGATAGCACCATTGACCACCTCGCGGGCATCCTCGTCATCGATGCGTATGCCATGTTGGTTACAGAAGAAAGAGACGATGGCCTCTTGCAGGAAAGTTGCCGACTGCTGGTACATGCCTTTCTCATAGCACCAGCGTGCAGCGACGATGGCATTCCGAATGTTGGGCTGGACATCAAAATCGTTCAGCGATGCCTTGATCTTGTCGAAAATCGGGTTGAAGGCCGAAATGAATGTGGTGTTGAGAATGGTGGCAGTACTGATGACCCGTTTCAGGTTTGAGGCGTTGATGACCGCCATGCCACGACAAGTCTGGAAATCGGACATGACCTTGTCGAGCGCCTCGGAGAATGTGCGCAGTTGCCGTGCCGCCTCGTCCTGCCCGCGTGTGTTTTTCAGTATCGGGGCATAGCTCGATTGGCACAGCGACACGAGCCGTTTGACATGCCCACTCTCAAGGAATTGCCCGGCGGCAAAGGTCCAGTCTTGTAGTTGTGACAGTGGCAGCAGGTCGACGATAGGTGCCTGATTCTGAGCATTTCGCGACTCATAGTTACCATAGGTGATGCCCTTTACCGTTGCCTGCTTGAGGAATTTGGAATAGTTGCCAAGCACCAGGATGAGCATGGGGAGATAGCGGAACCCGTGCGTCAGGTCGAAATAGAGTTCGTCGCCATCTTCAAGTCGGTTGAAGACCTGGTTGAAGATCGTCCATATCTCTTGTTCGTTGTTGCCCATAGGCAGGCGACTGATGGCCTCTATTCGTGGGAAACGCACCTTACCCGTCTCCTGCTCCAGGTCAAGGAGACTGTTTTGCAGACCTTTGATACCCTTGATGGGCTTGCTTGTCACTCTGTCGAGCTGTCCTTCGTCCACCCAGTTCATCTTTTCAGCTTGTTCGGTCAGCAGGAAATATGCCACATCGTGGTCATGACTCCATGTGCCGCTCGAGGTGAGCATTCGCAAGGTTGATACCTGGATGAAACGTGTGGTGCCATACGACAGTCCGTCCTTGATGTATTCGCACGCACCGTAATTGGTGGCTCCCAAAACAGAAACAAATACTTTTCTTGCCATAACTTACGAGATGATGTTTAATGTTACAAACCCCAAGAGCAGGTCTTCCGGGCCATCGGTGCGGCGGGTCTTTGGGAAGGGGTATTCTAAGTACTTGTTAGCCTGCCTTCGGCTTTGAGTCACCACTTTTTCCTCGAAGAAGTCGAATTGCTCCGTCCATGCGCCAGTGGTGAATCGCCAGCCTGCCCCTGCCCCTATGCGAAGTACACAGCTCTTGCCTTCGGAGCAGGAGGCCGTGGCACTCAAGATTTCTTTCAGGTTGTCGACATACTGGTCAGCGCCGTCCTTGTCGATGCCTGTCCAAAAATCGATTTCTTCTTTTACAAGTTTCTCGGTGTGCGCGTTGATGGTCTTGAACAATGCCGGCAAGGTTGACATACATGGGGGAAGATTAGTCAACTCCTGGTAGCGTTCTTTCACTTGAAGATACCGGCTGGTGTCCAGCTTCATCTCGAAGGATGCACTTTCCGACTCGCGTACAACCTCCATGAGCTGGTTGATCTTGCCGTCGTGTAGGTCGTCATAGCTCTTTCTGATGTTCAGACACCCTATCCTTGTGGCTATAACGCTCATATTACCCTCGAGAAAAGCGTCCCCTACCTGCAAGAACCTGAAAACGGAGGCGTTGGGTGAACCGCCAAACGACAGTTCCTCAAACGTCTTGTAATTGTAAGTCTTGATGGCATCGGCCGATTCCGCCGCCAGCGTAGCCAGTATGGCAGTGCGTATGGCACCCTTGATGGAGCTACCGGGGATATAAGGTATGCCGCGTCCGTCGCGTATGAGCTCTTTCATGGCTTCGCGAGGTCTGACATTCGTGGCGAAGTTCTCGATTCTGTATTTTGAATACTGGTCGAGAGGCACACCAGGGGCGAAGCGTTGCATGATGTCTCCAATGGCTTGACCATCATTGATCATCGACACCCAGGTGTCTACAAATCTGGGGTCGATGAGATTGCCCATCTTGTTCACGTCGATGACATGAACATAGTCGCTCTTGTCGATCACAAAGTCCTGCCCCTCGTACAGGGCGTTGCCAGACCCCACATGGACTGACGTAAGCGTTTTCATTTTTATCTTCGTCATATCATGATAGTTTGATGTTGATGGAAAGTGCTCGTCCGCTCCTCCATACCGGGTGCATACGTTTATCGTTCCACGCCGGTGCCAGGTTTACGACGCGTCCTTGCAATGATGACGTCGTGGCAAAGACAGATCCTGGACAGAACGCATAGATTGACCTCCTATGCAGGTGCCTGAACGTCTCCTCGCTGCTCCCTGCCATGAATCCTCCAATTTTGTTAAGTTCATAGCGCGAGCGTGGAAGCTCCAGCCGGTTCAGCTCCTCTGAGGTGGGAATATAGGTGGAGAGCAATACTTGGCCATTTGCATCAGTAGCATGTGGTATGTCGAGGGTCTCGGCTTTGACCTTGAAATGTCCGCCACCCACGTTCTTGTCTGAGCCGATGCCGGTCTTTCCCAGTTCAGTAAACAGACTGACAATCTCTTCCACCTGTTGCTCATCACATTGCAATAGGCAGTAGAGCCCGGCATCCGGCTTTACGAAGTTCCATTGAAAGAAGAATGGCTCTGTATCTTCTGTCTCATTTCTTGGAACACTCACCCTTTGCATGGTCGTGGTGTAGACAGGTGGGCGGAAGTTTGTGTCATCGCTGGACAAGAGAAAATGACCGCAAATTTGCCCTTGGTCAATCTTGACGGTCTGGGTATCAGAGGCTATTCGCATCCATAGGCTCTGCTCAACAAACCTGATGCGCTTGAGTTGTTTCCTGCAAGCAGCCTCGTCTGTACCTGCTACCTCCACCTTGAGCCGGCCGGTGAGGCGTGGCAGGAAGTAATGTCCCTGCGCATAGGGAAAGGCCGCTGAGAGAGCAAACGACTGCAAGAATGCATCGAGGTCGGCATGCCTCCCTTCCATGGCCCTCATGGCAGCCAAGGCGGCCGACAGCATGTCGGACGAGAGGCTCGGTGCCGACAGGTCATAATAGTCTGTCCCCCGACCGATATGGAAGGGTGACATATTATATAAGGTGATACGTGTGAATATAGGCATGGCTAATATTTCCTTTCTTCCTCTTGTTCCTCCTCAAATGCTATCTTGCCATAGCCACGTGAGCCGTTGCCGCCCAGATAGTCGTCTTCCAGAAGTTTCTTGGCCTGTGTGAGCGTTGCCTTGAGTTTGTTCTCGTCTTCCCCCTCAAAGATGTTCAGCACCATCTCGTAGTTGAATTTTGCCCCGGCAGGCACACGCTCAAACGTGCGCGGGTTTGCCTTTGATGTGATGCGGTTGATGTCGGCCTCGGTTTTGGCCTCTGTGTAAGGCAGTTCGGTGTTGCGGAAGAAAGCTTCGTCGCTCACATCCAGTTCTGCATCCCTGACAATCAGCCGGGAGGCATGACCGGAGTTGTTGTCGGCAGATGTGCCGAAGAGGCGGCCAGCCTTGGATTGTGGATCCCTGCTTGGCCCACCTTTATCGCTAAACTCATTATTATATAGTTCGGAGAGCGAGCGTAGCTTGCCTTTCAATGAGCTGCCGGGGATATAAGGCAGGTTGTTCAGAGGATTGCGTACAACATAGTTGTCTGGACCGCCAATGTTCAAAGCCGTGTTTGAACCACCGATATGAAGACCGGTCTTCAGTACGATTTTACCGGTGAAAACTATTTTTTTGATTAACTTTGCCATAGTTTCTGAAATTAATGATGTAAGATGTATTTGTTGTCAGTCTTTTCCCCCATAGTACTTGTGATAAGCTACAAGTGCCTCCATGAGATTACAGAAATTTTGATAGGACTTTTCATCGTTCACCAGTTTGGCCGCCTTGATGAAGATGTCCTGGTACACTCTGATGCCTTCACTATTTCCCCTGCTCTTCGCCTCAGTCCTGCCAACGATATATGCGAGCTTGGGTTGTAACAAGAGAAATGAGGCCTTGTTCTTCTCGTATCCTCCAATCTGGATTCGCTTGATCTCACCATAGATGTTTCGGATTTGGGATGCCGTAAGGTTGCCATTCTTCATTCGCTTGCCGGCCTCATCGGTGTAGTCGACCATCTCCTGGTCGGCACCATCGGTAATCCAGCTGGTTTTGAAATTCATGACAGTTCCGTTCTTGTCTCTGACCGTTAAGTCAACCGGCTGTTTGTCTTTTTGAGGGCTGCGTGTTGTGCTGTTGTTTCTGTTCCCTCTGAAATTTGAATAGTCTTGCATATTTATATGGATTGATTGGTTCTTAATTCAAGTTCTGCCCATCGGGCTGCAAAGGCCCAGAGCTCAAAGGGGTGGTATGTTGTAGTGACGGGATTGCCGCCTATTTTTCCCCTGAAAGCGCAAATCTCGTTGATGCATTGATTAACGAAATCCTTTGCCTCATTATCTGCTCCACGCAGCAACATTCGCTTCATGGTATAGGCCAGCAGCCAGTAAGCCCGCATGTTGGTAACCTGATGGACTGGTGTCGTTCCGTTCATCTTCGTCAGGATACAGGCCTGCTCTTTCAACTGCTGTATCTTTGTGATGAACGACTTATTGATATTTTCCTCACCAATCATCTTGACAATGGTGTCTTTCAGCTTTTTCACGGCAGGATATTCCGTGTTCCAGTTGAGGGCCATGCCCATGAACGATACAGCATTTTTCTCCGTACCATGGCTCTTGGCATTCTCTTCTTCTTTCTCGCTTTCCTTCGACGCGTTCATGATGGGGTGCTTAGCCGTCACTATGGCAATGCCGCCGGAAATGGAGAATGCCGGGTTATGACACGTAAACTCGCCGAAATCTCTCCGTATTCGCTCTGCTATGTCGATCATCACATCCCAACTGCCCACAATGAACAGGTCGTCCCCTCCACTGTAGATAATCTGACTATGTTCGGGAGCAAGGTCGTGGTAGATGGTGTTGAGATAGCCGGAGAAGAAATAGTCGAAAAGCCTGCTCATCGCGGCAAACCTGCTGAGGGAGGCCTTACATGCCGGGAGCCCTTGCTGGAAGATTTTCCCCAGATTGTCTACGTCCATGCGGAGCACACCTAGGCGCGTGAATTCTCTCTGGCCGAAATTGCACAACTGGTCGAACGTCTTGCCGTTATTTTGGTTGCCACCATAATAACCGAAGCCTACAGCGGTCTCCATGCCTGTGTTCTGTTGGATGCCGACAGATGTTTCAGCCTCTTCGTTCAGCATCACGATGGTGCTATGGCCCAGTTCCTGGGCGTGCCTGCGCAAGTGCTCTGTACTGACGAAATAGTAGTGTGTTCCCAGATCGGCAGGTTCTATATGGAAGGCATCCGGGGATAGTGACGCGACAGCACTTCCGGATATGACAATGGCTTCTGCGTTCTTCAACGCGGCACCCAACTGTTGCTGCTCGGCGTTGAGGCGTGACAAAGCAATGAGACGGCCGTCATCATTCTTACCAGAGGTTGAGTCTTCAAATTCCTCTCCGGTGACGGCATCAAACTTCGGTGCTGTTCTCGTACTAGGCTCAAAGAATCTAGCATAGTCTGATTGCAGCACGTTGGAGAACTTACTCTGCTTGACCTGATCCCTCTTGCTGAATAGCTGTGTCCACGCCCGTGAGAGGCTGTGTTCCTCATCCTGGAGGCAGAGGTCGTCTGCCGAGAGCTCTACACTGTCAAGAGCGAGGTACAGGGCAATGCCGTGTGCCTTGAGAAACATCCGTTCGATATGTTCCCTGCACTCCTCCAGCACCTGCCTTGTGGCAACGGTGTTTGGGGCTAGGAGGTAAAAGCCACCGCCAGAGTTGTAGACAATGTTTGCCCGGCATAGGCCGAGCTTGTCGAGTAGAAATCTCACAACTGAGTCGGAAAGCAGACGGAGATAGAACGAACGCCCCTTCAGGCTCTTCGCAGCATATTTAGAGATAATCTGGTAGATATATCCCTGAATGCCGCTGAAGTCGGCGCCCACCAGCAGGAACGGCGCAGCATTGGTGTCGCCCTCTTGTCGCCAGTCATAAAGGCAGCGTGCCAAAGCAGCCGTGGTTTTGGCGTGGTCGAACAGGGAGATGTCGTCGTTGCCGTCTGTAAAGGCAGGAACGTGAGTTGCATAGCGTTCCAGCAGATAGAGCATCGAGTCGGTGAAGGCAGCGGTACTCTTTCCCTCCAGCCCATGTAATTCTTTGGCAAAGGCTTCTTTCAGGGCTGCATAGTCAGGCTTCCGGTCAAAACTTGTCTTGGGAAAACTGTCCTTGCTGAGGGTGAGAGGTTTGTCTGGAAGAAAGTAGTCCCCAGTATTCCCAGTGCCGATGGTCGCTGTCAGGGCCTTCAGCCGTGACGTTGCGGCTGTCCAGCTGCGGTTTTCGAGGGGAGAGGCGTCGGCATTGACACCTGCCGATAACTGGGCAGCTAACATGATGTCCTTTTTGATGGATGCATCTTCGCTTATCTTTGGGGCGAGATAGGAGCTGATAAGGGCATTTAGCCCATCTGTCTCGTTGTCTTCTGCTATGCAATGCAATAGTGCAGCAAGATAAATGTCGTTTCTGATATGATTTGCCATGTTATTTGATGATATCTTTGAGTTGCTGTATATAGTCACGCAGGCTGCTGATCATGTTTGTGGAGTTGCTCTCAGACCTGATGTTGTGCGCCAATGAGTTCCTTGTTTTCTTGATTTTCTTGTATATAGTGCTCAAGGTGTCATAGGGTGGATCTTTGAGTGCTTTTTTCACGTCTTCTCGGGTATAGTAGTCTGCGTGGTCGAGTCCTTTCTGTTCGCATACGTAGGTGATGATGGCCTCCTGCAGGGTGATGTACGCGGCACAATAGTTGTGGTGCTCAAATTGCCATTTGGCCAGCTGAAACTGGAAGGCACCGTGTGTCTTGGCTGATGAGAAGTTGTCGAGAAAGTCTCTGACGATGGGCGTAAGGATCATCTCTGGTATCTTAGAGGCATATTTCTTGGTCTTGATGGCAGAGAGGTTGCTTGTCTCGCTCTTGACCAATGCGATGTGGTTGAGGTTGAGGATGTCGGAGAATTGTCTCAGCCTTTCTGCCACACTCTTGTCCTCGTCTTCCATCAGCTCGGATATCTTGTAGGCATTGCCGAACTGCGCAAAGGCGTAAGCTCCTGCTATCCAGTCGCTCATCTTCAGCAGGTTGCTGAGGTCTACCACCGGTGTCTTGCCGCCCATTTCCGTGGTGACATCGAGCATGCCGTAGGTGACACGCTCAATGGTGAGGTTCTTGCGACTGACATTCTGCAGATAAATCAGCGCGTTCATAAGCAACATCGGCAGAGAGCGAAAGGAATGGGTGATGTCAACGATAATCTGATCGCCATTGCTGAGATAATCCTCAATGGAGAGAATCTGCGAAGCATTAAACTCAATCTCGTCTGAATTTAGCCCATATTTGATGAGCATGATTTTGGAGCCCTTGCCAAGTACTTCCTCAATGGCATCAGTGTGTGGGATAGACAAAGCGGTGGTATGGTTGGCTGCAGTGCAGGCGTGGGCAATCTCATCGTATATTTCTTCTTTTAGGCAGTTATTTTTCTCTGCAAAAACATAATACACCTCCTCCCACATCGATTTAGCCGTACCTATCAGTATTATCTTGTCAACATGATGATATTCTGCCAATGCTTCGGCAATGAATGATGTGGTGCGTGTCGTTCCATCATCAAACGCGTAAGTGGCCTTGTTGTACTGCCTGTTATTCGGCCGGGATGTGCCGAGAAATGAAATGAGTACTTTTGACATAGATTATTGTTCGTTGGTTGATAATTTGTCATTACTTTCATGTTGACGTAGCTGATATAAGGTGCCATAGCCCAGGCTGGCACCCTTGCCCAGCCCGATATAACTTGGCAAAGTGATGTTGGTCTTGAATGTGGCATTGAAAGCCATCATCCTGATACCTTTGAAGATGATATGGTGCAGGGGCTGTAGCCTGATGATCCTTACTTCGAGCTTACTGTCCAGACGGATGTCCATGCCTTTGAGGAACGAAAGGATATTGGCGGTTAGCATGCTTTGCAGGAAGGCCACCTTCTCTGCCAGGCTTTCCATCGACCGATAAGCTTTGTAGTTGTTTTGATTGAGTGGCAACCACTGCCGGATGGAGTAGCTCACCATCTGGTCGGTCATCTTGATTTCGAATATGCTGGCATCAATATGATCGACTTCCAACTGTAGAAGGCGATGTCCGAGCATTAGTTTTTTGGGCTCAGCCGAGAAAAACTCGCCAATGGCTTCTGTGCCCTCATTCAGACATACCACAGCAGGATGGCGTTGCACCGATTTGTATTGAATCAGCGGATAGGAATAACGGAGTTTGTCATTTTCTACATGGTTATGGAATAAAGTGCTTTCCTTGTCCATAGAATGAATGATTGCACCACGGAGAAGAGGTAATTCCTGCGGCTTGATTTCATCTTTGAAGGTAACGACTAATAGATTTTGTTCGTTCATTGGTAACTTGGTGGGTTTGTTTTTAAAGCGTACATCATACGGCAAGACGATTGGTCGTTACCACTGCCTTTTCCCGATAGATGTATTGACACCTCCAAATTTAAGCAAAAATCTTGTAAGTAGTGTTTCTAAATCCTAATTATTTTAAGAAGTAATGCAAAAAGATGGCTGTTTTCCACCTGTGCCATTCAATGCCCCATAGACTCTTTGGAGCTATAATAAGTGAAGTAGTGGATACTCTGCTTGTAGTGTACAATCGTGGCGCTGACTGTGGACAATCGCAAATAAGTGGAGAAATAACACCATGAAGTGATTTTGTCCACCTATTGTTACTTTTTATCCACCTTGGGTACATTTGCTTTATTTAATTTTGGCGCAGAAAATGTGAACAATGGTGAAAATGTCCAGCTGCGATGGCGGGCAGCCATTTATCTCTATCTTCGACCAAATAACAAATTTACTGTATTACATATAACCTAAAGACAAAAACAATGAGGAAACATCTATTCTCAGTCATGATGATTTTGTGTGCCATGGGTGGCTTCACGGCCTATCCTACGCAACTGCAGGCTTCGGTGACACAGTCACAGCAAGTCATCAAGGTCAGCGGTCAGGTTGTCGACGAGCAAGGCGAGCCGCTTACCGGTGCTACCATCAAGATCAAAGGCGAACAGGGCGGCGCGGTGTCTGACCTGGACGGAAACTTCAAGATCGACGCCCCGGCCAACGCCACCCTCGTGGTGAGCTATGTGGGCTATAAGGACCGTGAGATTGCCGTCCGCGGTCGTGCCATCATCGAACAGATCACCCTCACGACCGACAGCCGCGTGCTCGACCAGGTGGTGGTGGTGGGCTACGGTACGCAGAAGAAGGCCGACCTCACGGGTTCGGTGTCGGTAGTGGATGCCGAGCAGCTCAAGAAGGTCTCCAACTCGAATATCTCTACCATGCTCGAAGGTAAGGTGCCGGGTGTGCAGATCACCACCGACGGTCAGCCGGGTGCCGACCCCTCGGTGCGCATCCGTGGTATCGGCTCTTTCGGCAGCACAGCCCCGCTGTACGTCATCGACGGTGTGCCCATGGGTACCACCATCCGCGACTTCTCTCCCAACGACATCGCCACCATCCAGGTGCTGAAGGATGCTGCCGCCGGTGCCATCTACGGTTCGCGTGCGGCCAACGGCGTGGTGATCATCACCACCAAGAACGGTATGAAGGACCAGCCGCTGAAGGTCGACTACTCAGGCTATTTCGGTGCTGATGTCATCTCCAAGAATGTCTACGACCTGATGGATGCCGACCAGTATAGCCAGTATCTGGGTCAGGCCTGCACCAACTCCAACACACCCATCCCCGGCGGCTATGCGTTCGGTGCGGATGGCAAGTACCACTTCCAGGACAATACCAACACCGACTGGTTTGATGAGGTGTTCAAGACGGGCATCCGTCAGAACCACAACGTGAACCTCAGCGGCGGTGGCGCGCATAATACCTATAATATAGGTCTAGACTATTTCAACCAGAAAGGTACCATCGAAGGTGCCGGTCCCAACTACGAGCGTTACACCGCCCGCGTGAACAACACCATGGACACCAAGTTCATCAAGTTCCGCACCGGACTGGTCTACTCTCATTCCAGCCAGGACAACATGGCTATCTCTAACGCCTCAGAATATGTGCAGGGTCTTTACGGCGACGTGACCAACGTGCTGCGCGGCACCCTGCTCATGCAGCCCACCATCAAGGCTTACGACCCCTCTACATGGGTGCTCGACGGGAATGTAGGCTCGGCCGGCGACTATAAGTACGATGCCTATGGCTACGGCGTGTATTACGATACCATCCACGGCGACATCTCTGCCTCCAACCCCTTGCTGGTCAATAATATGCTCACCCGTAACACCGTTGTAGACCGCTTCGTGGGTACCGCCTCGGCCGATGTAGACCTGCTGAAGATGATTGGTGTGGACAGCAAGAACCATCACCTCAACTATAAGATCAACCTCTCATACAGCAAGACCCACGCCTCTGACGAGACCTGGATTCCCTCATGGATCCAGAGCAACCGCGTGTATCTGGCCAAGTCGAACGAGCGCCTGACCAAGGGCTCACGCGACTATTCGGATGCGCTGATCGAGAACACGCTGACCTACGACGGTCATATCGCCAAGCACAACATCAACCTCGTGGTGGGTCAGACCTATGAGGAGGAGCACACCAACACCCTCACGGCATGGGCCAACAACCTGTCGGAGCCTTATTTCCTCCAGATACAGAACGGTGTCAGCCGCGATGCCAACTCATACGAGTACAAGCACGCCTTGGCTTCGTACATCGCCCGTCTGAACTATAACTACGACGAGAAATACCTCCTCTCGGCCACCATGCGTCGCGACGGCAGCTCACGCCTGTCGAAGAACATCCGCTGGGGCACCTTCCCTTCTGTATCTGTGGGCTGGCGCTTCGACAAGGAGAAGTTCTTCCCCATCAGCCACGACGTGGTCAACCTCTTCAAGCTCCGCGCCAGCTATGGTGAGCTCGGTAACGAGAACATCGGCGAATACCAGTATATGGCCACCATGCAGCGCAACAACATGAGCTATAGCTTCGGCAACAACATCGTCTATGGCTCGGCCATCTCTACCTTCGTCAACGAGAACATTGCCTGGGAGAAGAAAAAGTCGACCAACATCGGTCTCGACATCGCTATGTTCAACAACCGGCTGGAGCTCACCGCCGAATGGTACAACAACCGCTCGGAAGACCTGCTTTACGGTGTGCCCGTGCCCGAGAATGCCGGTGTGTCGAACACCAGTGTGACCATGAACGCCGCCACGATGGACAACAGCGGCTTCGAGTTCTCGGCCACCTACCGCAACCGCGACCACCAGCTCAAGTACGAGGTGGGTGCCAACCTCAGCACCCTGCGCAACCGCGTGAAGTCGCTCGGCTTCGGCACCGACTCTTACATCGCCGGTGCCTATGCCACCTATGTGGGACAAGAAATCGGCCAGTTCTATGGCTGGGAGTATGAGGGTATCGCCCGCACGCAAGCCGACCTCGACAACCACGCCACACAGAGCGGTGCCAACATCGGCGACTGTCTCTATAAGGACATCAGCGGCCCCGACGGCACCCCCGACGGCGTCATCGACTCTTACGACCAGACGGTGCTCGGCAGCGGTCTGCCCAAACTTAACTTCGGTATCAACGCACGCCTGGAGTACAAGAACTTCGACCTCAACATCTCGACCTACGGTGCCCTCAACTACCACGTGGCCGACGATATCTACAACAGCCTGCACGGCAGCTACGGCTACGCCAACAAGTCGGTAGACCTGCTCGATGCCAACCGCTGGTCGGAGGACGGCACGACCTATCTCAGCAACACGCCCCGCACATACGCTGCCAACAACGCCACGCTGGCCTGGAACGACCTCTTCAGCGAGCGCATGATCCAGAATGCCGCCTATTGGAAGATTGCCAACATCGAGCTGGGCTACAACATGCCCGACAAGTGGTTTGGCGGTTATGTATCCAACGTGCGCCTCTATGTGTCGGCACAGAACCTCTACACCTTCACTGGCTACCACGGCTACAATGTCGACTATGCCGGAGGCACGTTCACGCCGGGTTACAACTTCTGTTCATTCCCCACGCCGCGCACCTTCATGTGTGGTCTCCACTTCAGCTTCTAACCAGCATGGTAAGCCGACAAGAACAGAATCACCTACATATTTTTAATAGCACATTATAGAATAGTTATGAAACTACATCATATATCTTTAGCATTGCTCCTCGGTCTGGGCACGCTGGCCTCTTGTGACAGCAAGCTCGACGTGGAGAACCCCAATGAACAGACCTCGGCAACGTTCGGATTCAACGCCGACGACCTGGAGGAGAGCGTGGTGGCCGCTTACAACCACATCCGCATGGAGGGCTCCTACGCCCGTGTGGGCTACACCATCGACGTGACCCGCGGCGACGAGGTGTGGAACTCGTCGCAGGTATGGTACATGCCCTTCGACGACTATAACCTCCCCGTCACCGGCGACATCGGCTGGTGGGTATGGCGCGAGTGGTACTACACCATCAACGTGTGCAACTTCGGACTCTCGCGCACGGGCGACGACAACAGCGCCCTGTCAGACCGCATGAAGGATATCAAGGGGCAGCTGCTCTTCCTGCGTGGTCTGGCCTACTACAACCTCGCCGGATACTTCCAGAATCCGCCGCTCATCACCGACTACAGCACCTACTCTACCCTCGACGGCCTCTATGCCTCTAACAACAGCTTCGACGAGGTGATGGACCAAGTGGAGAAAGACTTCAGCGAGGCCATGACCCTGCTGCCTTCGCGCGACAAGGGCGGCGAGTGGGCCAAGGGTCGTGCCACCAACGGCGCTGCCGCCGGCTACTATGCCCGCGCCCTCATGCAACGCCATAAGTACAGCGAGGCACTCGTCGTGCTCAAAGACATCATCAATAAGAAGTATGGCACCTACAAGCTCATGGCCAACTACGGCGACAACTTCCGCGAGGGATCGCAGTATGAGAACAATGCCGAGAGCCTCTTCGAGGTGCAGTTCCTCGACTACGGTTCGCAGGGCACCGACGACGAGTGGACACCTGTCAACACCAGCAAGAACGCCACACAGGGCTCGGCCATCGAGAGCAACTACGGTCCTGGCAGATACGGCGGCTGGGCCGACCTGAGTGCATCGCCGTGGCTCTACAACCTCTTCAAGGCTGAGCGCACCACCGACGGACATCTCGACCCGCGTCTCTACTGGACCATCGGCACCTACGAGGCCGACTGGGAGTCGAATCCCCAGACCTTGGGCAACGTTGCCTACACCGAGACCATGACACCCACCGACACCGTGGTGACCAACAACAACTACGGCGGTCTGCCCATTGCCAAGTGGACCAATATGCGTACCGGTCTCTACAGCAGCATCGTGACGGGTCTGCACGACGGTATCAACCTGCGCATGATGCGCTACTCTGACGTCCTCCTCCGCGCCGCCGAGTGCGAGAACGAGGTCAACGGACCCACCCAGCAGGCCATCGACTGGATCAACGAAGTGCGCAACCGCGCCGGACTGGCCGACCTGAAGCTCTCCGACTTCACCTCTGCCGACAAGCTCTTCGAGCAGATTGCCAACGTGGAGCGTCCCAAGGAGTTCGGCTGTGAGTTTGGCCGTGGCTTCGACCTTCTGCGCTGGGGATTCTTCCATACCGCCGACCGTCAGTTGCAGCTCAAGCAGCACGAGACCTTCCGCCGTTCCATCCACCGCGTGAAAGAAGCGGTGAGCTACGACCAGGTGGGCATCGACCCCGAGCTCAAGAGCTCCTTCGACACCTATCTGCCCGGTCATGAGTTTATCCCCATCGTGCAGGCGCTGACCAACAAGAACCCCAACCTCAAGGGCAACTCGGCCAACTACAGCACCGACAACGCTTCCTACTTCCAGGAGAAAGGCTGGACCATCCGTCCGGTGGTAGACCTGAGCAAATAACCCTCACCGCCAACACCCGGCCAGCCACTCGCTGGCGGCCGGGAACAGCACAACCAACAAACCTATCAATCATTAAAAACGAATTATGAGACATCTCAATAAATTAGCTAACGTCCTCGGCTCGGCAGCCCTCGCGCTGCTGACCCTGACGGGCTGCGAGGGCGGTGACCTGTACCACATGGATACGCCCGACTGGATCTCATCAAAGATCGACTCCATCAACAACTCCAAGACCACCACGGAAGAGGTGCTCGAAGGCATGCAGGAAGACGTGTACACCATCGGCAAGACCGACTTCACCTCGGGCTTCTGGTCGAGCTTCTCCAAGTATTATGTCATCGGTGAGAACCAGAAGTGGAATGCGCAGTTCAACCTGAACATCAACCCGGGCGACAACACCTATTACAAGAACTTCGCCCTCATCATCACCAACGACAACGACCGCGGTGCCTCCGACTACAAGGAGTATGGCGCCATCCGATTCGATGCCACCGGCGACACGGCGAAATACAACTCGCAGTGGGGCAGTACCTTCAACGTTCTGCCGTTCAGGTACACCGGCAGCACCCTGCTGCTCTCGCCCGACGACAGCAATGCCGATGCCAACCTGCAGAAGCTGGGCGGCAAGGTGACACTCACCGTCGACCGCTCGCGCCGCGACTCCTTCGTGGTGAAGATCACCAACGGCACCGTGACCAAGACCTACACGCAGCCCAATGCGCTCAAGAACCTCAACACCGATGCCGCCAACACCAACATCCGCTGCTTCCTCGTGCCCGAGGGGTCGTACATCGACTTCCTCTCGACCAACATCGTGCCCATCGGCGGCCTGACCTCGGCCGAAGACAAAGCACCGCTGTCGATGGTGCTGCAGAACGTGCCCGACGAGGTAGACCTCGGCACCTCGCTTGCCGATGCCATGACCAACGTGTCGGCCGTGGTGACCTTCGAGGAAGGCGTGCAGAAGACCGTGCCGGCCGCAGAGCTCTTGTTCTCGGCCATCCCCGACATGGACCAGGTGGGTGAGAAGACCCTCGTGGCCATCTACAACAAGACCTTCAAGGGCGAGCTCGCCTCCACACCCATCGTGGCCAGTGCCACGTTCAAGGTGGCACAGCAGATCCAGTCGATCAAGGTGACCCAGCAGCCCACGCGCCGCACCTATTATTATTATAGCTCTGCCGCCACCGCCGGTCTGGGCGACCGCACCCTGGCCTTCGACCCCACGGGCATGGTGGTGACCGCTACCTATGGCAACGGCGAGACGGCTGTCATCGACAACGCCAAGCTGACCTTCTCGCCCGTGACGGCATCGGCCGGCACACGCTCGGTGACCATCACCACGGCCAACGGCAAGACAGCCCGTACTACGGTCACCGTGCAGGAGTCGAAGACAACGGTTGCCGCCTTCACGCCTGCCATCGTGGGCCTCGAAGACAACACCACCCCGTGGTGGTCGGCCTTCTCTGACGATGTGCAGATTCCTGCCGGCGAGACGCGCTCGTTCTCGTTCACCAACTATACCGACGGCAAGGGCAACTGGGACAACTACGTCTGCGTCCTGCGCAATGCCGCCAAGGGTGAGTATGCCGTGGTGCGTGCCGACAACTATGGCTGGGGCAACGGCTATGCCGCCTCTATCCGCGACAACAATGGTGCGGCCGACTGGGCATCGTGGCTGCTGGCCATGAATGGTGCCAAGGTGACGGTCTATGTCACCAACTGCAACAACGGCACTGCCGACATGCAGGCGGTGATCACCGGTAACGACGGAAAAACTTACACACAATACTACCTGGGCATCAATACCATTGACCCTGCCGACCTGTACGTGTCGTTCACGGCCGACCACAGCCATCTGGTTGCCGGTGCCGCAGCCGCCAAAAGGAATGCATCACAGCGTCGCTGATTCTTACTAGCTGATAGCCCCGCCTGGAGGGTGCACAATGGCAAGACCTGATCTTGCCCGGGTGCAGCCTCCGTGGCGGGACTGTCATTCATTTCAAATAAAACGCACAGATAGATGAAACAACTCCAACTCACTGCACTTGCAGCTCTCCTCTCGCTCGGCTGTGCCACGGCCCAGGCCGTCGACCGCACCCGCGTGACCTATCAGGAGGTGGCTGTCCACGACCCGTCGGTCGTGGTCTCCGGCAACAACTATTATGTCTTCGGCTCACACCTGGCCACGGCCCGGTCGACCGACATGCTCAACTGGACCTACTTCGGTGGGGGCGAGACAGATGCCAGCACGCTCTTTGCCAATGTGGCGGGCAACAAGGTGGGCTATGCCGATGCCTACACCTCGCATGCCGTCAAGACCGTGAAGAACTACCTGGGCCAGGAGGTCAGCTTCGGCACCTTCAACGCCCATGGCTGGCAATACAAGGGCAACACCGTGCAGGGCATGCAGTGGGCACCCGATGTCATCTACAACAAGGCCATGGGCAAGTGGCTGATGTATATGTCGCTCAACGGCGACTACTGGTGCTCGAGCATTGTCTGCCTCGCTGCCGACAACATCGAGGGCCCGTATATCTACCAGGGTCCCGTCGTCTTCTCGGGCTTCCAGGGTACCTATGCCCACAACAGCTATGTCGCCGCCAACGACTGGCAACACACCGACCTGGCCCTCGCCACCGGCGCCACGTCGCTGCCCGCCCGTTATAATGTGGGTGGCAGCTGGGGCTCTTATTGGCCCAACTGCATCGACCCCTGCGTGTTCTACGACGAGGAAGGACAGCTGCGCATGACCTACGGTTCGTGGTCGGGCGGCATCTGGGAGATCAAGCTCGACGCCCAGACCGGTCTGCGCGACTACACCCACACCTATCCCTACCTGGTGAACGGCACTACGCCGGTGTCTGACAAGGCCGATGCCAACACCACGAGCGACCCTTACTTCGGCAAGAAGATTGCCGGCGGCTACTATGTCTCGGGCGAGGGCTCCTACGTGCAGCACATCGGCGACTACTACTACCTCTTCATGAGCTACGGCGGTCTGAACCCCAACGCGGGCTACGTCATGCGTGTCTTCCGCAGCGAGAGTCCCGACGGGCCCTTCGTCGATGGCGAGGGCACGAGTGCCGTCTTCAGCCGTTACCTCATGAACTATGGCAACAACTCGGCCACCGACCGTGGACAGAAGCTCATGGGTGCCTATGCCGGATGGGGTTCCATGCCCAAGGGCGAGCGGGCGCAGGGCCACAATTCGGCCTACACCGATGCCGACGGCAACGCCTTTGTAGTCTACCACACGAAGTTCGACGACGGCACCTATGGTCACGAGGTGCGCGTACACCAGCTGTTCACCAACAGCGAGGGCTGGCTCGTCACCGCGCCCTTCCGCTACACCGGCCTGCAGACCACCACCAAGCAGGTGCAGACCACACGCCTCTTCTCGGCCGCACAGGTGGCGGGCGACTACAAGCTCATACAGCATCCCTACAAGCAGGAGGTGTCGTCGACGGGTAATGCCGATGCTGCCTTCAGCCAGGCCCACGAGCAGCGCCCCGTGAGCGTGACGCTCACCGCCGACGGCAAGATTACCGGCGACATGACGGGCACGTGGGCGTTCAGCCAGGAGGGCGCGTCGTATGTCACGCTGAGCTTCGACCAGCTCGACAATCTCGACTACCAGGGTGTGACGATCGTGCAGAACATGGATTATTATAAAGAGGTGCCGGCACTCTGCATCACGGCAGCCTGCTCGCTGTCGGGCATGCCGCCCGTGTGGCTCTACAAGGAGTATGATGCCGCCACGGGCATACGCGCCGTGGAGACACAGGCCACCGCTGCCAATGGCCGCACCTACAGCATCACAGGCCAGCAGGTAAGCGACAGCTACCGCGGCATCGTCATCGTCAACGGCAAGAAAATACTAAGAAAGTAGTAAACCACCATTCACCATGCTACATATCAAACAGCTTACCATGGCTGTGGCCTGCCTCTGGGTGGCCACGGCCATGGCCGAGGGCACTGTGCACCCGCCAATCACCCTTCCGTCGGTCCACGACCCCGTGATGGCCTACGAAAACGGTACCTATCATGTCTTCAGCACCGGACACTATATCACCGAGCTCACCTCCACCGACCTGCGCTCCTGGCGCGTGGCCGAGGGGGGCGTACTCGAAGGCCGTCTGCCGGCCTGGACGCGCGACAGCGTGCCGGGCTTCGACACCCACGTGTGGGCACCCGACGTGGTGCGCTACCGCAACCGTTGGTACATGGCCTACTCGTGCTCTACCTTCGGCAAGAACACCTCGGCCATCGGACTGGCCTCCTCCAACAGCCTCGACCGACCAGGCGCGTGGCGCGACGAGGGCTGCATCATCACCTCGCGCGGGGGGCGCGACAACTGGAACGCCATCGACCCCAACTTTGTCTTCGACCGTCAGCAACAGCCCTGGCTCGCCTACGGCTCGTTCTGGGACGGCATACAGCTCGTGCCGCTCGACACCACGCTGCATATCCGGCCGGGCAGCCGGCCCGTGACCATCGCCCGCCGTCATCTGCCGGGCACCGTGGCGCGCCGGAACCCCACCTCGCAAGATGCCGGTACCAACGCCATCGAGGCACCGTTCATCTTCAGGCGCAAGGGCTGGTACTATCTCTTTGTGAGCCACGACTACTGCTGCCAGGGCCTCAAGAGCGACTACCACGTGGTGGTGGGCCGCAGCCGCAATATCGCCGGGCCATACCTCGACCGTGAAGGCCGCCGTCTGGACGAAGGGGGCGGCACGATGGTCTTCGGCGGCGACGGCAAGGTGTTCGAGGCCGCGGGCCACTGCTCCATCTACCGCATGCCCCGCCCCGGCAGCAACGGGCGCCGCTGGGCCGACTATTTTCTCTGCCACGGCTACAGCATCGCACAGGAGGGCATGCCCCAGCTGGTGGTCAAGGGTATCAAGTGGAAGCGCGGCTGGCCCACACTGGTAGCCATGGAGTGACAAAAGTGAAATTATGAAGTTGGTAGCTAAAAAATTATCGGAATGTGCCATTCCTTTTTTCAATACTCCCAGGTGTGAGGAGAGGATGAGCACAGCGGCTGTTTTTAGCGACAAAAATGTGTCAAGTGCATGTCTGAGTTCTTGAAAAAGTGTAACTTTGCATTCAGATATGCACCACAGCTTCAATCTGCTGGAGGTGTCGGAACAAATCAAAGAAACCAAAGAAACTGAGTTGACACCATGACTATGACATCTCTGAGACCATGCCTGCTGATGCTCTCGCTCGCAGGCATCCTGCTGGCGTAGCGCCGTTTCATTGACCTCACACGTCAGCAACCGCTCTACGCCGACCGCGTGGGCTACGGCTACGACCTCACACAGCGGCAGCCCGACCAGCACCGGGGCACGCCGTTCTATTTCTCGGTGAAGGTGCCCGACGGCAACTACCGCGTGACCGTCACCCTGGGTTCTGCCCGCCGCAGGGGCAGCACGGTGGTGCGCGCCGAGAACCGCCGGCTCATGGTCGATGCCACACCCACCTGCAAGGGCCAACAGCGCACCGTGACCTTCGTGGTCAACAAACGGTCGCCGCGCATCAACGACC
>JBHAFS010000152.1:0-17723 GCA_041856205.1 Prevotella sp.
AACTGCTTACGCGTATCTCCATTGGCGTATCTGAAGGCTCTGTACTCTTGCCCCAGCTTTTTGGCTGTTCTTATCTCCTCATTCTCCAGGTCGCGGGCCATGGCCAGCGGCTTGCAGACGGCCGCCGAGGTAGACCGCTACCTGGCTGCCAAGTAAGTCGCACCCCAGCACGATAGGCTGGTCTGCCAACCGGCACCTGATATTCTCTCCCACTTCGCCCAAAGGGCGGGGTGGAAGATTTTTTGGGTTTGCAAGGTGCCGTAATGGGGGCTCAGTAGAATAATTGTGGGGCTAAGCCATATGTTGCCTGCTCATCGCAAAATGTGGGCATGGGCCTCGCCAGCGAGTCCAATCTTAGAATATCTTACCTGCGGGAATGTTATCGAATGGTAAGCAACAGTAAGCTGTTGGTAGGATATTCCATGTGTATCATGCGGATGTATGACATGCTATAGGAAAAAGCAGTATCCCCACCATATTTCTACTGAACCGCAAGGGGGGCATTGCATTCGTTCTGGGAGGTGTCAGACAGATGTGACCAGGCGGGTGGTGTCTAGCCACAGATGAAAACAATGAGAAACAATGACAGCGTGGCTGTCCTTACTCTGTCCTTGCCTGTACGACAAATACCAACGATAATTGGCGGCAAAGACTGATTTTCCTGTTTCTTGGCACAGATTCGGCGGGTATTCACTACCTTTGCATAAGGCTGTGCCAGTGAGCATCATGAGAACGTGTTTTCAGATGGTCGAGCACAGCCTGCATGGGTATGATTGAATCAATGGAGTAAAATAATAAGGCGATGAAGATTTTTGCGATTGGCATGAATTATGCTATGCACAATAAAGAGTTGCACGGTACGTTATTAAAGACAGACGAGCCTGTGATTTTCCTGAAGGCCGACACGGCACTGCTGAAGGACCACAAGCCTTTCTTCATTCCCAACCACATGGGGCGGATAGAGTATGAGACTGAGGTGGTGGTGAGAATCTGCAAGCTGGGCAAGACCGTGCCCGTGCGGTTTGCGCCGCGCTACTACGACGTCGTGACTGTGGGCATTGACTTCACGGCACGCGAGCTACAGAAGAAATTGTCGCAGAACGGACGGCCGTGGGACCTGGCCAAAGGTTTCGACGGTGCGGCATGCATCGGCGAGTGGGTGCCCAAGGAGAAGTTTCTCGACATCCAGCGCATACACTTCCACCTCGACATCAACGGACAGACGGTGCAGGAAGGCTGCACGAGCGACATGCTCTATAAGGTGGACGAAATCATCTCGTATATCAGCCAGTTTTATACGCTCAAGACGGGCGACATCCTGTATACCGGCACGCCGGCCGGCGTGGGGCCGGTGCATATCGACGACCATCTGGAAGGCTGGCTCGAAGACCGCAAGGTGCTTGAATTCAACTGCAAATAATGCTCATGACAGATAGACGCTTTTTTGTTTTCATCGCAGCCCTGTGCCTGTGTCTGACGACCTCGGCGCAGCGGTTCTTCAACCTCACCTCCGATGAGGTGGCGGTCGACTCCGTGCTGCCGCAGTTTGCCTACTCGGTACCGCTGCAGGGCAGTTTTGCCGACTCGGTCTATACGGCGTCTATCCTCTATCCTGAGTTTATCGACATGACGGCACAGGACGTGGCCAACTACCGGCGGCTGTCGGACGCTGCCCTGCCGTCGCTGCCCACGGTGACGCAACGTCTGGCCCTCGACCGCCGTCGGGGTGCGCTGGAGGTGACCTTCTGCCCGCTGGTGTACCGCGAGGGCAGGTACCAGATCCTGGTGAGCTTCATGCTGCGCGTGGATGCCGCGCCTGTGGCCCGTGCCTCCAGCAAGGCGGCACCGATGACGCGCGCCAGTTCGACGGCATCGCGCTATGCCGACCACTCGGTGCTGGCACAGGGCAACTGGGCCAAGATACGGGTGCCGGCATCGGGCGTCTACCAACTCACCGACGCACTCATCCGCAAGGCCGGGTTCACCGACCTGGCCAAGGTGAAGATGTATGGCTACGGTGGCAACCTGCAGAACGAGACTCTCGTGGGCAGTGATCTGCAGGCCCTCGACGACCTGAAGGAGGTGCCCACATGCACGGTGGGCGGCAAGCGGCTCTTCTATGCCAAGGGCCCGGTGAGCTGGAGCAGCAACGCCGCAAGTAGGCGCACCCGCAACCCCTATTCCGACTACGGCTATTATTTCATCACACAGACCGATGCTGAGCCGGCAACGGTAGACGAGACGGCATTCCTTTCATCGTTCTATCCCTCGGCCGACGACTACCACTCGCTCTACGAGGTAGACGGCTACAGCTGGTACCACGGCGGCCGCAACCTCTTCGACACCGAGGCCATCGCCAACGGCAAGGCCAAGACGGTGACGCTCTCCAACCCGGCCGGTGCCACAGCCGGAATGCTGACGGTGAACATCTCGGCCGGGACGGCCAGCGAGGCACAGGTGCTGGTGGGCGACTCGCTGCTGGGCACGCTGAAGGTGTCGCTGGGCGAATATGACAAAGGCAATGAACGGACAGGAAGCTACAGCCTCGCCGGACTGACGGGCAAGGCCCAGGCGGTGACCATCAAGACCACCTCGGGCGGCCCCGTGCGCATCGACTTTGTGTCGATGGCGTGGGACAAGGCTGCCCCGGCCCCCGATCTGACCGGCACGTTCGCCGCACCCGAGTATGTGTATCGCATCACCAACCAAGACCATCATGCCGATGCCGCCGCCGACATGGTGATGATCATCCCCACCTCGCAGAAACTGCTGGCACAGGCCCAACGGTTGGCCGACTTCCACAAGAAGCGCGACGGGCTGCGGGTGAACATCGTGCCGGCCGACGAGCTGTACAACGAGTTCTCGAGCGGCACACCCGATGCCAACGCCTACCGCCGCTACCTCAAGATGCTCTACGACCGCGCCGAGAGCGAGGCCGACATGCCGCGCTACCTGCTGCTCTTCGGCGACTGCGTGTGGGACAACCGCATGCTCACCAGCGACTGCAAGAACCTCGATGCCGACGACTACCTGCTCTGCTTTGAGAGCGAGAACTCGTTCAACGAGGTCTACTGCTATGTAGACGACGGCTTCTACGGACTGCTCGACGACGGCGAGGGCGCCAACCCGCAACGGTCGGACAAGCTCGACCTGGCCGTGGGCAGGTTCCCCGTCACCACGGCGGCTGAGGCCGAGGTGATGGTCGACAAGACCATCGGCTATGTGGAGAACGGCGATGCGGGGGGCTGGCAGAACGTGCTGATGTTCATGGGCGACGACGGCAACAACAACCTGCACATGCGCGACGTCAACGACGTAGCCGAAGACATCGCCGCCCGCTATCCCGGCTACCAGATCAAGAAGGTGATGTGGGACGCCTACACGGAGGTGAGCTCGTCGACGGGCAACAGCTACCCGGAAGTGACAAGCATCATCAAGCAGCAGCAGGCCGAGGGCGCACTCATCATGGACTATGCCGGGCACGGCCGCGAAGACCAGATCTCGCATGAGGCGGTGCTCAAGGTGGCCGACTTCGAGGCCTTCACCAACAAGAATCTGCCACTGTGGATTACGGCCTCGTGCGACATCATGCCTTTCGACGGCGTGACGACGAACATCGGCGAGGTGGCCGTGCTCAACAAGAATGGCGGTGCCGTGGCATTCTTCGGCACCACGCGGACGGTATATGCCAACTACAACAAGATGATCAACAGGGCTTACCTGCGCCATGTGCTCAGCAGGGTGGACGGCGTGCCGGTGACCATCGGCGAGGCACAGCGACTGGCCAAGAACGAGATGATAGACACAGGACAGGACCGGACGACCAACAAACTGCAGTATTCGCTGCTCGGCGACCCCGCCATCGCGCTCCAGCAGGCCGACATGCGCATGGTGGTCGACTCGATCAACGGCATGCCCTGCGATGCCGACCACAATGCGACGCTCAAGGCCGGTGGCGTGGCAAGGGTGTCAGGACACATTGAGAACGGTGCCGGATTCAACGGTGTGATGACGGCGGTGGTGAACGACTCGAAGGAGACCATCGTATGTAAGGAGAACGTCAGCGCCGAGGTGACGGGCAGCGCCTTCACCTTCACGGCCTACACCAAGACGCTCTACAGCGGGGCGGACAGCGTGCGAGGGGGGCGGTTCAACTTCTCGTTCGTGGTGCCCAAGGACATCAACTATGCCGACGCCAACGGACTGATAAGCCTCTATGCTGTGAACAACGACCGCACGCAGGTGGTGAACGGCTCGACCACCAACATTGTGGTGGGTGGTACCGATGCCATCGGCACCGACACCGTAGGTCCGAAGATCTATTGCTATCTCAACACCACCAACTTTGTTAATGGCGGCAACGTCAACACCACACCTTATTTCGTGGCGCAGCTGACCGATGCCAGCGGTATCAATGCTACAGGCAACGGAGTAGGGCACGATCTGGAACTGATCATCGACGGCGACGCTACCAAGACCTATGTGCTCAACAGCAACTTCGCCTACGACTTCGGTACCTACACCAGCGGGTCGACCCACTACAGCATTCCCGAACTGGAGCCTGGCAAGCATGTGCTGCTCTTCAGGGCTTGGGATGTACTGAACAATGTGTCGACGGCAAAGCTCGAATTCAATGTCGTCAAATCGCTGATGCCTACCATCTATAGCGTGGATGTGTCGCAGAACCCGGCATCGACGACGACGACGTTTATCATCAACCACGACTTCTCGGGGAGTACGGTAGACGTGATCATCGATGTGTTTGATATGAGCGGACGCTTGCTGTGGACGCATACCGGGAGCGGTGTGTCGACCAGCGGGGCCTACACCGTAGACTGGGACCTGACGCAGGACAACGGCGGAAGGCTGCAGACGGGCGTGTATCTCTACCGAGCCAGGGTGGCTTGCGACGGCAGTGCCTCGGCATCGAAAGCCAAGAAATTGATCGTCGTGGGCAATAATTAAGGACGACAGGGCGTTATTAGTCCATATAATCAGAAACATCAACGATGAATAGAATCCTCAAGATAGTTGCCGCATCTCTCTTGTTGCTGCTGACCGTCAACGTGTCGGCAGAGGACAAGAAGGATATGTTCAACCCCGTCCATGCCTCGGTGACATCGCAGACCATCGCCCCTGACGCCTGTGCGGCAGGTATGGGTGATGTGGGCGTGGCTACCGACCCGGACGCGGTGTCGCAGTACTGGAACCCTGCCAAATATCCCTTCACCATCAGCAGGGCAGGACTGGCACTGAACTACACGCCCTGGCTGCGGCAGCTGGTAAACGACATAGATCTGGCCTACCTGTCAGGTTACTACCGCATAGGCGACTACAGTGCCATCTCGGGCTCGCTGCGCTACTTCTCGCTGGGTGAGGTGTCGACCTCGAGCGACCTCAGTGCGAGCAACGACATGACCATCAACCCCTACGAGATGTCGCTCGACGTGGCCTACTCGCTGATGCTGAGCGAGAAGTTCTCGATAGCGGCAGGCGTGAGGTGGATTTACTCCGACTTGACCTACGACTACACCGAGGATACAACGCCAGGCTCGGCCTTCGCGGCAGATCTGTCGGCCTACTACCAAGACTATATCAACCTGGGCGACCGAGAGTGCCAGCTGGGACTGGGTCTGAACATCTCGAACATCGGCAGTAAGATTACCTTTGGCGGCGACGACAACAGCGAGTTTATCCCGACGAACCTGCGCCTGGGCGCCTCGCTCATGGTGCCCATTGACGAGTACAACCGCTTTACCATTGCCGCCGACGCCAACAAGCTGCTCGTGCCCACCTATCCCAAGCAGAACGACGGAGAGTCGACGGAAGCCTACCAGCAGCGTGTGCAGAAAGACTACTACGACGTGTCGAGCATCAGCGGTATCTTCAAGAGCTTTGGCGACGCGCCCAATGGTTTTAAGGAAGAGTTGCAGGAGATACAGTGGAGCCTCGGTGCCGAGTATGTCTACCACGACCAGTTCTCCATCCGTGCCGGTTACCACCACGAGAGTGAGAACAAGGGCAACCGAAAGTATTTCACCGTGGGTGCTGGCTTCAAGATGAGCGTATTCTCATTGGATGCCGGCTATGTCATCGCCACGGCCAAGAGCAACCCGCTCGACCAGACGCTCCGCTTCACGCTGAGCTTCGACATGGACGGCATCAAAGACTTGTTCAAGCGATAACCCGTGCCATCCTGCAGACCCGCGGGCTGCAACGACAGAGCAGACAAACAACAGGCAAGACAATGAATATCAGAGTAGGAATGGGCTATGATGTCCACAGGCTGGTGGAAGGCCGCGACCTGTGGCTGGGCGGCGTGAAGATCAACCACTCGGTGGGACTGCTGGGACACAGCGACGCCGACGTGCTGATCCATGCCATCTGCGACGCCCTGCTGGGCGCAGCCAACATGCGCGACATCGGCTATCACTTCCCCGACACGAGCGATGCCACGCTTGACATGGACAGCAAGGTAATCCTGCGCAAGACCGTAGACCTCATCGCCACGAAGGGCTACCACGTGGGCAACATCGATGCTACGGTATGCGCCGAGCATCCCAAGCTCAACCCGCACATCCCGGCCATGCGCGCCTGCATGGCACAGGTCATAGGCTGCGACGAAGACCTTATCAGCATCAAAGCCACCACCTCGGAGAAAATGGGATTTGTGGGGCGTGAGGAAGGCATGGCGGCATACGCCGTGTGCCTCATTGAGCGATAGCCATAGCCTGACAGCATACATCAGCCGGCCATGTTCCCCCCCCTGGGAGCATGGCCGGTTTTTATCCAGATACTTTTTTGAACAACGGAAAACACAGAAGTCACAGAGGGCATATCCGGCCCTTTTGTAGGCAAAGACGATGGTTAAAATGGGTTAACGTGAGAAATGCCAGACTGCGGTATCATCGCATTTCCTACCTTTTGGTAAGTATCCTACGAATTGGTGCCCTCTTGCAGGAGTGCCCGCAACAACGTATCTTTGCAATATCAAAATAGAAATCAAGAACAACAAATAAAAGAAAGGTATGACAATGAAAAAGAAAGTATTGCTCATCGGGGCTACGGGTTATGTAGGTAAGGCTTTGCTCAACGAGTTGGTGAACCGCGGTCATCAGGTCACAGCCGTGGTGCGTAGTGAGGGTAAGCTCAACGACAGTAGAGTAGAGACTGTGGTGGGCGATGTCACCAATCCCGACACGCTGGCTACGCTGGCCAAGGGCAAGGATGCCGTGATCTCGGCTTACAACCCCGGTTGGGCCAATGCACGCATCTACGAGGACACCCTGGAGAACTATCCGAAGATCGTTGCAGGTGCCAAGAAGGCCGGTGTGGAGCGCCTGCTCATCGTTGGTGGTGCAGGCACTTTGTTTGTGGCACCCGGTGTGCGCCTGATGGACACCGGCACGCTGCCTCAGGAGTGGCTGCCCGGCGTGCGTGGCTTGGGTGAGTTCTACCTCAACACGCTGATGAATGAGAACGACATCGACTGGGTGTTTCTCTCGCCTGCTGCCAATCTCGGCAATCTGCAGCCCGGCACCCGCACTGGCAGCTACCGTGTGGGCAAGGACGACCTGCTGACCGATGAGAAGGGCGACAGCTTTATCTCTGTGGAAGACTATGCCGTGGCCATGGTCGACGAACTCGAAGCTCCCAAGCACCACAAGGAGCGTTTCACCGTGGCTTACTAATTATAGGTGGGTTCTATTAATTACCACCGAAAACAAATCATACAATCATGGGTTACGTTTTGCCATCTTTCGGCCTCTCTTCGGCTCAAATTGCAAGTGAACGAAGGAGTTATGCGGGCATAACGACTGAGCGAACTTGCAATTTGACCTCGAAGATAGTCTCGAAATCTGACAAAGCTAATTAATAGAACCCACCTATAAACAGGACTTGGGTCCTGTAACAATCATCGATATGGGGAGAGATGCGTAGCAGACGTGTCCCTCCCTACATTTTTTTTTGCACGACAACTTCGTTTGTCCACTTTTTCATTACTTTTTTCTACCTGTCCATTGCTGGTTTTCTTTACTTTTGCCGTGCATAATAATTTTTTAAATTACCTAAAAACAAAAACCTAAGATGAAAAAACTGTATGTTTTTGCGTTGGCATGTGCAGTCACTGTGCTGGCCGCCTGCAACGATGCCGTGGAAATGGCAGGCACCGAGCCTGCCGTGGTGAGTGACACCCCTGTCTCTGTGGGCACAAGGGCAAGCCTGTCGGCATATCAGGCGCCAACCTACGCCGATGATTATTCGGCGATGGCCGACTGGGCCAATCGCGGCAGCTGGAACTTGGCCAATGTACACGACCCCACGGTGATGAAAGCCGATGACGGCTATTATTACATGTACCAGACAGATGCCTCTTACGGCAATGCGATGGATGGCAACGGCCACTTCTTCTGCCGCCGCTCGCGCGACTTGGTGAACTGGCAATGGGTGGGCTCCACCATGCGGCGTCAGCCCGACTGGGTGGCCACCAAGGTCAATGAGTATCGGGCGGCCGAGGGACTGGCACCCATCAAGCATTTCCGCTATGGGTTCTGGGCTCCGTGCGCGCGGAAGGTGAGGAGTGGGCTTTACCGGATGTATTACTGCATTGTGGTGGACAACTATATCGGCAATGGGTTGTATAATGATGTAGCCAATTTCGACAACACCTGGACCGAGCGGGCCTTCATCGGAGTGATGGAAACCAGTGACCCAGCCAGCAATGTGTGGACAGACAAGGGCATGGTCATTGCCTCTTCTACCGACCGAGGGTTCAACTGGTACCGCTCGTCACTTAGCGATTGGAGTGCTTATTTCAAGTACAACGCCATCGACCCCAGTTTTATCATCTGTCCCAACGGTGACCATTATCTCATCTATGGCAGCTGGCACTCTGGTATCGTGGCCGTCAAGTTGGCCCCCTCTACGGGAAAGCCCTATTCGCTGGGTAACCCTTGGGGAGACATCAGCAGCTACGGGACGCAGATCTATAGCCGTAACCTCAGCAGCAGGTGGCAGGCCTCGGAGGCACCAGAGGTGATCTATCACAAGGGCTACTACTATCTCTTCTTGGCTTATGACGAGCTTTCGGTGGCTTATAACACGCGGGTGGTGCGCTCGACCAGCATCACCGGGCCCTACTATGGCAAAGACGGCCGCAACGTGACGGCTAAGGGAGGCGAGGCCTATCCTATAGTGACCCATCCCTATAAGTTCAACAACCACTCCGGATGGGTGGGCATCAGCCATTGCGCAGTGTTCGACGATGGTAGCGGCAACTACTGGTACGCCTCGCAGGGCCGCCTGCCTGCCAACACCAACGGCAATGCCTATAGTAACGCCATTATGATGGGTCATGTGCGCTCCATCCGTTGGACGCTTGACGGGTGGCCTGTGGTCATGCCCGAGCGTTATGGCAACGTGCCGCAGCTTGCCATTCTGGAGAGTGAGCTCAAGGGTACATGGGAGAACATCACCATGACCTATCAGTATGGCTCGCAGTGTAAGGCAGAGACGATGACGCTGGGTAGCGGACACAAGATTACGGCCGGATTTCATAGTGGTGGCACTTGGAGCTACGACAAGACCAATGCCATACTTTATATTGATGGCATTCCCATGTATCTGCAGCGCGAGGTCGACTGGGAGGCTAGTCCGCGCAAGTGGACCATTGTCTACTCGGGTCTGAGCAATTACAACAGCGTGAGCAACATGAAGTCGTACTGGGGCAAACGCCAGTAGACGGCATCTGCCCTTCCATGCCGCCTCGGTTGCAAGGCCAAGGGCCAGGTCAGGAAGGGCGTTGCCATGTTGCGAGAACGGCATGCAGGCATTGCCGCCGCATGGTTTCTGTGTCGTGCTTCGGCTCAAAGTAGCGTCTGCTTCGGGTCGATGTAGCGTCTGCTTCGACTCAAAGTAGCGCATGCTTCGACTCGAAGTAGCGTCTGCTCCGACTCGAAGTAGCATAGGGTTTGCACCGTGAGGCGTCACGGCCGCGGTGCTCTCATAGTACGTGTAAGGCGTTGCGGCAAGTAGAGAAGGGCATTGTGTTCGCCGCGATACACAATTTCATGTGAGTGCTCATGCACCGCAGAAAACCAATATACGCGGTCTTGCGTTCCCCCGGGGGATGATAGGCTTTTGATAGGGCCAGGCTGGCACAAATGTCGACCGACTTATGCGCCATCGCGCAGCGATGCTCCGTGTGATCGGAATGTGCCGGTCTCGGTTTCTGCGCAATCCGCGTTGGCCGTTGTTCATAATAATAGTTCGATGAGACACTGGCCTGACAGGCCGGCGGGGAAGGCTTGACGTATAAAATGCGTTATCTTTACCTTTCTCCTACTGAATGCCGGCACGGCATGGTCTGTTGCTTCCTTCCTCCAACGTTCCGTTGGCCTCGTGCCGGCAGGAGGGTGGGTAGAGCCGTGGCGGAGATAAAAAAAATACGCTAGAACTCATCTGCGAGCTCCAGCGTATTGCCTATGTTTAACTAAAAATCCTTTTCAAATCGAATGAAAGCCTCACGGTTTCCATTGTCATCCGTTAAACAATCTATCAAATCTACCTTAAACCTAATAACTAAAAACCTAAATCTATTACTACTAACCTAAACAATCTATTAACCTTTTGACACTGCAAAGATACGGCGAATTTTGCTAGCCCACAACACTTTTGCTACCCTTTGGCGTAATATGAGCCCTTTTCTTGACCTGTGTCAAGGATTTGTGTACGCACACACTGTATTTCTGTGGTATATTTTATGCTCAGTAGGTAAATTGTGTGACAATCTGCTTTTATTATTGGCTGGATGGCGAACTTTATTGTCTGAATTTATTATCTTTGCATAAGATAGGCTGCGCTCGGCCATTTGAGAATATCTTCTCATGGCGCTCGCTGGCTCTATCTTTGCATAAGATAGGCTGCGCTCGGCCATTTGAGAATATCTTCTCATGGCGCTCGCTGGCTCTATCTTTGCACGAAACATATATATCAAGTGCCATGCGAATACTCATAGTCAACACGAGTGAGAAGACCGGTGGGGCTGCCGTGGCTGCCAACCGACTGATGGAAGCCTTGAACAACAACGGTGAGAAGGCGAAGATGCTGGTAAGAGACAAAGAGACCGACTGTCTGACGGTGGTGGGCATGGCCCATCCCTGGCGGCAGCAGTTGCGGTTTCTGTGGGAGCGGTGGTGCATATTCTGGCATCTGCGCTTCAGTCGCGAGCGTCTGTTCGACATCGACATTGCCAATGCCGGTGCCGACATCACGTCTCTGCCTGAGTTTCAGGAGGCTGATGTCATACATCTGTCGTGGGTCAACCAGGGGATGCTGTCGCTGAAGTCGATCCAGAAGATTGTGCGTAGTGGCAAGCCCGTGGTGTGGACCATGCACGACTTGTGGCCTGCCACGGCCATCTGCCATTATGCTCGGGGCTGTGTGGCCTTCAAGACCGGTTGTTGCCACTGTCCGTTGCTGCCCGGTGGCGGTTCGGCAGGTGATCTGTCAGCGCGTGTCTTTGCCCGCAAGCACAGGGTGTATGCCCAGAGTGGCATCCTGTTTGTGGCATGTAGCCGCTGGCTGGCCGACCAGGCCCGGCAGGGTGCGCTGCTCAAGGGACTGCATGTGCAAAGCATTCCCAATCCCATTGATACCCATGTGTTCTGTCCCAAGGATAAGAATGAGGTGCGCCGACGGCTTGACTTGCCACTCCACAAGCGCATCATTCTCTTTGTCTCGCAGCGTGTGACGATGGAGCGCAAGGGCATGACTTATTTCGTAGAGGCCTTGGAGAGGCTGGTGGCCCGCCATCCAGAGATGCGCGACAATACTGCCGTGGCCATTCTCGGCGGTCACTCGGAAGAGGTGGCCGAGCGGCTGCCGCTGCCGTCGTTTGCCCTGGGGTATGTCAGTGATGAGCGCCGTATAGTGGATGTTTATAATGCTGCCGACGTGTTTGTGCTGCCCTCGCTGGAAGACAACCTGCCCAACACCATCATGGAGGCCATGGCCTGCGGTGTGCCCTGTGTAGGGTTTAAGGTGGGCGGCATACCCGAGATGATCGACCATCAGCGCAATGGTTATGTGGCCGCCTTCAAAGATGCTGGGCAGTTGGCCGATGGCATCCGCTGGGTGCTCGACGAGGCCGACTATGCCGCCGTGAGCCGACAGGCCTTGCAGAAAGTGCTCACCACCTACTCGCAGCGCAATGTGGCACTGAAATATATAGAGGTGTATAACCAGGCCTTGGCCTTCAAGAAGTGTCATCTATGATCTCGTTTACCATCATCACCTGCACCTACCAGGCGGCAGAGGTGCTGGGGCGTACCCTCGACAGCGTGCTCGCACAGTCGCACGGGCGCGTGGAACACCTCATCATCGACGGCTTGTCGACCGATGGTACTGTGGCCTTGGCCGAGGATTATCGGCGTAGGTCAGACGAGGATGAGAATGGACACCGCGTGGTGGTGGTGTCGGAACGCGACCACGGGCTGTACGATGCCATGAACAAAGGCATAGCCAAGGCCACGGGCGACTATCTGGTGTTTCTCAATGCGGGCGACGTGCTGCCTTCGCGCGACACCCTGGAGCAGATTGCCTGCAGCGTGGCCGATGGCGAGACGCTGCCCGGTGTGCTCTATGGCGACACCGATGTGGTGGATGTCGACGGCCATTTCTTGTACCATCGTCGGTTGCAGCCGCCTTCCAACCTGTCGTGGCGTTCGTTCCGGCACGGCATGCTGGTGTGCCACCAGGCGTTCTATGCCCGTACCGACCTCGCGCGGCAGACGCCTTACGACCTTCGTTATCGCTTCTCGGCTGATGTAGACTGGTGTATCAGGGTGATGAAGGCTGCCCAGGAGCAGGGCCTCGCCTTGCGCAATGTCGGTCTGGTGGTGGTCAACTACCTGGCAGGTGGCATGAGCATCAAGAACCACCGTGCTTCGCTCAAAGAGCGTTTCAGCATCATGTCGCGTCATTATGGCTGGCTCACCACGGTGGCTATGCACCTGTGGTTTGTGGTTCGTGCCGTGTTGCATCGCATCCGGTAAGTGGCGTTGCAGCAGCGCTTCGTCTTAGCCTTTCGGTCACCTTTGGCAAGCCCAAAGGTTTATCCGGCTACCGAACGAAAACGCCCGGCAAAGCATTGGCTTTGCCGGGCGTTTCAAGTGGAGGAATATCGTATTTAACAAATTTGAGCTTGGTTAGACGTCTTAGACGTATCGGATGATCTGTCCGGGACGGATGCGCTGGTTCTTGCGATAGCCGTTGAGACGGCAGATGGTCTCGACAGATACACCGCACTTCTTGGCCACCGACTCGAGTGTGTCGCCGTTCACAACCTTGTAGTAAACGCGCTCAGGTGCGTTGGCAGCGTTTCTCACTGCTGTAGACATCGGCTCCTCGCTATGACCCAGCTCGCCGTACACATCGTTGCGGCTGTAGCTGCCGTTGCCCACCTTGCCACGTTCACGTGTGGCCTGTGCCGACTCGTTTGCGTAAGAAGCGCGAGTGAAGAGATACTGGTCGCAAGTGACGTCCTGGTTGCGGAAGTCGAAGAACAGGGCAGGATTGAGTGCCACACCGCAGAGACGTGTCTCGAAGTGCAGGTGCGAACCAGTGCTTCGACCGGTGTTGCCACCCAGTCCGATGGGCTCGCCGGCCCTCACCGTCTCATTCTCCTTGACCAGCTGCTTGGACAGGTGTCCGTAGATGGTCTCCAGACCGTTGGTGTGACGAATCACGATGTAATTGCCGTATCCGCCGCCTTCATACCTCACGATGCGCACCTTGCCCGAGAATGCTGCTCGGATGGTGTCGCCGATGTACACCTTGATGTCCAGGCCCTTGTGTTGGCGACCCCAACGACCACCGAAGTTGCTGGTGATGACGCGGCTGGGGGTGGGCATGCAGAAATGGCGAAGGTTGATGAGGAAGGTATCTGGTAACTCGGAGGTGAGGTGTGCGTATTTGTTGTCCCATTCGTCTCCATAAAGCTGAGCCGCGGGAGAGCGGAGATTCTCTCTTTCAGCAAAACTCTTGACCTCAATGGAGTCAAGCACTTTAGCTCTGCGGTCAACAGGGGCCTGGCGGGCCAACATGTCTTGTCCTATAACGGGCTCTGCCGCTAAAGTCAACAATAGGGATATAGTGAATGTCTTTATTGCCTTTTTAAATGTCATAGATATGCCTTATTTTCTAGGTTTAGGTCTGCTGTGAGGATAATAAGGATCCCCATCATCAGAAATATCGAAAGATACAACAGTTCGTCAAAATTTCTGTAGACTTCGCAAAGATAATAAAAAAAGTGGTTTTTACGTTTTGTTTTGACACATTTTATCTGCATTTTAACACAAAAACGCGGATATTCGCTATTGGTTAACATTTTAAAAAAACTATTTGTAGTGTTGTATTAAATACAAACAACAGGCTTTAGGAGGCTAATTTCACCTTATAATATATACAATAAAAGCGACCGAAGGGGGCCGCTTTATATCTTTATTCGTTAGCGTGATGGCTACTTGGACACAGGGTCAGGCAGGGTGGGAGGTAGCAAAAGTGGAGGTTGGGTCATTCCACCAAGGGGTGAAATGATTGGTTTGGCAGCAGGCATGGCGCGTCTATCAGCTGATAGCCGACCAGTTGATGTTGGTTTTCCGGAGTTCCTTGAGGTGGTTCCAGAGCAGGGCATACTCTTGTTTCTGGCATTGCGGGTCGTCGTCGATGATGCGCTGTGCCTCGTCGCGAGCCATCTGCACGAGTTGTCCGTCGCGCGCGATGTCGGCAATCTTCAGGTCGAAGGCCATGCCGCTCTGCTGCGTGCCCTCCAGGTCGCCGGGTCCGCGCAGCTTCAGGTCGGCTTCGGCAATGCGGAATCCGTCGTTGGTGTCGCACATGATGTCGATGCGCTTGCGGGTCTCGGCAGTCAGCTCATAGCCGGTCACGAGGATGCAGTAGCTCTGTTTGGCGCCACGCCCCACGCGTCCGCGCAGCTGGTGGAGCTGCGAGAGCCCGAACCGCTGGGCCTCGAGAATCACCATCACCGAGGCATTGGGCACGTTGACCCCCACCTCGATGACGGTCGTGGCTACCAGGATTTGGGTCTCGCCACTTACAAACCGCTGCATCTCGGCTTCTTTCTCCTTGGCCTTCATGCGGCCATGCACCTTGCTGAGCCTGAACTCCGGGAAGATCTCGCAGAGGCTCTGGTAGCCATCCTCGAGGTTCTTCAGGTCCATCTTCTCGCTCTCCTCGATGAGCGGGAATACGATGTACACCTGCCGGCCCTCGTTGATCTGCTGTCTGATACCGTTGTAGAGGCTGGTTGTCTGGTTATCATATTTATGGATGGTCATGATGGGCTTGCGACCCGGCGGCAGTTCATCGATGACGCTCACGTCGAGGTCGCCGTAGATGGTCATGGCCAGTGTGCGCGGGATGGGGGTGGCCGTCATCACCAGGATGTGTGGCGGGTTCTCGCTCTTGGCCCACAGCTTGGCGCGCTGTGCCACGCCGAAGCGATGCTGCTCGTCGACCACGGCCACGCCGAGTCGTTTGAACTGCACGGTGTCTTCGATCACGGCATGGGTGCCCACGAGGATATCCACCGTGCCTGCGGCCAGTGCCTCGAGCACCTGTGTGCGCCGCTTGCCCTTCACCATGCCCGTGAGCAGTTCCACCCTGATGTTCATGTCGCCCAGAAACTGGCGTATGGTCTCGAGATGCTGCTCGGCCAGGATCTCGGTGGGGGCCATGATACACGCCTGGAAACCATTGTCGAGGGCGATGAGCATGGTCATCAGCGCCACCAGCGTCTTGCCCGATCCCACGTCGCCCTGCAACAGGCGGTTCATCTGGCGGCCCGTGCACATGTCTTTCCGGATCTCGTGCATCACCCGCTTCTGTGCCCCGGTGAGGTCGAAGGGCAGGTAACGGCTGTAAAAGGTGTTGAAGATGGTGCCGATGTGACTGAACACATAGCCCTTGTATTTCTGGCGGTGCTCGGTGGCGTAACGCAGGATATTGAGCTGCACATAAAACAGCTCCTCAAACTTCAGGCGCACTTGGGCACGCTGTACATCATCAAGACTTTTTGGATAGTGTATCTTGCGGTATGCGTCTTCGCATGATATCAGGTGCAATCGGCTTATCTGTGCCGGTAGCAGCGTTTCGGGAATGGTACCCACTGGAATCCTCGCGACGAGGGTTTTGGTCAGCTTTTCTATGGCTCGGGATGTCATGCCGGCATCCTTCATTCGCTCCGTAGTGGAGTAGTGGGGCTGCATGCCCATGTCGTTGAGTTGGAGGTCGGCGGCGCGCTCCATGTCGGGGTGTGCAAACTGGTAGCGTCCCTGGAATACTCCTGGCTTGCCAAACACGATATACTCCTCTCCTGTCTTGTAGTTGGAGTAGACAAATTTGGTGCCGTTGAACCACACCAGATCCACCACGCCATGTCCGTCGGTGAAGTGTGCCACGATGCGTTTCTTGCGGGGCCCCATGGCATACTCCTCGAAACTCAGTATGCGGCCTTTGATCTGTACGAACGGCATGTCGCCCGTCAGCTCGTCAATGCGATAGACCTTGGTGCGGTCGACGTATTTATAAGGATAGTATTCCAGCAGGTCACGCCAGGTGGTGATATTGAGTTGCTTGCCCAATATCTCTTTCTTGCGGGGGCCGACGCCCGGCAGATACATAATGTCCTGGTCTAATACGCTGCTCATCGCTGTTGGTTACTTAGTTTTGCGGCATCAAAGCCTTGGCCACCGTGAGGTCGAAGGGCGTAGTGAGTTTGATGTTCTCGCGGTTGCCTTCCACCATCGTCACCTGACAGCCGAGGCTCTCGATGACCGAGGCATCGTCGGTGAAGGTGTCGCGGTAGGGTTGGTTGAAGGCCTGGTGTGCCAGCGCGATGTCGAAGACCTGCGGTGTCTGCACGATGCGGTAGTTGTCGCGGGGCACGTTCATGGCGTAGCCCGAGGGGTTGACATGCCGCAGCGTATCGGTCACAGGCAGCACAGGGATGGCGGCATAGTCTTCGCGTGCCGCCTCGAAGCAGCGGTCGATGACCTCTGTCGACACAAAGGGCCGCACCCCGTCGTGGATGGCCACCAGTCCCTCCTCGCCCTCGGGGATGAGGGCCAGTCCGTTTTGCGACGACTCGAAGCGAGTGGCGCCGCCGTCGGCGAGTGCGTGCTCCACGGTAAAGTGATGCTCGGCGCACAGCTTACGCCAGTAATCCTGCTGGTCTTTGGGCAGCACAAGGATGAGTTTCAGGTCCTTGTCGTATGCGTGGAACCGCTCCAGGGTGTGCATGAGCACCGGTTTGCCTCCGAGGGGCAGAAACTGCTTGGGCAGTTCAGTGCCCATGCGCAGTCCCTTTCCTCCGGCAACGATGATTACATAGTCCATGTGTTACTACAGATTTTAAGAATTTCTTATTGCAAAATTAAGGAAAAATCGTGAGTAATTTCAAGAAGGTGAGATAAATCTGCATTAATTCTACCCAAGGCTATATGGTTGTCCGAATGGCTAGGGTGGCAAAAAGATAAGGCTAAACTGCCGTTGTACAGCAGCATAGCCTCTGGTTTGTTCACCTTAAGTGCCAGCTTTTCAAGAATAGAACTTAGGATTGTCGCATTAGATAAATGCGGACGAAACAGAATGTATTGCCAATTCTAGATGGCTCTACAAGTCTACCACGATCTGCTGTCCAT
>JBHAFS010000153.1:0-8135 GCA_041856205.1 Prevotella sp.
CATGTCCGTTGCGTTTTTTACTGTCTTTGGATTTGCAACACTAAGATAAGTGAAAAAAATGACATGACAAAATCCTGGGCAACTTTTTGTTGCTCAGGAGCTTATAAAACACAACATTTAACTAAGTTGCGGAATTAAGGTTAACTAAAAATAAAACAGCGAGCACCAGGCACGATATGCCCATCAGCATGCGCAACGACCTCAATCCGAGCGACAACTGATTCTTCACCGTCTGTTCGTGCAGGCCCAGCATCTGGGCTATCTCACGGTTGCTTTTCTGGTCGAGCTTGCTCAGTTCTACCACCTTGCGTTGGGTCTCAGGCAGGCTCTCCATGGCGTGGCCGAGCCGGCGCACAAAATCATCATATTCCACCGCATGCGACGTATCGTCGACCTGCAGTTCCAGGCTGTACTGGCAGTATTGCTCGAACACGGGGGAGTTGAGCGTGGCACGGTAGGCATTGATGACGAAATGGCGAACACGGATGAAGAGCAACGACCGCAAGGTCTCCTCCTGCCGGATATGGTGACGGTTGGTCCATAGCCACACAAAGGTGTCTTCCACCAGCTCCTCCGACTTCTGACGCGAACGCGTGTACTGCATGCAGAAGGCATAGAGCCTTTCAGCATACAGCCGGTAGATATCTCTCAGCGCCGACTGGGAGTCGGCTTTCAAGCCTGCAATCAGGATGTTTTCATCGACAGACATTCTCGGTCTTACATCTTTCTACAGGAGCATGTGGTTCGTAGCCCCTGTCGGAACAATGGATCTCGTTGTGTAATGTTCTGCAAAAATAACACTTCTGCCCCGTATCCACAAATATTTGCCCCGATTTCCATCCTGCACCTTCCACTTACTACCTGTCGGCCCCATACCTGCCTAAGAAGGTGCGCGCGCCGGCACACCCCAGCCTGCCAACCGCCCATCAATCCCCAGCACCCCGAAAAACGCCCCGCCCGGCATACCGGACGGGGCGGGGGTGTTCGCCTAAAAACAATTACCTAACAAAACATCTTACCTAATGAGGATAATATTTATGTGCCATGCGGGCAATGGCCACAGTGTTGGGCATGAGTTGCCCGCGCTGATCCTTGCTGATGAAGAGGTTCAAGGCATAGAACTCACATTGCCTGCACTGGTCGGGACTGTCGATCACCGTGGCCATCACATCGGGCTGCACAGCCAGCAGGGCATTCTTGGGGTAGCTCTCCATGTTGCGGATGTATCGCCAGATAATCTCTGTCACATCCTTCATGTACGACTTGATATCACTGAATCTTCTCATATTACCTCCGTTCTTTGATTGGTTCGTGACAAAGATACGCAAGATTCTTCATATTATTTTCTAAGCGGCAGAACATTTAATAATGCTTTTGAGTCATTAAGTAAACGTTAACCAACAAATGTGAAGACCCGTTATCTCTCGTCTCTTCGTATCATGAGCGGCACGTCGGTCATGATGTCGTTGGCATGGGCCAGACGCTCGGCTGTGGGTGGCGGCACGTCACGCAGCGGATAGTCGATGCCGAGCTTCTCATATTTGTACACACCCAGCGTGTGGTAGGGCAGAATGTCGATGCGCTCGATGTTTCGGAGCGTTTTGAGGAAGTCGGCCAGACGGTGCAACTGGTCGTCGTCATCGGTGATGCCGGGAATGAGCACGTGGCGTATCCATACCGGCATGCCAATGTCAGAGAGGTATTGGGCACAGTCGAGGATGTTGCGGTTGGAGTGGCGGGTGAGCCGACGGTGTGCCTCATCGTCGATGTGCTTGATGTCGAGCAGCACGGTGTCAGTATATTTCATGAGTGCCTGAAACTTCCCGAACCACGGCTCGCGTCGTGTGAACGGCTGAGCCGAGGTGTCAAGACAGGTGTTGATGCCACGCTCGTGCGCCTTGCGAAACAGCTCGGTGAGGCCATCGATCTGCAGCAGGGCCTCACCACCGCTGACGGTGATACCGCCCTCCTTGCCCCAGTAACTGCGAAAGCGCCAAGCCCGGTCAAGCAGTTCGTCGACGGTCATTACCTGTCCGCCCTCGCACGACCAGCTGTCGGGGTTGTGGCAGAACTGGCAGCGCATGGGACAGCCCTTAAGGAAGATGACAAACCGGATGCCCGGGCCATCGACAGAACCGAATGACTCTAAGGAATGGATTCTCAATTCAAAATTCATAATTCAAAATTCAAAATTAGAAGCTCAAGAGCCTAATTCAAGATTCAAGATCCAAGATTCAAAGCTCAAGATTCAATGCTCAAGAGCCTAATTCAAAATTAGAAGCTCAAGAGCCTAATTCTAGATTCAAGATTCAAGATTCAAAGTTCAAATTCAAGATTTACAATTCAGAACGCATCATTCAAGACACATGAGCTAAAAAAGTCTGGCGCAGGACATGAACGTTCATGAACACCGCGCCAGCCTAATTTTGAATTTTGAATTTTGAATTTTGAATTGCCTACATACTCTCGTGTGCCTGTCGTGCAATGACATCCTCCTGCTGCTCGCGTGTCAGGTCGATGAACTTCACGGCATAGCCACTCACGCGGATGGTGAAGTTGGCATACTCAGGCTTCTCGGGATGCTCCATGGCATCGCGCAGCTTGTCTACGCCAAAGACATTCACGTTGAGGTGGTGGGCACCCTGGTCGAAGTAGCCGTCCATCACACCCACCAGCGTCTGTGCGCGCTCCTCGTCGTCGTGACCGAGGGCCGATGGACTGATGGTCTGGGTGTTGGAGATGCCGTCGAGGGCATACTCGTAGGGCAGCTTGGCCACCGAGTTGAGCGATGCCAGCAGTCCCAACTTCTCGGCACCGTAGCTGGGGTTGGCACCCGGAGCCAGCGGCGTGCCGGCCTTGCGACCGTCGGGCATGTTGGAGGTGAACTTACCGTAAACCACGTTCGAGGTGATGGTGAGAATCGACGTCGTGGGCTCTGAGTTGCGGTAGGTGTGATGCTTCTTCACCATGCCGAGGAAGGTCTTGAGCAACCATACGGCGATGTCGTCGGCACGGTCGTCGTCGTTGCCGTAGCGTGGGAAGTCGCCCTCGGTCTTGAACTCGAGCGGGAAACCGGTCTCGTCGCGCAGGATGTTGACCTTGGCATACTTGATGGCCGAGATCGAGTCGACCACATGGCTGAAGCCGGCAATACCCGTGGCGAAGGTGCGGCGCACGTCGGTGTCGATGAGGGCCATCTCGGCAGCCTCATAGAAATACTTGTCGTGCATGTAGTGGATGAGGTTGAGCGTCTTGACATAGACAGCGGCCAGCCACTCCATCATATCCATGAAACGGGGCATGAACTCGTCGTAGGTCACCACGTCGCCCTCGATGGGACGCAGGGCCGGCCCACACTGCTCGCGCGTCTTCGAGTCGACACCGCCGCTGATGGCATAGGTCAGACACTTGGCCAGGTTGGCACGGGCACCGAAGAACTGCATCTCCTTGCCCGTCTGTGTGGCGCTCACGCAGCAGCAGATGCTGTAGTCGTCGCCCCATATCGGGCGCATCACGTCGTCGTTCTCATACTGTATCGAACTGGTCTTCACCGAGATCATGGCAGCATAGCGCTTGAAGCCCTTGGGCAGGCGCGAGCTGTAGAGCACGGTGAGGTTGGGCTCGGGTGAGGGACCCATGTTCTCGAGGGTGTGCAGGAAACGGAAGTCGTTCTTGGTCACCATCGAACGGCCGTCCTGTCCCATGCCGCCCACCTCGAGCGTGGCCCATACGGGGTCGCCGCTGAAGAGCTGGTTGTAGGAGGGTATGCGGGCAAACTTCACCATGCGGAACTTCATCACCAGGTGGTCGATGAGCTCCTGGGCATCGCTCTCGGTGAGCGTGCCCTCGGCGAAGTCGCGCTCGAAATAGATGTCGAGGAAGGTCGACACGCGGCCTACCGACATGGCGGCGCCGTTCTGTGTCTTCACCGCACCCAGATAGCCGAAGTAGAGCCACTGCACGGCCTCGCGACCGTTGGCTGCCGGGCGAGAGATGTCGAAGCCGTAGAGGGCCGCCATCTCCTTGAGTCCGTTGAGGGCCCTGATCTGCATCGACACCTCCTCGCGCAGGCGGATCACCTCGTCGATCATCTCGCGGTCACCCATGTCGGCCAGGTCTTTCTTCTTCTCGGCAATGAGGAAGTCGATGCCATAGAGGGCCACGCGGCGGTAGTCGCCCACGATGCGGCCGCGGCCGTAGGTGTCGGGCAGGCCCGTGAGGATGTGGTTGTGGCGCACGAGCTTCATCTCTGCCGTGTAGGCGTCGAACACGCCGTCGTTGTGCGTCCTGCAATAATGGGTGAAGATATCATGCAGCTTCTCTGAAGGGGTATAGCCGTAGGTGGTGCAGGCCTGCTCGGCCATCTTGATGCCGCCGTAGGGCATGAAGGCGCGCTTCAGCGGTTTGTCGGTCTGCAGTCCCACCACAGTTTCCAGTTGTTTGGTGTCCTCGCCGATATAGGCCGGTCCGTAGGCCGTGAGCCCTGATACCACCTCGGTCTCCATGTCGAGCACTCCACCTTTGCTACGCTCCTCCTTCTGCAGTTGCTGCAGCCTTGTCCACAGAGCATCGGTGGCTGGGGTAGGTGCTGCCAGGAAGGCCTCGTCGCCCTCATAGCTGGAATAGTTGTTCTGAATAAAGTCACGAAGATTAACCTCAGACGTCCATTTGTTTCCTTTGAAACCTCTCCATTCTGTTCTCATAACTGAAATTTAATATTGGTTTGATGCTTATATATAATAATGTGTATCCTTCAACACAATCCGCGATGGACCGGGCCCTCGTTTGAGGACTGCAAAGGTACAACATTATTTGTAATTTCTACGTATTTCATGCCACAAGTTTTGTAATAATCCACGCAAATGTGGTGCCGTGAACATGGCAGGTAACAATTGTGTCCGACAGTAAGATCCGTTGTGTGTCAAAAGACCGCCAAAAGGTAGAAAAACGACAAAAATGGCATTTTATCCACCTTTTGGGCACTAAAATCCACTAATCATTGTTACTGTTTATATAATTTTGCACCACAAACCTAATCAAGTTATGATGAAAAGACCTAAAGTTTTAGCTCTTACCCTTCTGGCTGGTCTGGGATGTGCCACCGTGCACGCGCAGCGCAGCCTCACCGTACAGGCCAACAAGCCAGGTGCGGAAATCCAGTCAACGATGTATGGTATCTTTTTCGAGGATATCAATTTCGGCGCCGATGGCGGCCTCTATGCCGACATGGTGGAGAACCGTTCGTTCGAGTTTCCCGACCGCCTGATGGGTTGGAACACCTTTGGCAACGTCAGCCTGACCGATGTCAAGCCGGCCTTCGACCGCAACCCACACTATGTCACCCTCACCAATGCCGGCCACGACCAGAAGGTCACGGGACTTGAGAACCGCGGCTTCTTCGGCATGGGCCTCAAGCAGGGCATGACCTACCGCTTCAGCACCTACGCCCGCCTGAACAGCCTCCAAGGCAAGCAGGCCAAGATACGCGTGGAGCTGGTGGGCGACGATGATGTGGTGATCGACCGCAAGAGCATCACCGTAGAAAACAACAAATGGCAGAAATATACCGCTGAGCTCACCTCCAACAAGACGGTGGAGAAGGGCCTCATGCGCATCTTCCTCGAGGGTGCCGAGGCTGTAGACCTCGACCACGTGAGCCTCTTCCCCGCCGACAGCTGGCACGGGCTGCGTGCCGACCTGGTGAAAGACCTCAAAGACCTCCATCCCGGCATCTTCCGCTTCCCCGGCGGGTGCATCGTCGAGGGCACCGACCTGGAGACACGCTACCAGTGGAAAAACTCGGTGGGTGCCGTGGAGAACCGACCACTCAACGAGAACCGCTGGAACTACACCTTCCCCCACCGCCTCTACCCCAACTATTACCAGAGCTATGGCCTGGGCTTCTACGAGTATTTCCTGCTCAGCGAGGAGATTGGTGCCGAACCGCTGCCCGTGCTCTCGGTGGGACTGGCCTGCCAGTTCCAGAACAAGGACGATGACAAGAACGCCCACGTGGCCGTCGACGACCTGCAGCCGTATATCGACGACGCCCTCGACCTCATCGAGTTTGCCAACGGACCGGTGACCAGCAAGTGGGGCAAGGTGCGTGCCGACATGGGTCACCCCGCACCCTTCAACCTCAAGCAGATCGGCGTGGGCAACGAGCAGTGGGGCGAGCTCTACCCCGTACGCCTGCAAAAGTTTATGGAGCAGATACGTGCCAAATACCCCAACATCAAAATCTGCGGCAGCAGCGGCCCGTCGGCCGACGGCAAAGACTTCGACTATGGTTGGGAGCAAATGCGCAAGCTCAACGTTGACCTCGTCGACGAGCACTACTACAAGAGTCCGCAATGGTTCCTCGACAACGCTGCCCGCTACGACAACTACAGCCGCAAGGGCCCGAAGGTGTTTGCCGGCGAGTATGCCGCCCACGGCAAGGGCTCGCACAACAACTGGGAGGCCGCACTCTCTGAGGCTGCCTTCATGACCGGCCTGGAGCGTAACGCCGACGTGGTGCTGCAGGCCACCTACGCCCCGCTCTTCGCCCACGTGGAGGGATGGCAGTGGCGTCCCGACCTCATCTGGTTCGACAACCTCAGCTCGGTGCGCTCGGCCAACTGGTATGTGCAGATGCTCTACGGCACCAACAAGGGCACCAACGTGCTGCCCCTCACTGAGAACGGCAAAGCGGTGACGGGCGCCGACGGCCTCTATGCCACAGCCTGTCTCGACAAGCCCGCCAAGAGCTATATCGTCAAGGTGGCCAACACGGCCGACAAGCCCCAGCAGCTCGTGCTCACCTTCAACGGGGTGAAGAGCCTCAAGGCGGGCAAGGCCATCACCATGCAGAGCAGCGACGCTCAAGCCGAAAACACATTACAGAACAAGAATGTTATCGTGCCTGTAACGACAGACGTCACCGCCGAGGGCAACGTGCTCCGTGTGACCATCCCTGCCAAGGCATTCGTTGTATATCGCTTCTGATCTTCAATAGAGTAAAAAACCACTAATTGGGTAGGAGGTAAACACTAATCGTAGTTTACCTCCTACTTTCGTATTTACCGACCTCCCACACTGCCGTAATTCCAACGTTGGAATTACGGTGGTTATTCCGACATAAAAATTATCCCAACAAAAATCCGCAACGCCTGTTTATCGGCACTGCGGATAGGTGTTTAAGATGATTAAGAGATTTAGCAGACAGCAATAATTGTAATGCCATGAGGCGGAAAGATTCAACTGTAAAGCGGAAAGAAGCAGCTATTAACTTTTTGTGGAATATCTAATATTTATCCTTAGCATCTACAGGTTTTGCTTTGTCGTAATTATCTATAATTTCCTTTAATCTTTTCTTTTTCTGGACTTTTCTTGACTTTATAATTTCTGCCATATTGATTTGATAGGGCCTTGTGTCATACTCTCTTGTAAAAATAGGCGTCCCAGTCTTGGGATCAGCGATTGAGTGCATGACTATATCATTGCCAATCTCCTTAAAAGCACTACATGATGACATGAAAAGCAATATTACAAATGTAATACAAACACAAAGGCAAACAGGGATATAGAAATAAACCTTTCTTATTTTTTTCATAAGATCTTTCATTCTATAATACTACTTAAAGTATAAAAGACAGGGTAGATGAATATAGCCTGTCACTAATGATATGTTTTTAGACATGAACATTGAATATGCTTATATGCTCAGAATATATGGCAAATATACAATTTTTGTTTGACTCAATTAGAGTAAATTAAAATATTTAACACACTATTTAACAAATATATAAGAAAAACTACTGATTATCTTACACTTTGAAAGCCAGGTTCCTGGACTGCCTTCATAACCGGCCTGGAGCGCAACGCCGACGTGGTGCTGCAGGCCACCTACGCCCCGCTCTTCGCCCACGTGGAGGGATGGCAGTGGCGTCCCGACCTCATCTGGTTCGACAACCTCAGCTCGGTGCGCTCGACCAATTGTTATGGCGAATAGTTGAACTCAGCAGGAGTTCTAATGGTGGGTTCTATTAATTAGCTTTGTCAGATTTCGAGACTATCTTCGAGGTCAAATTGCAAGTGAATGAAGGAGTTATGCGGGCATAACGACTGAGCGAACTTGCTATTTGAGCCGAAGA
>JBHAFS010000154.1:0-60452 GCA_041856205.1 Prevotella sp.
ACGAATCTCCCAATCTGCACTTCTCCCACTCCCGCTCAAACTCCTTGAATCTTAGATTTGGGACATTGCCCTTCGGGCGAACTCCCTCACGCTCGGCAGAATTCAAGGAGACTTGACTCTGCTCTCGCTTATTTGGGACATTAAGGACTTTATTATCTTTATTGTTTACCATAGTTGTCTAATCATTAAAATCGAGTGAGGGCAGATTATTGTCGTTGAGTCTGTCAAAATCTGATTGGAATAATCGATCTTGAATTACTCTGTATTTCTCAAATTCTGTTTCAGCATGCTCTTTTGCTTGTTCTGCCGATACGTGTCCACTATCTGACAATATAGGTCGGTCGGTAACATCTAAGAATTTGTCTATACGCTTAGCCCAGTCCTCCATTGTCATAGGAACATGTCGTTTTGCCATGTCTTCGGCAACATCAAGAAAAGCATTGACAATTCTACCCATCGCTTCTAATTCTGCTTCTTTCAGATAGTTCTTTGCGAGAGACACGTCTGTTTTTACTATTTTTCCTTGTGGTGCTTTTTCCCATGTGGTCAGTCCCATGTGTTCACGTTCGGCATTTGCCCTATCGACTATTAATTCTGCGGCAGTATGCCCATGCACAGCGTAGTGTATCTTATTTTGCACTTTTTTGAAGAAGATACGAGTAGTAGGGGCATTGAGATTATAGTCAATGCTGGTTGTATAGATATCTGTAATTTTTTGGTAAAATCTGCGTTCGCTCAGGCGTATTTCACGTATTTCGGCAAGAAGATGCTCAAAATAGTCTTCGCCTATGAAAGAACCATTCTCCATTCGCTTTTTATCAACCACATATCCACGTATGGCAAATTGGCGAAGTACATAAGTTGCCCACTGGCGAAATTGGGTTGCGCGAACAGAATTAATACGATAGCCTACAGAGATAATGGCATCGAGATTATAAAACATCGTCTGATATTTTTTTCCATCAGAAGCAGTTGCCGAGTTTTTCTCGGTAACTGACTCTTTCACTAATTCGCCAGACGAAAAAATATTTTTAAGGTGCAGACTAATATTGTCTGTTGAGCAGTCGAACAGCTGAGCCATAGCCTTTTGGGAAGCCCAAACGGTTTCGTTCTTATACATCACTTGTACACCATCTTCCTTACCCTCAAGCATGAAGATAAGAAACTCGGCTGTGCTATTCCTGATTTCAAATTTCTTTGCCATAATGTAGACACTTATTCAACCAATCCTAACTCTTTCAGATACCCTTCAATCTCTATATCCAAATCGGCACGCTTGGCTTCCAACTCTTTGATTTCCTTCATCACGGCATGGATGTCAATAGGTTCTTCCTCCTCGAAAGTATCTACATAGCGAGGAATATTGAGATTGTAGTCGTTTTCAGCAATCTCTTCCAAAGTAGCAAGGTGACTGTATTTCTCGATTTTCTTTCGGGTGCGGTAGGTATCAACAATCTTCTGGATATGCTGCGGGCGGAGCTTGTTTTGCGTCTTCACCTTCTCAAACTCTTTGCTAGCATCGATGAAGAGGATATTGTCATCTTCTTTGCGGCATTTCTTGAATACCAAGATACAGGTCGGAATGCTCGTGCCATAGAAAATATTGGCAGGAAGCCCGATAATGGCATCCACATAGTTTTTCTTCTCGATAAGAAAACGGCGGATTACGCCTTCTGCATTTCCACGAAAAAGAACACCGTGAGGAGCGACGCAAGCCATTGTAGCTCCATCGTTCAGATGGTAGATCATGTGGAGAATGAACGCGTAGTCGGCAGTTTTGCGTGGTGCCAATCGCCCGGCCTTGCTGAATCGGTCGTCATTGTTGAATTTGTCGGCAGCACTCCATTCGGCAGAGAATGGAGGATTAGCAACCACCGCATCAAACTGAGTGTCGCCGAAAGCATCTGCTTCCAGCGTATCGCCGTTTTCTATACGGAAATTGCTGAACTTGATACCGTGCAGAAGCATATTCATGCGCGCAAGGTTGTAAGTGGTGGGGTTTTTCTCCTGTCCGAAAATCTCATTGGCATGACCGATGCTTGCTGCGCGGAGCAAGAGCGAGCCACTGCCGCAGGTTGGGTCATAGACATTGCGTAGACGAGCGTGACCGATGGTAACAATCTCTGCTAAGATATGGCTCACTTCTTGGGGAGTATAGAACTCGCCGGCCTTCTTGCCGGCACCCGCGGCAAACTGGCTGATCATATACTCGTAGGCATCGCCAAGAATATCAATCTCTTGTGAAGCCTCCACACCAAAATCAATATCGTCGAGTGCAAGAAGCACATTGCTTACCAATGTATTCTTGTCATCTGCCGTCTTGCCCAGTTTGGGTGAAGCAAGGTCGATGTCAGAGAAAAGACCACCAAAGTCCTCTTCGCTATCTTGTCCAAGCGTGCTGTCCTCTATACGTTTCAATGAACGTTCAAGTATAGGCAGGATATTTTCTTTCCTTTTAATGCCCTCGATGACAGATGAGAACAAGAAGTTGGGCTCTATGAAATAGCCTATGTCTTCCAGACATTCGGTCTTTACGCCCTCTTGCAGTTCCTCTACATTTACATCTTTCTCCATTGCCCATAATTCCTTGAAGGTAACTTCGTCATCTACCAAGGCATCATTGGCATGTCTTTCAATCTTCTCCGATAGATATTTGTAGAAGATAAAGCCTAATGTAAAATACATGAAGTCGCTTGCCGACATATTGCCACGCAACTTGTTTGCCACCTCCCAAAGTTGGTCACGGAGTTTCTGTTGTAATTCCTCTGACATATATTATTTTTCTTTTTTTGTTAATTGTTGATACTAATCCCAATTGAATGTTCTTATAATAGAGCGTAGCCGATCCATGATTCTTGTTAATGCCTTGCGCCTTGCGATCAATCCGAGATGTTTTTCTTTCAATGCCTCCTGTATGATTTCGGGTTGTTCTTTTTGCAAGTAATCAAATTCCGACAAGTAATGATTCAGAACCGACACCTCCAAGGCTTCATCCTCTGCCAGTTTATCCACAGCTTTGCTTCGTTCGGCAGAGATATAGTTGTGCAGTCGTTCTTCAAGGTCGCTTGTACCGTCATTCTTTTGCTTCCGAGCCATGAAGTTGTCTCGGTCATCATCCACATTCTGCTGTATAAAGCCGTCAATGAGTTTTGCCTTGCTGCGTAGTTCGGCATCTTTAATCATCGTGTCGATGATGTACATGCGTTTTTCTTCATAGTCTGTGCTGAACGGATTGAGGTTGGCAATCAACTCAAGTATGTAAGTGACATTGATAATATCGCTATGCAATAGTTCCAAACAGAAATCGATGTCTTCAATACCTGTGGTGTCCTGCGGGTCTTCTTCACCCACCATGCCCGGCTCTTCTTCCGGTTCCTGATGCTCGGTCGGCTTCTCACCGCCTCGGCCTCCGGCAAATGTATCGTATAGATCAAGGTATTTGCTACGGAAGTCCATAAACTGTTGCTCGGTCATTCCAAGATCTGTGGCATCTTCATCAAATTCATTGTAAATCTGAATCTCTGCATGTTTCTTGATCACCTCGCGGAATGCAAGAATAAATAGTTTCTTGTCTCGCTCGCTCCGCAGTAAATCTATGCTGCTTGGCGTGGGGTATTGTTCCAGGAAGTAGGTTGTAAGTTCTTGATACTGCTTCTTTACCTCTTCAAAAGGCGGGCGTACAATATCCTCTAGGTTATTGCTGTTGCTGAAAAGTTTGATAGAAGTATCTACATTGTTTTTCAAATCACGGAAACAGACAATCTTGCCGAAACGCTTTTTCTCGTTCAGCACACGGTTTGTCCGACTGAAAGCCTGCAATAAACCATGATAGTCCATGTTCTTGTCCACATAGAGGGTATTGAGTTTCTTGCTGTCAAAGCCTGTCAGGAACATACCGACGACCAGGCAAAGGTCAAGCGATTTCATGTCTGTTTTCTTTTTCTTCATACGAAGATTGATGTCATCGTAATATGCACGGAAGTTCTCTGTAGTGAAACTGGTTCCAAACATATCATTATAGTCATCCATAATTGCCTGCAACTCGTCTGCTTCGCCCGTGCTTTCATTCACATAGCCACCACTGTTCATACCTGTAAGGGCATCGTCCTGACTGCTGTTGGCTGCGTAGGTAAACACGGCCCCAATTCTTATTTGGGGACGAAGGCTCTTGAATATCTTGTAATATCGTATAAGCATGGGTACCGACTGCACAGCAAACAAAGCATCATATTCACCGTCAAATGTCGACCTGTTGAAATTGTTGAGGATAAACTTGGCAATTTCTGTCATACGGTTTTGGTCGGCACAGTCTACATCGGCATTGCCCTGATAATATTCTACCAGGAAGCCAAGTACGTTTTCATCGGCAATGGCATCCTTTATCAGATACTTGTGAAGGCAGTTGCCGAATACTTCTTTTGTGGTATGCCCATCCACGGCATTATCTACAAAAATCGGCGTACCGGTAAATCCGAATATTTGTGTGTTGTCGAAAAACTTGATGATATTCTTATGGCTGTCTCCGAAATGACTGCGATGACACTCATCGAAAATCATCACGATACGCGAATGGCGGATTTCTTCGATTCTACTACTATACCACTTCTTGCTGACGGCAGCGTTGAGCTTCTGGATGGTGGTAATGATGATTTTGGAATTGCTGTGAAGACGCCTCACCAGTTCATCCGTATTGTCGGTACCGTCTACCGCCCCAGGCTCAAAGGCTTCATACTCTGCCTGGGTCTGTGTGTCAAGGTCGTGGCGGTCCACCACAAACATCACCTTGTCAATACCGTCCAATTCGGCAACCAGCTGAGCTGCCTTAAACGAAGTAAGCGTTTTGCCTGCACCTGTGGTATGCCATATATAGCCATTGTCATTGGAGTTTTCCACACGGTCGAGTATCTTCTCTACCGCATAGAACTGGTAAGGGCGAAGCACCATCAGGCATTTGTCACCCTCATGCAATACGATATACTTGCCTATGATCTTACCCAGGGTACACTTGTCGAAGAAAGTGGAAGCGAATTTTCCCAGATCGTTGAATGGTACGTTGGCAGCATCTGTCCAATTGAACGTGAACTTGTATCCGCTATTGGGGTTGTTGGCAAAATAGCGCGTATTCACACCATTGGAGATCACAAACAACTGAATATAATCGAACAGTCCGTGGAAGGAGGTCTTATGATAGCGTTGTATCTGGTTATAGGCTTGTTTCAGTTCCACGCCTCTGCGCTTCAGTTCTATCTGCACCAAAGGCAAACCGTTGATCAGTATCGTCACGTCATACCGGCTCTTCTTTCTTCCTTCAATAGTGATCTGATTGGAAACCTGAAATTCATTCTGACACCAGTGCATGTGGTTCAGAAATTCTACCCATAGCCGTTCTCCACTTTCCATTTCAAGCGGAAAGAGGTCACGAAGTTTCTTTGCCTTTTCAAAGCGTGTTCCACCTTCGAGATAAATAAGTATTTTCTCAAATTCGGATTCAGTAAACTCGTTACGTCCAAATTCTTCCAGTCTCTTTCGATTGTGTTTCTCCAATTGACGCTTAAAATTGGTACGGAGATTTTTCTCTTCTTCGATGCGTACATAGTCATAGCTCATTTGCTGAAGAGTAGCGATAAGTCCATTCTCGAGGGCTGCTTCACTTTGTACTGGCATATCTTTATTTTAGGAGGGTTCTATTAATTAGCTTTGTCAGAATTCGAGACTATCTTCGAGGGTAAAATGCTAGTTTATGCAGGCATAACGACTGAGCGAACTGGCAATTTGAGCCGAAGAGAGTCCGAAAGATGGTCAGGGGGGGACTTTGTTGGAACACCATCGAGAAACAGTATTCCCTGTACGACCCATTTCATTTGGCAGCTATTTGTCTGACAATTGTTTTTTGCCAACACAGCTTTAATTCTGTTTGTAGTCTTCATCTGTCGATTCCCTTTCGTTCATTGTAGAATTGATAAGTACAAAGATACATTTTAAATATTGTTTCCCAAAACCTAATTGGAATAAATTGTTTTTCCCCTTAAAATTCCCTTGGTTGGCAACCTGGCCCTTAATGTCTCTCGTGGGTTAGTCTTGATAATATTCCTCTAACTGCTGCCATGAATCCATCTGATTATACACCTAGGTATCTCACGGTTCAGTTGGAAAAGGAGGGGTGGCCAGCGGTCGTCTATTTCTGTTGGCACGTAGTAATTCTTTCTGCCAAGCGTTCTACTCCTTAGGATAGGAGAATAGGGCGGAGGCGGAACTGGAGCATAGGTTTCTTTCCGCTGTTGGACTGTTGGGATCATGCGTGGATGGCTGAGGCAGATGGTGCTTCAGTCCGAAGTAGATAGTACTTCGACTTGAAGCAGAGTGTACTTCGACCCGAAGCAGAGTGTACTTCGACTCGAACCACACCTTGTTTCATGTCGATACAGACCGCCAAAGCAATGCTGTGGAGGTGCGGGCAAGGTGCTTCATGATCATGAAAAGTGAGGGACCGTCCTTGAGGTGGGCTGCAGGGACATTTGCCTCGGCGCTCAAGCCGCATGGCTCAGCTTTCGGCCCACGTCTGCCTCAGCCCTCGGCCTTGTAGTTGCTGGGCGAGGTGCCATACTGCTTGGTGAAGCAGCGGGTGAAGTATTTGGGGTCGTTGAAGCCCGACTTATAGGCTATCTCGGTGATGTTGCGGTTGGCAAAGTTCTCTGCCAGCAGCTTGCGCGCGAAGTCGAGGCGGTAGTTGCGGATGAACTGGCTGGAGGTGAAGCCGATCTCTGCATTGAGCTTCTTGTTGAGCACGTTGCGGCTCATGCCCATCTGTTCGCTGAGTTCGTTGGGCCCAAACTCTGAATTGCTGAAGTTGGCCTCGAGCACGGCCATGACCTGCTCCATGAACGGTTTGGTGCTACGGGCCACGGCTTCCTTGTCGGCCATGACGCTCTTGGCCTGGCTCTCCTTGTAACGCTGTTCGTTGCTGAGGATGTTCTGGATGCGTGTCTGCAACATGCTGGGGTTCTCGCTCTCCTTGAGTGCTGCCTCGATGGGTCGGTAGAGCTTCTCGGCCTCGGCCTCGCGCATGAGCTGCATGCGCCGTTTGTAGATGACGTATGCCGCGGCGGCACCGCTGATGAGAAGCAGGGTGAAGAACCACCAGCTCTTCCAGAAATACGGTGTGACGTGGATTGCTACGCTGATGGTTTGTGCCGTGCCCGTGGCCATGCTCGGCGAATACCTCACCTGAAACTCATAGCTTCCGCCCGTGAGCGAGGAGTAGCGCACGCTGTGCTGGCCCGGCGGCAGCTGCACCCAGTCGTCTTCCAGCCCTTTCATGCGGTAGCTGTACACGCCCTGCGTCTCGCTGCCGTAGTTGAGCGCGGCAAAATCGATGGTGAACGACTTGTCGCTCTCGTGCAAGCTTATCTTCCGGGCAATGGAGATGTCGGTGTCGAGATATCCGTTGCCCACGCTCACCTCCTGGTTGTTGATCATCAGTCGCGTGAAGCGCAGCTGCCCGTGGTAGGGGGTGGCCTTGCCCTCGCCGTCGAGTTCCACAAGTCCCTTCACCGTGCCGAGGTAGAGTCGGCCGCCGGGCGCGCTGACGGCCGAGTTGAAATAAAACTCCGAGCTCACCAGTCCCTCGCTCTCGTCGAAGTTGTTGAAGCTGCCGGTGCGCGGGTTGAACCGCGAGAGTCCGTGTGCGGTGGTCACCCACAGCAGTCCGTCGCGGCCTTCGGCAATGCCCTTCACCACGTTGTTGGGCAGGCCGTCCTCGGTAGTGTAGCTCTTGAACATGGGTCGTCGATTGGCATCATAGGTCATGCGGTAGAGGCCGTAACCGTTGCTGCCCAACCAGATGGTGCCGTCTTTGGCCTTGCAGAAGGCCATGATCTTGTCGAGGATGCCGCTCTTCTGGTCGTCGAGCTTATAGCGCAGTTGCTGGGTCTTGAACTGGCCCTTGCCCGTGGGTCGCGACCTGAGGTCGATGCGCACCATGCCCTCGGTGCAGCCCATGAGCAGGAACCCGTCGTCGGTGACCACGCTGCCGATACATCCGCGGATGTTGCGGCAGTCTCTGAACGGCTCTTCGAGGGTGTTGGTGTCGAACCGGTAGAAGTACACCCCCTCGTTGCAGCCTATCCACATGCCCTTGTTGATGGGGTCGTAGGCCATGGCGCCGATGAACATGAGCCTGTCGGCATGTGCGGCATCGACGGTGAGGCGTCGCAGGGTGGAGGGGTTGCGCATGTCCATGACACACACGCCGCCGCCCCAGGTGCCCACCCACAGTCGGCCTAAGCCGTCGGCGGCGAGGGTCGACACGCTGTTGTGCGACAGGCCCGAGTTGGCCGTGGTGAAATGGTCGAAGCCGTTGGCACCCTTGGCCTTGCGGTTGAGGCCGCCCTCGACGGTGCCCACCCATACCGTGCCGTCGGGGGCGGCATAGATGGCGTTGACGGCATTAGGCGACAGCGAGGCGGCGTCGGCCGTGTGGACGTAGTTCTTGAACTGCAGCACGCGGGGCACCAGCTTGGTGATGCCGCCAGCCTCGGTGCCCACCCACACCTGTCCCTGGATGGTGAAGATGCAGTTGACGAAGTCGCTGCCAAGCGGCTTGGGCTGGCTGCTTGCGTTCCAATGCCCCATTCGGCCCGTCTTGCCGTCCAGGATGTCGATGCCCCGGAGGGTGCCGATGAGCAGCCGGTTGTCGGCCGTGACAGCCAGCGACGACACGAAGTCGTGCGACAGTCTGGGCTCGCCGGTCCCCGGGTGGAGCACAAACTGCGGGTCGCTGGAATAGAGGCCGTTGTTGGTGGCGAGGAAGATGTTGCCGTTGTAGCGTATGATGTCGGTGACGTAGCGTCCACTGACCTGCGGGTAGGCGTGGCGCAGGTCGATGGCTGTCAGCTTTCGGCCAGACACGGCCACGCGGTGCAGGGTGCCTCCGTAGGCCATGAGCACGCTGCCGTCGCCCGCCACATCCTCAATGGCGATGTCGGGGGTGTTGGACACGTAGTTCATGCCCTTGATATCTGAGATGATACCCTCCTGGTCGAACCCGATGCAATAGATGTGCGAGGCGGTGATGACCCACATTTTGCCCGACAGGTCACGGTACACACGCACGCAGGCCTCGCGCTTGAGGCGCCGGAACATGGCGGTGAGCGTCAGGGTGGTACACTTGGGTTCGACGGTGGTCATGGTGTTCAGGTCGAACACGTCGAGAAACTCGTCGTAGGCCACCCACAGCCGGTGGAAACGGTCTTCGTAGATGTTGCGGCAAGAGTTGCTCTTGGCCTGCATCACCTGTCGCCCAAAGCTATAATAATGATAGGTGTAGCCGTCGTATCTCACCAGTCCGCCACCGCGCGTGGCAATCCATACGAAGCCGTAGCTGTCTTCGTAGATGTCGTCGACAAAATTGTTGGGCAGTCCGGTATATACATCAAGATATGACACGTTGAAGCCCTCGATGAAACTGCTCTGGGCCCAGCAGGTGACATAAAGGAATAGCGCAGTAAGAAAGGCAAGGAATCGCTTCACTTTATTTATTTTTACTTGATGACTACTATCTGATGATATGCAAAAATAATGATTATTTTCTGAACATGAGCCGATTCCCGCCACTTTTTAATCCATGAGATGAAGTAAAGGGACAACTTGAGCAACTCTTCTCGATGTCTGGTAGCTTAGTGCATTAGAGGATATTCTTGGTAGTTTGGAAGATATGAAGTCTACCCATTGATACCCTGCGAGTGAGCGTGCGCAGGCCCCTTGTCCTCGTCACATCCTTCAGCCATACTTCTAATCATTGAATAGCACCCATAGGAAATTCGTATCCTCCACCCTTTGCGCTGCCATGCTCCCGTGTATTCGAAATGTGCGTGAAGTATTGAGCGTGCTCTGCTTGACTATTGCTTTGTTAAAACAATGGCGGCTGATGTTTTGTTGAAGTGACATTTCTTTCCTTCGTTAAGAATGTGAAATAATGTAATCATTCTTTTGGAAAGGTGGGCCCATTTGCCTAGTTTTGCTCAACCAATACTGACAGCCGGCTATTCAGGAGTAATGCCAGAGATAAAGATTTCGTAAAAAGTTATTGTTCAAGATGGAAACAACCAATGAATTTGACGTGATGCAGCAGCGCATGGCCAGCAGGCAGCGGGCCTTGCGGCAGATGACAGATGACCTGCGCTGGCTACTGTCCCAGTCGGCGGGATGCGTGACTTGGACAGCCACCAAGCGTGACCTGGTGGAGTTGGTACACTGGGTGTGGACCCAGCAGACCCTGCTCGACGACCAGGGACGGCCGATGGCTCGCAACCAACTGGTGCGACGCGCCTTCGCAGCCGTGGGGCTACGTGCCCCAGCATCTGTGGCCTCCATCATGGCACTTATCCAGAATCGTTTGTCCGAGCGCCTCTCCATGCTCTTCCGCTATGAGGCGCTGGCCGGCGAGGAACATATCATTAACCGTTTTATTCAATTTAATTACCATGACACAAGAAGAAAAGATGCATCTCACACCGCACTTCACGTTGTACGAGATGACGCGCTCGGGCACAGCGCTGGAACATGACATTCCCAACAAGCCCAACCCACGACAGGTATCGGCCATGCGCCAACTGGCCCAACACGTGCTCGAACCACTGCGGCAGCGGTTCGGACCCATAGTCATCTCAAGCGGCTTCCGCTCCCAGCAGGTCAACCTGCTGGTGGGCGGGGCCATCGGCTCGCAGCACCTGCGGGGCGAGGCCGCCGACATCGTCGTCAACGATGTCGCACGCGGCCAGCAACTCTTCAGGTTTATCAGAGATCATCTCGACTTCGACCAGCTTATCTGGGAGCCCGTGGGTGCAGCCACCCCGCGCTGGCTGCACGTGAGCTACACCACCCGGCGCGAGAACAGGCGGCAGGTCATCGGCTGAGTCACACCTCCTCGTCGTCGACGATGCACATCTTGTAGAACGAGCGCCACACAAACGTCAGGGCCACGGCCACGAAGGCCAGGCCGAACCACGGGGCCAGATGGCGGAACGACTCGCTGATCGACATCTCCATGGCCAGCAGGCCGAAGAGTGTGGTAAACTTGATGATGGGGTTGAGCGATACCGATGAGGTGTCCTTGAACGGGTCACCCACGGTGTCGCCAACCACCGAGGCATCGTGCAGCGGCGTGCCCTTGAGGTTCAGGTCTACCTCGACCACCTTTTTGGCATTGTCCCAGCTGCCGCCGGCATTGGCCATGAAGACTGCCTGGAACAGGCCGAAGAGGGCGATGCTGATGAGGTACGACACGAAGAGCGACACGGCATTCTCACCACCCAGCGAGGCAGGCGAGGCCAGGCAGGCCAGGCCCAGAGCGAAGAAGAAGATGGCTATGAAGATGTTCCACATGCCTTTCTGCGCGTACTGTGTGCAGATCTTCACCACCTGCACCGATGAGGTGGGGTCGGCCTTCTTTGGGGCGTTGGGGTCGAGCTTGATGTGCGCTTTGATAAATGCTACGGCACGGTTGGCACCCACCGTCACGGCCTGCGTGCTGGCACCGGTGAACCAGTAGATGACGCAACCGCCGAGCATGAAGCCGAGGATGGTGTAGGGATTGAGGATGTTGAGCACGCTGGCCGCGCTGATGCCCAATACGTTCTCGATGACGAGGATGATCGAGAAGATCATCGTGGTGGCACCCACCACCGCCGTGCCGATGAGCACCGGCTTGGCCGTGGCCTTGAAGGTGTTGCCGGCGCCGTCGTTTTGCTCCAGGTAATACTTGCTCTTCTCCCAGTCGGGCTTGAAGCCGAAGTCGCGCTCGATGGCTTGGTCCTTGTCGGGCAGGTCTTCGATGAGCGACAGCTCATACACGCTCTGCGCATTGTCGGTCACCGGACCGTAGGAGTCTACGGCGATGGTCACGGGGCCCATGCCCAGCATACCGAAAGCGATGAGGCCGAAGGCGAAGATGGCGGGATAGGCCATCAGCACCTGCGGTACCGACTGGCTCGCCACGTAGCCCACGAACATCAGCACCACAAACACCATGCCCGTCCAGAAGGCAGAGAAGTTGCCCGTCACAAAGCCCGACAGGATGTTGAGCGAGGCGCCGCCGTGGCGCGAGGCCTTCACCACCTCGAGCACATGACCGCTCTTGGGCGAGGTGAACACCTTGGTGACCTCGGGGATGAGGGCCGCGCCCAGCGTACCCAGCGAGATGATCGAGGCCAGCAGCCACCACACGTTGCCACCCAGCTGACTGAGCTGGTAATACGACACCACGTAGGTCACGGCGATGCTCAGCGCCGAGGCCACCCAGATGAGCAGCGTGAGCGGCCGCTCGAAGTCGAGCTCGTCGCTGCTGCCGAAGCGCACCTCCGACACCCACTTGCTCACCCAGAAGGCCAGCACCGAGGTGATGACCATGAGGATGCGCATGGAGAAGATCCACACCAGCAGGTCGCGCTGCACCGCCGTGTCGGCCACGGCCAGCAGCACAAACGACACCAGGGCCACGCCCGTCACGCCGTAGGTCTCGAAGCCGTCGGCCGTCGGACCGATCGAGTCGCCGGCGTTGTCGCCCGTGCAGTCGGCAATGACACCGGGGTTGCGCGGGTCGTCCTCACCAATCTTGAACACCACCTTCATCAGGTCGGAACCGATGTCGGCAATCTTCGTGAAGATGCCGCCGGCGATGCGCAGCGCACTGGCGCCCAGCGACTCGCCGATGGCGAAGCCCACGAAGCAGCTGCCGGCCAGCCGCGGCGGCATGAGCAGCAGGATGACCAGCATGAGCAACAGCTCCACGCACACCAGCATCACACCGATGCTCATGCCGGCATTGAGCGGAATGTTGAGCAGGCTGAGCGGCTGTCGGCGCAGCGAGGCAAAGGCCATGCGCGAGTTGGCGTAGGTGTTCATGCGTATGCCATACCAGGCCACGCCATACGAGCCGCCGATGCCGATGACCGTCCACAGCAGGATGAGCAGCACGCCGCCCACACCCATGTCGCTGTCGTTGAGCACACCGAAGTAGAGGGCCACGATGATGCCGATGAATATAAATAAGGTGGCCAGAAACTTGCCCTGCTGCCTGAGGTACGTGGCGCAGGTCTTGTAGATCACCTCGCCGATGTCGCGCATGGCGGGGTGTACCGGCAGCTGCCGGGTCTTGAGAAAGTAATACATGCCAAAGCCCAGGCCCAGGAGCGTCACCAGGAACCCCCAGTGCAGCGGTCCGGGCTCATGGATGGCTTCGGGAATCACCAGGTCGGCTTCGCCGGCGTAGGCGGCGACGGCAGCAAAGGCTGCAAGAATCATCATCAGCGGTCTTTTCATAGTCTATACATTAGGATTTTTAGTTTGTCGAATTTGAGGGTTTCTCATATCACATCAGTCGCCCACGGCCTCAAAATTAGAGAAAAAAGCGATAGCTTCCAAAGAATTATACAAGAAAATACCAAATAATTGCGCCCAGGCCATCGGCCTGGGCGCAATTATTTAGGATAACGTGCGAATGAGAGTTGAAGAAAGTGCACAGTAGACATGCCGGTCAAGGGAGGGGATTGGAGGGGAACACCTACTCCCTGAAGGCGCAGACATACTGGCTGGACATCATCCCATGGAGTGTCGGTCGCTGCTACTCCCGATGTCTCACGATGCCCATTCCCTGCTTCATTCTGATATACAGGTCGCCGCCTTTGTCAATGGTCATGTGTCCCTGGGTGGTGAAGCCCTGCTTCACCCTGCGTGTCTCGGGGTCGACCACGACATAGTGGCTAGGTGACGTGGTGTTGTTGGAATAGATGTCGCGCTTGACGCGGAAATACACGTCCTCGGCCTTGAGCATCTCGGCGGTGCCGTCGTCGTGAACCACATACACATCCTCACCATAGAGTTCCACCACCAGCTGGCGGGCGTCGGTGACCACCGGCAGCAGCTTGCCGTCGCGCAGCACACCCACGGTGTCGCAGATCACGTGGTCGGGATAGTCGTCCTTGGGCTGGCGGTCGGTCTTGGGCTTCCAGTCGATGCGTGTGGCCGTGGTGTCCCCCTCGTTGGTAAACCAGAACCCCTTGTCGTCCTGCCAGTAGGTACGGCCCGGCACCACACATCCGCCGATGGCCTTGGCCCTGAGGTCTATGCGGCCCATGGTGAGCTGGCGGCCAGTGGTCTTGTCGTAGGAGGCCGTGAACGGACTGCCACAGCGTCCGATGAGTCCATTCTGGAAGGCCACGCCGAAGCCTGCCAGCAGCAGTCGGTTGCCATCCTCGCGCAGCATCGAGCGGGCGCCGAGACCCTTGGGGAGTGGCGTTTGCCAGAGCGTCTTCAGGTCGAGGCTGAGGGCATAGAGGTGCTGGGCATCGGCCACGAAGAGGGTGTCGCCCTTGGCCAGCCAGTTGCTGTGGGTACCGGTGAGGATGGCACCGGCAACCATCGGCTCGTAGGAGTATCGCGCCTCGCGGGCCCACGCACTGCTGGTGGGCATGCGGCTCCTGACGATGGAGAAGCGCGACTTCAGGGGTTCTGTCACGCCGGCCACAAAGGCATGCCGCACCGTGTCGCCGGTGAGGACGTTGATGCGCACGAGCGAGTCGGCCATGAGATAATAATCGGGCGAGCCCGACTGGTGGAAAGCGTCGCCCCAGGCAAAGTGGCGGTGGTGCGGAATGGTCTTCTGCCACAGCTCGCGGCCCGTGCTGAGGTCGTAGGCCACCATCATGCCGTCATGCCACTTCTTGCCAAAGGGCTGTCGGTAGCATACCGCCACGTTGAGCCGTCGGTCAGACAGGGCGATGTCGTTCTTGCAGGTCCACACCTTCTGGCCGTCGAAGGTATAGAACGTCGGCACATTGTCGGCCTTGAGCACGCTGCTGGACTTGGTCATGAGATATCCGTCGCGCGTGACCTGGCTGAACGAGCCCGCACGGGGCTTGATGAGGCTCAGGGTGCGCAGCGTGGACTTGTCGTAGATGTGCGTCATGTCGTCGTTGTCGACCAGCACCAGGTAGGGCAGCTCATCGGTGATGCCAGCTGCCTTGAGGCCCGATGCGAAGGTGATGTAGGTGCCCTTGAGTTCGGTGCCGTCGTCACATTTGGCCAGCGTGATCTCAGGATACTGACTGATCTGCTGCTGTGCCGGGAGCTGGGTGGCAAAGAGCGTCAGGGCCACGGCGCAGCACATGCGGGCTGTCTTTTTCATTGTCAGAGAATATATAAATTTTGTCAGAGTATATATTAATTAAGGTATGACAGACGACTTCGCCTGTGTCGACGACTCTTTTCTAGGCCGGGGTCAGTGGTTGGTCGGCACGCCGGGAGCCAGGATGTCGGCCAGGCTGCTGGGCAGCCACACCTCCATAAAGCCTGCCCCGCGGTGGTTCCAGGCGTAGTAGGGGATGAGCGTGAGGCTGCGGTTGGTCAGTGTCACGGTGCCGTCGGCCTGTGCCGCAGGCAGCTGGCCCACGGCCTGTATGGCCGTCACGCTGAAGGTCTTGCCGTCGCCCTCGCTGTTGGTGATGGCATAGTCGGGCACCACCTTGAACGCCTGCTGCGGGCTCACCAGTGCCTGCCTCACGTCCATGCCGCCGTTGTCGGCACCCTCGGCGCAGTAGACGATGGGTCCGCGCTCCACGGCCAAGCGGCCGCGGTCGTCAGCCACGCGGTCGTTGGCCTTCACCGTGCGCACCGTCATGGGGAAGTCGATGGTCACCGTGTTGCCCTTTTTCCACCTGTCGCCTTTGGCCGTGGGGCCGCCGAGGGTGTAGTAGCCGTCGGAGAGCGCGTTGTCGGCGGTGTTGCACGCCTTGCCGTCTACGGCGATGGAGTAGGTGGGTGTCACGCCCGCGGTGTAGCTGTAGAGGTCGCTGGGCACCACCTCACCCTGCACCCATCCGGGTATGCGCACCTTGAGGTTGAAGCGTCCGGCACGGTTGTCGAGCACCTTGATCTGTATCTTGCCGTCCCAAGGATAGTTGGTGGTCATCTGCAGCGTCACGGGCTTGCCCTCCACCATGATAGTGGCCGTGTTTCCGGCGAAGAGGTTGACATAGACGTCGCGACCCTTCACGGCATACATATATCCCGGGATGGAGGGGATGAAGCGGCTGAGGTTGCTGGGGCAGCAGGCGCAGCCAAACCAGGGCTGACGCGTGGTGGTGCCGTCGGCGTTGAACTTATACTTGCCGTCGCTGGCCAGCGGGTTGGGGTAGAAGAAGCGGCCGCCGTCGACGCTCATGCCCGAGATGAGTCCGTTGTAGAGCGTGCGCTCCAGCACGTCGATGTATTTGGCGTGGCCGTGGAGCAGGAACATACGCTGGTTGAGATACACCTCGGCGATGGCGGCGCAGGTCTCGTTGTAGGCCGTCATGTTGGGCAGCTCGTAGTTGTCGCCGTAGGCCTCGCCGGCATGACGCGCGCCCACGCCGCCGGTGATGTAGAGCTTCTTGCCCACGATGTTCTGCCAGATGGCATCGATGGCGCGGATGTAGGCCGAGTCGCCGGTGAGGGCTGCCACGTCGGCCATGCCGGCATACATATATCCGGCGCGCACGGCGTGTCCCACAGCCTCCTTCTGGTCTACCACGGGAATGTGGCTCTGCGAGTAGGCGTTCTTCACGTGGGTCTTGCCGCGGTAGTCGAGCAGGTATTTGGCCTCGTCGAGGTATCGCTTCTCGCCCGTGAGCACATAGAGGCGTGCCAGGGCCATCTCGGCAATCTGGTGTCCGGGCACCACGGTGGCCTGTCCGGCCTTGGGGCCCACCTCGCGTATCACGCAGTCGGCATAGCGGCGCGCGATGTTCAGAAACTTGTCGGAGCCCGTGGCCTGATAGTGGGCGCAGGCCGCATCGACCATGTGTCCCAGGTTGTAGAGCTCGTGGCTCAGCACCTCCTCCTGCACCCATCGCTTGTCGCCCGCCCAGCGCTGCGGGTGGGCGGGGTTGATGGTGCGGGCGGTGAAGAGGTAGCCGTCGGGCTCCTGCGCAGCCCCTACGATGGTGAGCACGCTGTCGATATATGCCTTGAGCTTGTGGTCGGGATAAGTCTGGAGAATGTAGCTGGCACCCTCGATGGTCTTGTACACATCGGTGTCGTCGAACGGAAAGCCCATGAAGCTGTCGATGTTGTAGCTCTCGCTGGGATGGGCGGCCTTCACAAAGTTGTCGACGCGGTGCTCGCTCTCACACTTGCTGAAGGCCAGGGGCACCGTGACCTTGCGGGCGGCCTTGATGCGCTGGCCGAGGAACGTGTTCTCTGCAATCTTCACGCGGGTGAAGGGCACTTGCGTGATGGGGTAGCCATGATGCTGGGCGGCGGCTCCGGTGGTGACGAGGAGCGACAGGAATAGACTGATAGACTTCTTCTTTACCATATTTTAGTTATAAGTTTGTGATTTCTGAGTAGTATGATGGTCTGATGGCAGGCACGGGCCCACCGGCGCGGCGAAAAGAAACGGGCGGCGCCGACGGCCCACGGTCTCTGGTGTACAAAGATACCAAAAAGATGGGAAGCAACGACATATTAGTGTGTTTTTAACATCTATTCTTTGCTTCTCCCCCTTCGGTCAGTCGTTCCTTGGGTCATAAAATCACCCTTTTGGTAGATATTTCCGTCTGTTTTCCTTTGTGATTTCCCTGTTTTGTCGTATTTTTGCCATTGTATTAATTACATATCGAACATGGAAATAGGACAGAGACTGCCTGAGATCCTGGGCAAGGACCAGGATGGCAACGAACTAAAACTGAGTGATTTCGCCGGCAAGAAGCTGGTGTTGTATGTATATCCCAAGGACGCCACGCCGGGCTGCACGAGCGAGGCCTGCAACCTGCGCGACAACTACGAGCGCTTCCTCGCCAAAGGCTACGCTGTGGTGGGTGTGAGCATCCAGGACGAGAAGTCGCACAAGCGTTTCATTGAGAAATATGCGCTGCCCTTCCCCCTCATTGCCGACACCGACCTGAAGCTGGTCAACGCGCTGGGTGTCTATGGCGAGAAGACCAACTACGGCCGCACCTATATGGGCACCTTCCGCACCACCTTCATCGCCGACGAGCAGGGTGTGGTGCAGCAGATCTTCAAGCCCAAGCAGATCAAGGTGAAGGAGCACGCCGAGCAGATTCTCGGCAGCGAGGTTTAGTCTGCCATGCCGGGCTGGGCATCGGGAGTCCGACCAAAGGTCCGCAACAGCTCTCAGCTCATCCCGCATCTTCTTGCAATATTTTGCGCATCCGCTTGCTGACCATCCCGCAGCATTGCCCTCGTCGGCTGCCTTTTCAGCCTTGGCGATGCCTAAGCTACTTACAATGACAACGGTTCGGGCCCAAAGGTGACGCCTTTAGGCCCGAACCGTTATGATATACCAGTCTGATTATCAGTCCATTCCAATCATTCTACGTTCTGCTTCGAGTCGAACCACGTTCTGTTTCGAGTCGAAGTACATTCTGCTTCGAGTCGAATCACACTCTGCTTCGAGTCGAAGTACATTCTGCTTCGAGTCGAATCACGATGCGCCTCTACACGAATGGGCATGGCTTTGAGGTCCTTTCGCTGTGCCTGCACGGCAGTATCGTCTGGCGTTCTCTATCCTTTCTTGTTCTCATTCTTGTGGCCACTTGGCGCTGTAGGGGCACATGGGTCGTACGCCCCTGCATCTGGCCTGACCGACCGAGGTGCCAGAGGCTGATCATCAAAAACCCACCCCTGAACCCTGTTGGGGGCAGAGGTGGGCAAGTGATGCAAATATAAGGCTGTCGCAGCTTTCTTTGTTGTTATCCTAAATATGTGTTATCTCACTATTTTCTTTCCGTTGACGATGTAGATGCCCTTGGGCAGGTCGTCGAGGCTGGCATCACCCTCGGTTCCGCGCTTCACGAGCTGTCCCGAGATGGTGTAGATGTCGGCCGAGCGCTGGCGGGTTGTAGTGGCAGGGGTGATGGCCGTGGTGCCCAAAATGTTGCTGCTGACCATGATGACCATCGATGCCGTGGTGGCACCCTCCACGTAGTAGCCGTGGTTGGTGAAGGTGCCGTCGCCGCTGGTAATCTTAGTGCCGTTGTTGCTGAAGATGACGCCAGTGGGGATGGCCGTGAGTGTGCCGTTGTAGGTCCACTTGTAGATGTTGTTGCCGTTGGCTGCCTTGCCCATGAGCTGCATGTCCTGTCCGGGCCATGTGCCTCCAGTGTAGTTGGCTGTGGCGTTCCATGCCCACACCTTGATGGTGCCCGTCTGTGCGGTCTCCAGGAAGCAGCTGATCTCGCCTTCGGTGATGGTCGACGTGTAGGTGGCAGTGTTCTCACTTCCGGTGTTGCTGCCCTCGTTTCCTCCGCCCGATGATGTGGTGCCATTATAGATCACGGCGATGCCCGTGCTGCCCACGCGTCCGCTGATGGTCGAGGCGGTGACGGTGAAGGTGGCTCCGCCCACCTTGTCGGTATAGGTTCCGGGTGCGAGCCACTGTCCGTTGGCGGCCCCGTTGGCCACACTCACGTCCTGGTTGCTGCCACCGCCGAGCACGATGATGGCTCCGCTCTTGCGCACCTGTGCGGCCACATTGCCCGAGTGGACGTAGTAGTTGGGCTCACCGGCACAGATGTTGTGCATGTGGTTGACCTCGGCCACCTCCTTGCTGGTGAAGTGGGTACTGCCCTTGGCCCCGATCTTGATGGCATCCTTGGCCGTCTGCGAGGGTCGCGAGAAATAGAGTGCCGTGGCCCCATTGTTGCCGGCCACTACGGCATAGGCACGGTCGATGACGTTCTGGTCGTAGTATGACGTGCCTCCGCCGTTGCTGTAGGTGTCGTGGCTCTCGCCCCAGTACACGAGCTTGGCCGTGGTGGCGCCGCGCTGGTTGAAGTTGCCGATGGAGCTGCTCACGCTGCCGTTCTTGAAGGCATCGGCAAAGCCGTTGCCGTAGCCGTTGTCGGTGATGCTCATGTAGGTCTGGTACTCGGGGAAGAGGCTGTTGTCGTTGCCGCCCGTGCCGTCGAGGATCTCACCGTAGTTGTACATGCTCTGGTCGGGCACGTTGCGCCAGAAAGAGTCGCCCTCGGAGGGCAGGCCGATGTGCTTGGCGGCGTCCCAGCGTATGCCGTCGACGCCACAGGCCTTGAGGTCGGCGATGTAGGCCTTGATTTTCTCCTGCACGCGGCTATCCTCGGTCTTGAGGTCTTTCATGCCTATCTGGCCGTGTGTCACCTGATAGCGGTCGTTCCAGTTGCTCACGTCACCGTAGCTGTGGTAGAGGTCGGTGTTCTTCCAGAAGTCGGCCACGTAGTTCAGGTTGCCGTTGGTGTGGTTGGCCACCACGTCGACGATGACCTTCACGCCATACTGATGGGCCGTGGTGCAGAGGTCTCTCAGGTCGGATGCCGTTCCGAGGCCGTTTCCGATGACGAAGTCGTAGGGCTGGTAGAGCATGTACCAGGCCCCTCCGGCAGCCTCGCGCTGATGTACCGGCGAGGTCTGCACGGCTGTGAATCCAGCCTGTGCGATGTCGGGGATAGAGGCCTTGATGTCGGCGAGTGTCCAGTCGAAACAGTGGAGGATGACCCCGTCCTGGATGTTGCTCTTCAGTCCGTAGCTGTTGTCGCCGGGTGTGTTGGGTTGCTCCTCGGGCGTGGTGGGTTGTTCGACGGTTGTCTGGTCGACGACGGTGTAGGTGCTGCTCCCGTCGTAGGCATAGGCGGTGCTGGCGGTGATGCCGGTGATGTCTTTGGTCTGCTGGCCGCTGCCGTTGTTGAAGATGATGTTGAGGCTCTGCACACCGGTGAACGACTGATAGTAGTAGCTCACGCCACCGATGGTGGTCGTCGAGGTCATTGTTGTTCCGGGCCACTTGCCGTTGAGCTCGGTGGTCGTGCCGCCGCTCACGCTCCATGCGTAGAGGTTGGGTGCGGCCGAGGCCTTGCAGTAGATGGTGATGGCTGCGTTGGGGTCGGCCTTCTTATAGGTGGCCTGTCCGGTGACGGTCTCGGTGTTGTCGTTGTTGGTGCCCGTCACACTCCATTTGATGGTGCGGCTGTCGCCATAGTTCATGTCGGCGCCGATGGTCACAGTGGTCGATCCGGTAAAGGCCACCTGCTGTCCGTTGTCCACCTGGTACCATCCGCTGGTGGCGTTGGCCTGGGTGAGCGTGATGTCGAGGGTGTTGGTGGTGAAGGTACCTCCGTCGGGCGACAGCGTCATCGTGGGATGCTGGGCCTCAGAGACCTCGTTCCATGTGGTGCCGGGGTCGACAGCCAGGCCGCTCTGGTCGGCCGAGGCGGGCGAGGAGGCATAGAGGAAGGGTCCGTCTTCGCCAATCTTGCCCGGCCCGTTGAGCACGTAGACGCGGGCGTTGCCCTGGTTGCCGGGGCACGACACGGTGAGCGTGCCGTTGCCAACAGTCTTCACGTCGCCCGTCACACAGTCGGTGTAGGTGCCGTTGGGGATGCCCGTGAAGGTGGCGCCGCCGTCCATGCACACCAGCGCATAGGAGTCGATGCCGCCTGCGGTGTAGCGTTTCTTCCAGGCCCAGCCGCCGTTGGCCGTGCAGCCGTCGGTGGTGTACTGGCCCTTGCGCAGGGCGGGCACGGCCTGGCGAATGCGGTTGAGGCGCTTGAGGTGTTGTGCCAGTGGGTGGTTGAGGGTCTTGGCCACCTGTCCAGAGGCGGTGAAGATGCCGAAGTCGGAAGCGTTGACGCTGCCCTCGAGGTTCTGGCCAAAGTAGGCGCGGCCGGTGTCGGAGAGCGGGCCGTTAGGGCCGTTGTCGATCTTCTTGCCAGCCTGGAACTCGATCTCAGAGCCGTAGTAGATGCAGGGGATGCCGCGGAAGAAGAACATCCAGGTGAGGTTGTCGGCCCACTGGTTGGTGCCGCCGCTGAAGCGCACCTGGTCGTTGGGCTGAGGGCCGTAGTCGTGCGAGTCGACATAGACCACGTTCCAGGTGGCGTCGTTGTAGTATTTGTCGCCACCCGTGGCCATGCCGTAGGCCGAGCCCACGCTGGTGAAGTTGTAGTGTACGGGGAAGTCGATGACATTGAAGCCGCTGGCTTTCGAGTAGTCGGGCGCGTGGTAGGCACCGTTCACCAGCACGGCATTGTCGGAGGTGGGCTGGTCGCTGGCCTCCTGCAGACAGAGCGTCATGTTGCCCAGCGGGGCAGCACCCTCTTTCACGGTCTGGTTGTCCCACCACGAGGCATCGTTGTTCCACTGGCCGAGCAGTGAGGAGCCGGAGGCCCACGTATAATAATAAGGTGAGAGGTTGGGCTGTTCGCGGTAGGTCACGCCGCCGAAGCGGGCGCACACCTCGCCAAACATATAGAAGGGCGAGCCGCTGGACGAGCCGCCATACATGGCGCGTGCCGAGGCATACTGCTGGCCCAGGGCGGTGAACTGGGGGATGAATGCCTTGTTGAAAGTCAGGCGCGAGATATGGCCCGAGGTGTCGATGCGGAATCCGTCAACGCCCATCTTGATAAACTGCTCGTAGCACTTCACCAGATATTGGGCCACGGCCGGGTTCTCGGTGTTCAGGTCCACGCAGTCGCCGGCAATCTGTCCCCACCAGCGCGAGGGCTCGTCCCAGTTCCAGCCGTTGCCCACGTGGTGCCAGTAGTTGTGGCTGTCGTGGTTCTGGCCGTCGGTATTCTTCATCAGAGCCAGTCGGCGCTGGTACTGATTGGCTGGCGTGAGGTCGTCGTAGCCCGAGCCGAGGATGGCGGCATTGGGCGTGAGACAGGCTGCCGAGCCTTGCAGATTGAGGCTGGTGCTGCGCGTGAACTCCTTGCAAAGTGTCTCCTCGCCGAAGTTGCCGGTGTGGTTGAGCACGATGTCGAGGATGATCTTGATGCCTTTGCGGTGGGCGGCATCGATAAGACTCTGGAACATCACGTCGCCCGACTTGCTGCCGTCGCCGCTCTGGTAGCGGCAGTCTACCTTCGAGAAGTCGGAGGCGTGGTAGCCGTGGTAGTCGTAGCCCGAGGCGTTCTGTACCACGGGGGTGATCCAGATGGCAGTGAAGCCCAATGCCTTGATGTAGTCGAGCTGGTCGATGAGGCCCTGGAAGTCGCCGCGCCAGCAGGGGTCCTTGGTCGAGATCTGCGCCTCCTGGTTGTCCCAGCACAGCACGTTGTTGGCCGGGTCGCCGTCGTAGAAGCGCGTGGTCATGGCAAAATAGATGGACTCGTCGCGGAAATCGGTACGGTTCGATGCAAAACTGGAACCGTTGTCGGCCTGCAGGTGGATTGCCGGGAGGAGGCAAAGCAAGGCAGTCAGGCTGAGAAGTCGAAATGTTTTCATTTGGGTAAGTGAAATAAATTGATAGTTAGCTATTCGTCACACGGCCTTTTCAACAGGTAGATGGATGCCGTGTCCAATGATGTGGCCATCCGCTTGGTGGCCGTTGCTCGGTTGCAAAGATAGGCGTTAGGTAGTGAAACAGATATTTCAAAGTCTGAAAATATATTCAAAATAGAATGCAAACGTTTGTCTGATATTTCTTGTTTCAGAGCTATTTAGTGGCGATAAATGGTCTTTTTATGCAGCATATGTACCTTGATGTATATTATTGCGCTGCAGGTCGGCGGGGGCTCGTCGGTGTTGCGCAAGGCCCGTGGCAGTAGCGGCAGCCGACCAGGAAACTGCTCAAAATGATGATAGTATAAATATTGGGCAAAAAAGTATAAAACAATTTCAATGAATTGTCTTATATTTGCAACCATGAAAGCAATCTGTCAAACCCTCTTTGCACTGGTGCTGTTGTTTTTCTGTGCTCCGATGGCACAGGCGCAGCTGGTGACCTGCCGTGACGGGAAGTTCTGGCGCGGCGACAAACCGTATTATTTCGTAGGAACAAACTTCTGGTATGGCGCCATCCTCGGCTCCGAGGGACAAGGCGGCGACCGGGCCCGTCTATGCCGAGAGCTCGACCGCATGAAGCAGACGGGCATCGACAACCTGCGCATCCTCGTGGGTGCAGACGGCGAGCGGGGCGTAAAAACCAAGGTGGAACCGACGCTACAGGTCAGTCCGGGCGTGTACAACGACACCCTGCTGGCCGGTCTCGACTACCTGCTTATGGAGATGGGCAAGCGCGGCATGGTGGCTGTGCTCTACCTCAATAACTCGTGGGAGTGGAGTGGGGGCTATGGCTTCTATCTCGAACACGCCGGCGAGGGCAAGGCCCCGCGCCCCAACGAGGACGGCTATCCGGCCTATATGTCGTTCGTCGAGCGCTATGCCGGCAACGAGAAGGCACATCGGCTCTTCTTCCGCCATGTGGAGTATATCCTTACGCGCACCAACCGCTACACGGGCCGCAGGTATGTCGACGACCCCGCCATCATGTCGTGGCAGATCGGCAACGAGCCCAGGGCCTTCAGCAAGGCAGCCCTGCCCGCCTTCGAGCGGTGGCTGGCCGAGGCATCGGCACTCATCCGCCGTCTTGACCCCAACCACCTCATCTCGGTGGGCAGCGAGGGAGCGTGGGGCTGCGAGGGCGACTATGCCAGCTATGAGCGTATCTGCGCCGACCCCAACATCGACTATTGCAACGTGCACCTGTGGCCCTACAACTGGAGCTGGGCACGCGCCGACCATCTCATGGCCGACCTGCCTGCCGCCTGTGACAGCACCCGCAGCTATATCGACCGCCACCTTGACATCTGTGCCCGGCTGGACAAGCCGCTGGTGATGGAGGAGTATGGCTACCCGCGCGACGGCTTCCGCTTTGCACCGGGCACTGCCACCAAGGCGCGCGACCGCTATTATCGCTATGTGTTCTCGCTGGTGGCCGACAATGCCCGTCGCGGCGGCCACTTCGCAGGGTGTAACTTCTGGGGATGGGGCGGCGAGGCCGTGCCCCGCCACGAGCAGTGGACGGTGGGCGACCCCTACACCGGCGACCCGGCCCAGGAGCAGCAGGGACTCAACTCGGTGTTTGCCTCCGACAAGTCGACGATGAAGATTATCCGCAAATATTGTAAGCAACTCAGTGCCCTCAACCGATGAGAGGGTAGTGATGTGAAAGCCAAGCGACAACAGACAAGAAAGGCATGAGATGCCGAAAGAAACCAAACGTATCTAACTATATGAACAAGAGACTTAACATGATGGCTATGGGAATGTGTATTGCTGGTTCGGTGGCTGCCCAGGCACCGCAGCTCCGAGCCGATAACATCGATGAGGTGCTGGCCGCCATGACTCTCGAAGAGAAGGCGCAAATGCTGGTGGGCGGTGGCAACGAAGGGTTTGCTGGTAGTGGTGCTTTGATGGGCCACCAGACGAAACTGGTGGCTGGCGCGGCCGGCACCACTGTGGCCATACCGCGGCTGGGCATCCCGGCCACGGTGCTCACCGACGGTCCTGCCGGCGTGCATATCGACCCGCGGCGCGAGGGCACCAGTCAGACGTTCTTCGCCACGGGCTTCCCTGTGGCCACCTGCCTGGCATCGACGTGGAACACAGACCTGGTGGAGCAGGTGGGACGTGCAGAGGGCAAGGAGACGCTGGAGTATGGCTGCGACGTCATCCTCGGACCGGGCATGAACCTGCACCGCAACCCGCTCTGCGGGCGTAACTTTGAATATTACAGCGAAGACCCGGTGGTGACCGGACTCATGGGCACGGCCATGGTGAAGGGCATCCAGAGCCAGGGCGTGGGGGTGTCGGCCAAGCATTTTGCCGTCAACTCGCAGGAGGGCGACCGCACGCGGGTGGACGAAAGGGTGAGCCAGCGCGCCCTGCGCGAGCTCTACCTCCGTGGCTTCGAGATGATGGTGCGCCGCAGCAAGCCCTGGACGGTGATGGCCTCATACAACCGCATCAACGGTGTATATGCACAGGGCAACCACTTCCTGCTGACCAAGGTGCTGCGCGACGACTGGGGCTTCGACGGCATCGTGATGACCGACTGGATCGGCAAGCGTGCCGACCTGCCCACGGCCGACGAGGTGAAGGCGGGCAACGACCTGCTTATGCCGGGCTATCCCGCACAGGTAGAGGACATCGTCAAGGGCGTGAACGACGGCAGCATCGATATTGCCGACGTAGACCGCAACGTGCGGCGCATGCTGCAATATATCGTCAGGACGCCGAGGTTCAAGCAGTATGCCTTCTCCAACCAGCCCGACCTCAAGGCCCATGCCCTCATCACACGGCAGAGCAGCACCGAGGGTATGGTGCTGTTGAAGAACGCGCTGCTGGGTGGTCGTCAGGTGCTGCCCTTGCAAGGGGTGGGCACGGTGGCCCTGTTTGGCGTCAACAGCTACGACTTCCTGAGTGGCGGACTGGGGTCGGGCAACGTGTGGGTGCCCTACGTCGTCGACATGGTGCAGGGCCTGAAGAATGCGGGCATCGGCACCACCGGGCAGCTCACCGACATCTATCGTAAATACGTGGCCTTCGCAGCCTCGAAGCTCAAGGCCGACAAGAATCCGGCCATGTGGTTCCTCGACCAGGGGCAGCCGAAGCTCGAAGAGATCGAGATCAGCCAGCGCTGCGTGGAGCATGAGTGTCCGCAGGCGCAGGCCGCCATCATCACCATCGGTCGTCAGGCCGGCGAGGGCATGGATCGCCAGATAGAAGGGGAGTTTAACCTCACGGCACGCGAGAAGGATATGATCAGCCGCGTGAGCAGTGTGTTCCACGCCGCCGGCAAGCCGGTGGTGGTGATCCTCAACTCGGGGTCGGTGATGGAGACGGCTTCGTGGCGCGACCTTGTCGATGCCATCCTCGTGGCCTGGCAGCCGGGCGAGGAGGGCGGCAACGCCGTGGCCGACGTGCTCACGGGCAGGGCCAACCCCTCGGGTCGCCTCACGATGACGTGGCCCATCGCCGCCACCGACCATCCCTCCACGGCCAACTTCCCGCAGCAGCCCGACTACTATGGCTTGACCGATGCGCTGATGACGGGTCAGGAGGTGAAGGGCATCACCTATTCGAACCATGAGGAGGGTATCTACGTAGGCTACCGCTATTTCGACACCTTCGACCGTCCGGTGGCCTATCCCTTTGGCTATGGCATGAGCTACACCACTTTTGCCATGAGCGGACTGAAGGTGAGCGGCCGGGGCGACGAGGTGGTGGTATCGGTAACGGTGAAGAACACAGGCAGTGTGGCGGGCAAACAGGTGGCGCAGGTCTATGTGCGGGCACCGAAGGGTAGCATCGAGCAGCCGTCGAAGGAGCTCAAGGCCTTTGGCAAGACACGACAGCTGGCCCCCGGCGAGAGTCAGACGCTCACCATGACCATCGACCGCCGCGACCTCACGAGCTTCGACGAGGCGGGCAGCCAGTGGAAGGGTGAGGCCGGCGAATATGTGCTCTTCGTGGGCGAGAACGTGGCCAGCACACCACTGAGCGCCAAGCTGAAACTGGGGGAATATGTAGAGGCGGTGTCTAGAGATTTGAGGTAGTTTTTGGTGGGTTTTTGGGGGTAGGTATGGTAGGTGGGGTAGGTGGGGTAGGTGGGGTAGGTGTGGTAGGTGTGGTAGGTGGGGTAGGTGTGGTAGGTGTGGTAGGTGGGGTAGGTCTCTCCCTACAAAACCTACCCCACCTACCATACCTACCCCCTACCTACGCTTCACTCCCTCCCCGTGCTCTGCCTATACTCCAGCATCTTGACCTGGAGCTGGGCGTAGGCATCGGTATAGCGGTCGCGGCTCTGCTGATATTGCTGCTGGGCCGTGAGCAGGTCGTTCATCGTCACCGTGCCGGCGTGGTAGTAGTCGCGGTTCAGGCGCAGGTTCTCCTCGCTCTGCTCGATGCTCTTCTTGGCCAACACCAGTTGTTTGTAGGCATCATCCACATCGTTCCAGTCTTTCTGCATCCTGATCTTCAGCAGTTGCGTGTTGTCGGTGAGCTGCTCGCGGGCGTTCTGCTCGGCCAGCTTACGCCGCTTGACGGCGTGTGAGCCGCCCCACCAGCCCGAGAGGGGCACGCTCACCGTGGCGAACACCATGCCGAAGTGGCTGTCCATGCCACTGCCCATGTCATAATAGTTGTATCCCGCACCCACGGCTACCGATGGCAGGAGCTTGCCCACCTCCATCTTACGTTGCAGGGCCGAAGCCTCCACGTTCTTCTGCAACAGCTGGTACTCGGGTGTGGCGGTCACTGCCTGGTCGTGGTCCACCTTGATGGTGGGGGGGGCGGGCAGTTGCGCGGGATCTACAAGGGCCGATACGTCGATGTCCTTGCCTTCGAGACCGATATATTGCGCCAGCACCATCTGCGACAGCTTCAGGGCGTTGTCGAGTTTCAGTCGGTTGCTCTCCACCTCGTTTTGCTTGAGTTGCACCTGCAGCAGGTCGTTGCGCATGCCCACGCCGGCCTTCACGGCCACGGTGGCATCGCTGTTGAGCTTGTCGAGCATGGCCGCCACGGCATCCAACGTCTTCTGTTTCTCTTTCAGCGAGATGATCTGCCAGTAGTACTGCTCGGCGGTCAGCTCCACCGTGTTCTGTGTGGTGCGGCGCTGCAGCTCGCTGGCTTCCACGCCCACCTTGGCGAGTTTGTTGCCGTTGACGATCTGTCCGCCCATGAACACCGGCTGCACGGCCGTGGCACCGGTGATGACGCCCTTGTTGACCATGCTCACGGGGATGGTCGACGGGATGGCTGCCGCCAGCTGCTCGGGGATGACCTGCGCCAGCGACGCCGGTAGCAGGTCGGCCGTGTTGACGCTGGCCTTCACCATGTCGCGGTTGGTCTTGAAGCCCGCACCGGTGGCACTCACCTGCGGGAAATAATTGGTAAAGGCCTCCTTCTGCTGTTCCTTTGCCTGCTTGATGGCGTTGTCGGCCGACCGCATGGCCATGTTGTGCTCCAAGGCGAGCTGTTTCACCTGGTCGAGGCTGAGTTGCTGCTGCGCCGTGGCTATGGTGGCCGAGGCCATGCACAGTGCGATGATATATGTTCTCTTCATTGTCGTGGGATGAGGGGAAGAGGACTGCTGCGCCCCTTCCCGTTGTTTATTTGTTGTTTTGTTGTCTTACAATTTGCATGGTGCGTGGTGCCTGGGGGCTCTACTGGTTCTCCATCTGCTGTCTTCTGAGTCGCTTGCTGGTCGACCCGCTCATCAGCAGCCAGTAGGCGATGGGCATGATGGTAAGGATGAACACCATCGTGATGAGCGTGCCGAAGAAGATGACGTTGCCCATCGGTGCCCACAGTCCCGACCCGCTGAGGATCATCGGTATCACACCCATCGACGCAGCTGCCGAGGTGAGGAAGATGGGGCGCATCCTGCGCTTGGCACTGAGCTGGATGGCCTCGTGGGCCGTCAGCTTCTCGGTCTCGCGCAGCTCCTCGGCATAGTCGTACATGATGATGGCGTTGCGCACGAGGATGCCCATGAGCGAGATGACGCCAAGGTAACAGGTCAGCGAGAACGCGCCGCCGGGGATGAGTACGCCCATGGCTGTGCCGAAGAGCACGAGGGTGAGCGAGAAGAGCAACAGCGTGGCTGTGCCGATGCGCCGGAAGTGGGCCAGCATGAGGAAGAAGATGATGACCACGCTGATCATCAGTCCGCCCAGAATCTGCGGGTTGGCCTCGTTGGCCTGCTCGTCCTCGCCGCCCCAACTCAGCGTCACGCCCTTGGGCATGATGTCCTGGGTGACCTGCCGTTGCAGCTTGCGCGTCTGGCTGATGACGTTCACGCCGTCGACCACGTCGGCCATCACCGTGATGGTGCGTACGCCGTTGCGGTGGGCTATCTGTCCGTCCTCCCACTGTGGCGTCACGCGTGCCACCTGCCTGAGCGGCACGGTGGCCAGTCCGCCGGCCACAGGGATGGGCTCGTCGGCGATGTCAGCTGCGGTGGCCTGGTCGGCCTTGTCGCTCTTGAGCGTCACGGGGATGCCGTAGTCGCCGTCCCAGATGGTGGTCAGCGGTATGCCGCCGCTGTTGTAGCGGGTGGCCATGCTCAGTTCCACGGCGGCATTGGTGATGCCCAGTCGGCCGGCCTTCAGCTCATCGAGCTTGATGTTGGTGGTGAGCAACGGCTCGTTGACATCACTGCGCGTGAGGATGAGTGCGCTGTCGGCACGCATGACGGCCATGATGCTGTCGGCGGTGTGCTTGAGCAGTGCCCAGTCGTCACCGCTGAGGCGCACCTCGATGGAGTTGCCCTCGGCACTGTAGGATAGCTGCTTGAACCGTACATAGGCATCGGGGAAGGCATTGGTATAGCGCATGCGGTAGTCGGCCAGCACCCCCAGCGTGGCCTCGTTGCCCGTGGTGTTGACGATGAACTGCGCATAGTTCTTGCCTCCGAACTGCGGTGCGTAGGAGGTCTGGAAGCGCGGCGACGCCGTGCCCTTGAACGAGGCGATGGACACCACACGCTCGTCTTTGCGCAGGATATGCTCCAGCGAGTCGGCCACGGCGGCCGTGCGTTCGAGCGACGCCCCTGTGGGCAGGTAGATCTCCACGGCCAGCTGGTTGCGCTCGGCCGTGGGCATCATCTTCTGCGGCAGCTGGGTGATGACCACTGCACCCACCACCACCGACACCGCACCGGCTGCCATGACGCCATAGGGATGGCGGAAGCAGAAGTCGATGATGCGGTCGTAGTGGCGCTGCATGAGGGCCAGGAACGAGAAGCGTGGCTTCTTGTCGCCCTGGGTCTCTTCCTTCGCCTGCGGTGCCTTGATGAAATAGAACTGCATGAAGGGCACCAGCAGCTCGGCCACCACGAGCGACACCAGCAGTACCAGCGTGATGCCCCAGGGGAAGAGCAGCAGGAAGTCGTGGAACATACCCGTCATGGTGAGCAGCAGGGGGAAGAACGTGATGCTGATGGCCAGCGTGGCCGTGAGGATGCTCTTGAAGAAGTGGGTGGCACTCTTGATGCTGGCGTGCCAGCGGTCCATGCCCTCGCCCAGCAGTTCCACATAGTTGTCGATGATCACGATGGAGTTGTCGACGATCATGCCCAGCGTCACGATGAGTGCGGCCAGCGTCACGGTGTTGAGTTCGATGCCGAAGGCATAGAACAGGCCCAGCGAGATGAAGATGGTGATGGGGATGGTGCTCGCCGCCACCAGTGCCACACGCATGGGCATGAGCAGCAGCACCACGATGATGACGGCCACCACGGCGATGAGCAGTTCGCGGAGGAAGCTCACCACCGAGTCGCCCACCACCTGGCTCTGGTCGGTGATGGTGAACATCGACACCTCCTCGGGCAGCGTCTGCTGGAAGTCGGCCAGCACGGCCTTGATATCCTTGCCCATCTGTGTGATCGACCGTCCCTTCTTCATCTCCACGCTCAGCACGATGCACTTCTTGCCGTTGTTGGTGACATAGCTCGTGGGCTCGGCATACTCGCGCCTCACGTCGGCGATGTCTTTCACGCGCACCACCTGTCCCGTGGGTGCGGCATAGACCACCATCTGCTCCACGTCGTTCACCATGTTGAGCGAGCGGTCTACGTGTACCGGCGCCTCGTAGCGCGGTGTGCGCTGCGTGCCGGCTGTGGTGTTGAAGCCCTTGGTCATGAGTGCCGCCGACACCAGACTCTGGCTGATGCCATACTGCGACAGCCGCTTGGTGTCGACATAGATGCTGATCTGCTCCTGCTGCGTGCCGTAGACGTTGAGTCGGCCGATGCTTTCGATGCCGCGCAGGCGCTCCTTCAGGTCGTCCATGTAGTCGCCCAGCTCGCGGTAGGTCTTGTCGTTGCTCTCCATGGTGATGAGCAGCGAGGAGGCGTCTCCGAAGTCGTCCTGCACCTGCAGGGCCAGCACGCCGGCGGGCAGCGAGGCCTTGAACTGCTGCACGCCCAGTTTGAATCGGCTCCAGAAGTTCTCCTTGTCGGCACCGTCGATGTCGTCGTTGAGTTCGACCTGCACGATGCACAACCCATTGCGGCTGTACGACTTGGTCTTTGACTTCTTCACCTCCTTGTAGGTGAAGATATAGTTCTCGAGCGGTTTGGTGACCTGTTCCTCGATTTCGCTCGACGAGGCCCCCGGGTACACAGCCACCACCACGCCTTGCCGCACGGTGAAGTCGGGAAACTCGTTCTTGTTGATCTTGCTGAGTGCGAAGGCACCGAAGCCCACCAGCACCGTCGTGATGAGAATCACGATGTGGCGGTAGTGCATGGCCCATTCCACCATATTTCTTTTCTTATCCATCAGTATATCTTCTTTATATTATATGAAACCAAGGGCTAGTTCAATGTCTTGACTTCTTCACATCAAACTCTTCGTCCTTCACTCTTCACCCTCTGCCCCTGGCTCACCTTCTGCTGTCCGGCCACGATCACCTGGTCGCCCTGCTGCAGTCCGGCTTTGATGATGACGTTTTCGCCCACGTTCTCGCCCAGCACCACCTTCACCTTGCGTGCCTTGCCGTCGGCTACGGTCCATACGAAGGGCTGGTTGTCGATGTCGATCTGGATGAGGTTGGCCGGCAGGCTGAGGGCCTGGGCCTGCGGGTCGATGGCGGTGTAGACGTCGCACACCATGCCTGGGAGCAGTCGGTGGCCGGCGTTGGCCACTGTGGCCTTGACGGTGTACGAGCGCGAGATGGGGTCGGCCGCGATGCTCTTCTCGCTCACCTTCCCAAAGAAGGTGGCGTTGCCGAGCGATGCCACGCGGAACATCACGCGCTGCCCTATCCTGATCTTGGCAATCTCTTCCTCGGGCACGCTGATCTTCACCTTCACCTGGTCGATCTTCACCAGGTTCACCACGGCCTGGCCAGGCATGACGTTCTGTCCGACATCGGCCGCCTTGCGTGCGATATATCCGCTGAAGGGCGCAGTGAGTCGCGTGTCGGCCAGTCCCTTGCGGGCGATGCGCTCGGCGGCCTGTGCCTGTGCCAGCATCTGGCGTGCCTGTGCCAGTTTGGTCTCTACCTCCACCCATTTCATCTCGGGCAGTGAGCCGTTGTCGTGCAGCAGCTTCATGCGGTTGTAGGCGTCCTGTGCCTGTGCCAGCGTCTCACGGGCCTGCTGCGTGGTGGCGCGTGCCATCTCCGAGGCACTGCCCGTGGTGGTGGCATCCACCACGCCGATGAGTTGTCCGGCGGCCACGTTCTGCCCCTCGTGTACGTATAGCGCCTTGATGGTGCCTGCCGTGGCGAAGCTCAGCATCGTACCGCTCTGCTCTTCTATGCTGCCGGCATAGTTTTGTTCGCCGCCTGTGACCGTTGTGCCTGCCGCAGCCGTCTTCACCGTCACGATATTCTCTACTTGCTGTTGCTTGTTGTGGCATCCGGTGAGCACTACTATGCTTGCCAAGGCGATGATACATCTTGTTGCTTTCATATTCTGTTTGGTTTGTTTCTGTTATCTTTTTTGATGTCGGGTGCAAATGTACGACCAAAAAGAACAAAATGTATGTTCTATATAGTATTGCTATTGACTTATTTTGGAATATGTTCCCGATATTGTTGTACTTGTTCCGAAATAAGACATTATGTTTGCAATAAATATCCTAACTTTGTAGTCGAAATAGGAACAAAAGGCCAGTAGGGTAGAGCCTGTAGGTGTTTTAGTTGTTATATGCACCATCAGGCGTTGCTTTGTCTGGCATGAGAATAACCCATAACGAACACATGGACGATAAAAAGATGACCGAATCGGAAAAACTTCTCTCTATGGCACTCGACCGCGGGGGTGATGGCCCCGAATATCAAGACGACGAGCTGATGATCATAGACAACGTCAAACTATTGGGACTGCCCGATGCCGTACAGCCCAATATGAACATTCTAGCCTTCTGTTCAAAGGGCAGGATGAGTGCCCAACTCAACGGTGAGCCGCTGGAGGTGAACGCCAATGAGATCTTTGTCTGTCCGCCTGAGATACGCATCACCAACCTCATGGTGTCTACCGATTTTGAATATCAGGCACTCTGCATCACCAACCATGCCCTGCAGATCTTCCTCAGGCAGCACATCAACGTGTGGAACCAGGTGCTCTATATCAAGAAGAGGCGCATCTTCAGCTTCTGCGCCGAGGACTCTGAGTTCTATGCCAAGTCGTACGACCTCCTGCGCCTGTGCATGAAGACACAGGTGATGCCCGAGGAGAACGACTTCCAGCGTGAGATTATCAAGGGGTTGCTGAGCACGCTGCTCATCGGGTTCTGCTATTTCCTCAAGCGTGAAGTCAGCCTCACCGAAGAGTCGCCACGCCAGAACATCTCTATCTTCAACCGCTTCCTCCAGCTGCTGCAGTCGGCCGAGCAGAAGCACCGCAGCGTGGAGTATTATGCCTCGCAACTGTTCATCTCATCCAAATACCTCACCGTGATCTGTAAGAAGAACTCAAACAAGACGGCCAATGAGTGGATTCGCGAATACACGATGTCCGATATCACTTATTACCTGCGCAATACCGATTTGAGCATCAAGGAGATCTGTGGCAAGATGGGCTTTCCCAACCCCAGTTTCTTTGGCAAATACGTCAAGGAACATTTCGGTTGCACGCCTCTCGAATACCGTTTGCAGCGACAGTAAGCCACTGTCCTGCAGTCCGTTGCTGTCTTCCGGCCAAGCCTCCGGATAGTCGGGGTGTCGCCTTTTCTACCTTGTGGCCGTGCGTCTGGAGGCAGGCCGCAGTCTGCTTCGAGTCGAACCACGGTCTGCTTCGATTCGAATCACGGTCTGCTTCGAGTCGAACCACGGTCTGCTTCGAGTCGAACCACAGCATGGCGACGGCTTTTTGCCGTCACCAAACTTATGGCATTGGGCAGGGGGAGGATAGTTTAGGAGGGGGATAAGTTATCGTACCAGACTAACGAATTAGGCTTAGGGAGTATTCAACACATGCCTCTAGCAGCCCAATCACTGTAATGGGCGCCCTCCGGCCCTCTTTCTCATGATAACATGCTGTTTCCCTGTCTTTAAAGACCCCATGGCTGCCTAGGCAGCCAACAGGTTAGTCTGTCTTTAAAGTCCACCTTGTTGCTAGGTCTGTTATTATGTTACGCTGTCTTTAAAGAATCCCGGCTTTATTTTGGGTCTTCCGATATTTGGAGTGATGCTATCGAGGATGAATATAGCCTGTTATCTTCGCAACAAGTGGTGCGGTGTCGAGGAAAGTCGTTGCAACAATACATCCCGTCATCCGATGCCCTTGCATCGACTTTTCACGACTTTTCACGACTTTTCACGATATTGCCAACCCTGTCACTCCAAATATCGGTTGACCCTTTATTTTGTTTACAATGTTAGTCTGTCTTTAAAGTCCACCTTGTTGCTAGGTCTGTTATTATGTTACTCTGTCTTTAAAGTCCAGCAGCTGGTTGGATTATTATTATGTTGCTATGTAAGCAAGCACCCAACAGATTGGTGATTAAGACATACCTTGTCTTAGGGCAGGCGGCCGTTGAGCAGAAGGGTGAAGCAACGGCGGTACTCGTCGACCATGGCCTGGTGACCGGCCTTGCCATTGTTGGCCCTGAATACCTCGGTCAGCGCGAAGCGGGGATAGATCTCCTCGTAATGGTCGAGCATGGCCAGTTTCACCGCACGCGGATTGTTGGGATCCACATGGGCGTTGGCGATGACCTGCAACGCAAAATCGTGAAAGAAAGCGGTGACCGCTTCCTGCATGGGTGTTCTCTCCATCTCTTATTCTCCTTCGTTGTTATCTTGTCAACAGTTTGACGGCCATGGTTTCTCTTTTGCTGCGATGTCTGCCTGTTGCGTAGGCCCGTCGTTTGGACCCTGTGCTTGCTTTGGAGCCAGGCTACGCGTCTCTTCCAAGGCCTTGATGTTACGCATGAGCCCCTCGTACTTGGCTCGCTTGACGGCCGACCCCTTGAACAGGCGGCGGTAGTCGTCGACCGACAGCTGCTGCCATTTCTGCCATGTCATCTCCAGCAACTCCTCACGCGGCTGCAGCTCGGGCACCTCGTTGGGCACGGCAAAGCGGTTCCACGGGCAGGCCGTCTGACACCTGTCGCAGCCGTAGAAACAGTTGCCCATGGCCGCCTTGGCCTCCTCGCTGAGCGCCCCCCGGTTCTCGATGGTCTGGTAGGACAGGCACCTGCTGGCATCGAAGTCGCCCGATGGCGTCAGCACGTGCGTGGGACACTGGTCGATGCACCTATGGCATGTGCCACAGCGGCTGGCCATGGGCTGGTCGTAGTCGAGCTCGATGTCGAGGAACAGCTCCCCCAGGAAAAACATGCTGCCTGCCCGCGGGATGATGAGCTGGCGGTTGCGGCCCACCCACCCCAGTCCTGCCTCGCAGGCCCAGTAGCGCTCGAGCACCGGGCCGCTGTCTACGAAGACGCGATAGCTGAATCCGTCGCCCTCGGCATGCTGCTCCGTGGTGTGTCCCTGGTCCTCATCAGCCAGTCTGGCCACGTAGGCGGCCAGGCGGTGCAGCCGTTCTTTCATCACCTCGTGGTAGTCGTGCCCCAGGGCGTAGGCGGCAATCTGCGGCTCGCCGTCGGGCAGAGTCCGCTGCGGTGCATAGTTCATCGCCACGGCGACAATGCTCTTGAGGCCGTCCATCAGCAGGCGCGGGTCCAGTCGCTTGTCGAGGTGGTTAGCCATATAGGCCATGTTGCCATAACGTTCCTCGGCCAGCCAGCGGCGCAGGTGGCGCTCCTCGTCGGCCGACACCCTGCCGGCCTTGGCTATGCCACATGCCGAAAAGCCGAGACGCAATGCCTCGGCCTTGATCAAAGTGCTGACATCCTTGGAGTCGATCATCTTCTGTATGGTTTGTCGAAGGCTGTGGGCGGTGCGTTCACCGCTGCACGTCATTCGAAGGTCTTGAACTCATAGCCCTGCTCCTTCAGCCACTGCAGCGACTCGGGCAGTGCCGTCTTGAGCTTGTCGATGCTCTTGAGCGAGTCGTGGAAGGTGATGATGGAGCCGTTGCGGGCATAGCGCTTCACGTTGCGCACCACGTCGTTGGCCGTCAGCCACTTCGAGTAGTCGCGCGTCACCAGGTCCCACATCACAATCTTGTATTTGCGCTGGAACCACCAGTAAACCGAATGGCGCATCCATCCGTGGGGCGGACGGAAGAGGTGCGACTTGATGAGCTCGTTGGCCTTCTCGGTGTTGATGGCGTAGGTCAGTGGCCAGTGCTTGAACGACCCGATGTGGTTGAAGGTGTGGTTGCCCACCTGGTGTCCCTCGGCCACAATCTGGTTGTGAAGGTCATGATAGCGCAACACATTCTCGCCGACCATGAAAAAGGTCGCCTTGGCACCGTACTCGCGCAGTGTCTGTAGGATGAATGGTGTCGACTCGGGGATGGGACCGTCGTCGAAGGTGAGATAGACGGCATGTTCGTTGGGATCCATCCGCCACAGTGCATGGGGATAGAGCCATCTCAGCCATCTTGCGGGTTGCTCGATAAACATAACCTTGGGTTTTGGGAAAACAAAAGATGGAGTGCTGCTCTCCGGCTGCAATCGCCACAGGGCCTAGGTCCTGTGGCGACGGCATACCGTAGTCAGCACCCCATCTTCATTGTTGTTACGATTAATTCTCCATGACCTGCCCGCCCTTGCCGATGTACATCCGGTAGAGCTGGTCGATCTGGTTGCGCTGCTTGGTGGCAAGATTCTTGTCGGCAATCTCGGTGACCTCGGCAATCTGCGAGAGGATCGAGATCTGGATCATGCAGTCGCGCTGCGACATGTCGAACTGCGAACCGTCGAGCGAGAGATAGTAAGAGGCATACTGATAGGCGTCCTTCCAGGTGGCATTGACCACCTCGAGCGCCTTCTGCCTCTGTCCCAGCAGGGCGTAGGCCTTGGCCAGGTCGACACCTCCGCTCATATAGTTCATGGGCACGTTATAGGTCGGTATGACCTTCTCGGCCTTCTGCAGCACCTTCAGCGCCTTGTCGCGCTTGCTCTCGGCCAGCAGGCGCAGGGCCAGCTGCCCGAAGAGGCGCCTGTGGGTGTAGCACATGCGCATGACGGTCTCGTCGAGGTACAGACCGGGCTTGTCGAGCCCGCCGTACTTGTAACGGTTCATCACGTTGTTGTAGGTCTTCTCGGTGTCGAAGTTCTTGGCACCGGGCTTATTGGTCAGGAACGGCGTGATGCGGTTGGCCAGACCCTCCTGCACGAAGTTGTCGCCCAGGTTCATATAGTTCTCGGCACCCACGGTGAGGGCCACATACACCGGACGCGTCCAGTTGCAGTGGGCTATCATCTCGAGCATCATCAGGTCGCCCTTGTAGAGCGCGTTCTTGCCTTTGAGCGAGATGACCATCCGGTCGGGTATGCTGTCGCCGGCCATCATCATGCCGCTCTTCTTCACGGCCTCCTTGTCGATGGTGACATAGAGGGTGTCGGTGGGTATGACGTGCATGTCGCTCTGGCGCGAGCGCACCCAGTATTTCATGATGTTTGACACCTCGAAGGGGTTGTCGCCAAACTGGGCCTTAGCCTCGGCCGGGTTCTCCTTGTAGAACTCGAGCAGCTGCTCCTTCAGTTCGGGCTGCACCTCTACATACTCGTTGGTACCCGAGCAGTAGTCGAGACGCGGCCAGGTGATGGGCACGCTTGGCGACTTGAAGGCCGGTCGCTTCATCTGGTCGATATACCAGTCGGTCTGCAGGTAGCTGAGGTTGCACACACGCGCATCGGTGCGCACACCCTCCACATCCTGGTTGTACCACAGCGGGAAGGTGTCGTTGTCGCCGTTGGTGAAGATGATGGGGTTGCCCTTGTCCTGCAGGGTCATGAGATAGTTCTGTCCGAAGTCGCGGCAGGTGTAACGCCCCGAGCGGTCGTGGTCGTCCCAGGTCTGGCTGCCCATCTGTATGGGCACGAGCAGACATACCAGCGCCACCACGGCAGTGGCCACGACGCTGTCTATCTTCAGGTATTTCTTCATCAGGTCGATGATAGCGGCCACGCCCATGCCGCACCAGATGGCAAAGGCATAGAACGAACCGGCATAGGCATAGTCGCGCTCGCGCGGCTGCACCGGCGTCTGGTTGAGGTAGATCACGATGGCCAGGCCGGTCATGAAGAAGAGGAAGAACACCACCCAGAACTGGCGTATGCCACGGCGCCCGCGGAAGGCCTGCCAGAAGAGACCGAGCAGACCGAGCAGCAGGGGCAGACAGTAGAAGACGTTGTGGCCCTTGTTGTTCTTCAGGTCGTCGGGCAGCTTGCTCTGGTCGCCCAGGCGGAGGTTGTCGAGCGGGGCGATGCCCGTGATCCAGTTGCCGTGCTCGAGCTCGCCGTTGCCTTGGATGTCGTTCTGCCGGCCGGCGAAGTTCCACATGAAGTAGCGCCAATACATGAAGTTGCACTGATAGGACAGGAAGAACCTGATGTTGTCGACCTGCGACGGCACCTTCACCGTGATGGCCTCGCCGCAGCGGTCGTAGGGCACCTCGGTACCGTCTACGCCTCCCATCCACGACTCATAGTCGCGGGTGTGGGCAGCATCATACATACGGGGGAAGAGCATGTTCTGGGCATACACATACCTATTCTTGTGCGACACCACGAAGTAGGAGTCCTTCTCGTCCTTCGAGGCTTTCTCCCTGCGGCTGTAGATGGGTGCGCCCTCCTTCATCTGGGGCTTGCACATATTGCCGTCCTGGGTGAGGGCCACCTGCGAGGTGTAGGCCTGTCCGTAGAGCAAGGGGCGGTCGCCATACTGGTCGCGGCTGAGATAGTTGCCCAGGGTGAAGATATCCTCGGGCGAGTTCTGGTCCATCGGGGGGTTGGCATCCGAGCGGATGACGATGAGCGCATAGCTCGAATAGCCGATCATGAGCATGAGCATACAGAGCAGGGCCGTGTTCTTGAAGCGTGAGGTCACCAGGTAGACGGGCTTCTTGTTCACCACCTTCTTGCGGTTGAGCACCAGCCATACGACAGCCAGTACGATGATGCCGATGACCACGGCCGACCAGCCGTAGCCGTAGAACGGGATGCCGATGAGACCGAGGGCCACGAGCGAGGAGACATTCTCACGGAGCTTGTTCTGCCCCACGTAGCTCTCGTAGATGGCCCAGAGCACGGCAGCCACCAAAAGGATGAGATAGATGATGAGTCCGGTCTGGAACGGCATGCCCAGCACGTTGACGAAGAACAGCTCGAACCAGCCGCCCACCGTGATGATGCCCGGCACAACACCATAGAGCACGGCTGCCACGATGACGAACGAGATGAGCAGGGCCACGAGCGAGCCCTTGACCTCGATGTCGGGGAACTTGCGGTAACAGTACACCAGCACGATGGCCGGCAGGCAGAGCAGGTTCAGCAGGTGAACGCCGATGCTCAGCCCCGTCATGTAGAAGATGAGCACCAGCCAGCGGTCGGCATGCGGCTCGTCGGCATGGTCCTCCCATTTGAGGATGAGCCAGAACACGATGGCCGTGAAGGCCGACGAGTAAGCATAGACCTCACCCTCGACGGCCGAGAACCAGAAGGTGTCGGAGAAGGTGTAGATCAGTGCGCCCACCATACCGCTGCCCATGATGGCAATGGTCTTGCCAAGGGTGAGGCTGTCCCAGTCTTTCACGATCAACCGGCGTGTGAGATGGGTGATGGTCCAGAACAGGAACATGATGGTGGTGGCCGAGAGCAGCGCACTCATCGTGTTGACCATGCGGGCCACCTGCCCGGGGTCGCTGACAAACTGACTGAAGAGGTTGGCGGTGAGCATGAAGAACGGTGCCCCTGGGGGGTGACCCACTTCCAACCTGTAACCCGTTGTAATAAATTCAGGACAATCCCAGAATGAGGCTGTCGGTTCGATCGTGGAGCAATATACCACGGCAGCAATCGCAAAGGCGAGCCACCCCAGCACATTGTCCACAAGTCTGTACTGTTTCATTATATTGTAAATAATAATTGTGTTATTGCAATAATATAATGTGCAAAGATAGTAAAAACCAAAGAGAGTAGCGTGGTTTGTCCTCAGTTTTATATTTTTTTATTCATGACAAGGCCCGTTGGCGATGTGCTGCCCCACCACATAACCCATGGTCCATGCGGCCTGCAGGTTGAATCCGCCCGTCACCGCATCGACGTCGAGCACCTCACCGGCAAAATAGAGGTTAGGGCAGCGTTTGCTCTCCAGAGTGTTATAGTCGATGTTTTCGAGGCCCACGCCGCCGCAGGTCACAAACTCCTCGCGGCAGGTGGCCTTGCCTGCGGTATGATAGATGTCGTGGGTGAGGGTCTCTATGAGTTTGTTCATGCCCTTCTTGCCCAGTTCGGCCCATGTTTTCTCTGCGGGCAGTCCAGTTTTTTCAAGGATATACTGCCACAGCCTGACGGGCAGGGCGTAGGGTCGCTGGGTGCCCAGCTGTCGTTGTGGATGGGCGGCAGCCATGTCAGTCAGCTGCGTCTCCACCTCGCTGCACGAGGTCTCTCCCACCCAGTTCACGGCCACCGCCATGCGGTAGTCGTGGTCGTGCAGCAGGGGTGCGGCGTGTGACGACAGCTTGAGGACGGCCGGTCCGCTCATGCCCCAGTGGGTGATGAGCAGCGGACCGCTGGCCGTGAGGCGTGTGGAGGGCAGCGACACGATGGCCTGCTCCACCACGGTGCCCATGAGCGCGGTGAACCGCCGGTCGCTGATGTTGAACGTGAAGAGCGAGGGTACCGAGGGCACCAGACTGTGGCCCAGGGTCTCAAGGTAATGCAGCCCCTCGGTGCGGGGTGAGCCGCCGGTGGTGACTGCCACGCGGTCGAAGGTCTGCGAGCCCCCCTCCTGGAAATGCAGCGTGAGGCGACCGTCGGGCTCGCTGATGATACGGGTGAGGCGCCGTGCGGTGGTGATGCTCACGCCCAGCCGTCGGACCTCGCCCACCAGACAGTTGACGATGCTCGCCGCGTCTTGCGAGCGGGGAAAGACACACTGGTCGGGCTGCGCCACCAAGGCCACGCCGCGGTCTTCGAACCACTGCCAGGCATCATGGTGGTCGAACTGTCTGAACAGTCGCTTCATGAGATTGTACCCGCGCGGATACACCTGCCTGAGGTCGGTGACCTCCTCAAAGGTATTGGTGAGGTTGCACCGCCCGCCTCCCGTGACCGACACCTTGGCCAGCACACGGCGGTTTTTCTCGAAGATAGTCACCTTAGCCGACGGGTCGGCCTGCCGGGCGGCAATGGCTGCGAAGAAGCCGGCTGCTCCGCCCCCTATGATGGCGATATTCAGACCCATAGGCTCCTACTCCCCGTCGTTACCGTCGTAGTAATAGCTGCTGCCGTCGAAGCAGTGGGTGCAGACCTTGCACTTGGGCAGGCCGATGCTCTCGATGAGTGACTCCAGCTTGGCAAACTTCACCGTAGTGAGGCCCAGTCGGCGTGCTATCTCGTCGACCATACGCTGGTATTCGGGCGAGCCGGTGGTGGCATAGCGGTTGAGGTTCTTCCGGTCGTCGCCCTCAAAGTCTTTGATGATGCGTCGCGTGATAAGCTCCAGGTCGCTCTTCGAGGCGGTGAAACCGATGAACGGGCAGCCGTAGACCAGCGGCGGGCACGAGATGCGGCCATGCACCTCCTTGGCCCCACACTCGAAAAAGGTCTGCACATTGTCGCGCAGCTGCGTGCCACGCACGATGGAGTCGTCGCAAAACACCACGCGCTTGTCTTGCAGGATGGCCCTGTTGGGGATGAGCTTCATCTTAGCCACGAGGCTGCGGCGGCTCTGGTCGCTCGGGGTGAAGCTGCGGGGCCAGGTGGGCGTGTACTTCAGCACGGCACGCTTGTAGGGAATGCCATGGCCCTCGGCATAGCCAATGGCCATGCCCACCCCTGAGTCGGGGATACCACACACCAAGTCGGCCTCGGTGTCGTCCTCCTGTCCCATCATCATGCCGTTGCGCTCGCGCACGGCCTCTACGTTGATGCCCTCGTAGCTGCTTGCCGGGAACCCGTAGTAGACCCACAGGAACGAGCACACCTGCTCGCGCGTGATAGGCTCCTTGAGCACCTCGATGCCGTCGGCGCGCAGCCGCACTATCTCGCCGGGGCCGATGTCGCGCAAGGTAGCATAATCGAGGTTGGGAAAACTCGATGTCTCGCTCGACACGGCGTATGCACCCTCCTTGTGGCCGATGACCAGCGGCGTGCGCCCCAGGATGTCGCGGGCGGCGATGATGCCGTCTTCGGTGAGCACGAGCATCGAGCACGAGCCCTTGATCTTCTGGAAGACATTGTTGATTCCCTCTACATAGGTGTTGCCCATGTTGATGAGCAGGGCCACCATCTCGGTCGGGTTGATGTTGTTGGCCGACATCTCACTCAGGTGCATGCGCTGCTTGAGCAGCTCGTCGGCAATATCGGAGAGATTGTTGATGCGCGACACCGTCACCACGGCATAACGGCCCAGATGCGAGTTGACGATGATGGGCTGAGGGTCGGTGTCGCTGATCACGCCGACGCCCTGGTTGCCTGCAAACTTGTCGAGCTCGTCCTCGAACTTCGTGCGGAAATAGTTGCGCTCCAGACTGTGGATGGAGCGGCTGAAGCCCTGCTCAGGGTCGTAGGTTACCATACCCGCACGTCGCGTGCCCAAATGAGAATTGTAGTCAGTGCCATAGAAAAGGTCGTTGACACAGCTCCTGACGGAAATTGTTCCAAAAATGCCACCCATGATGTTAGTTTTTCTAAATAGAGTTCAAAGTTACGAAAAAAGACGGGCACACTGCTTGACCAATGGTTGCGCCGCCAGCAACATTAACACACTTTAACCACGTAAGGGCCACATTTGTTACCTGTCCTACTGTTAGAATAAGCCTATCTTTGCAACATCAATATTCACATAACAGAAATACAAGAAACAGGATGGAAAATCAGATGTTTTGTTTCCAATGTCAGGAAACCGCTAAGGGTACAGGTTGTACGATTAAAGGTGTGTGTGGCAAACTTCCCGAGACCTCGCGTTGGCAGGACTTGCTCATCAGTGTGGCACGTGGCGTAGGTACCATTGCCCATGCCCTCAACGAGGCTGGCGCAGACTACGACCGTGTGAAGACCGGCGACTATATCACCGACGCCCTCTTCATCACCATCACCAATGCCAACTTTGATGATGCTGCTATATTAAATAAGGTAGACCAGGGCATTGAGCTGAAGAAAGCCCTGCTGGCCGTAGCTGCCGAGAACCAGGTGTCGCTCCCCGACTTCCAGGAAGTGAAATGGGGCGGCGAGAAGAGCGACTACCTCGCCGAAGGCAACCGCGAGAGCGTGCTGCGCAACGAGAACGAGGACCTGCGCTCACTCAAAGAGCTCACCGTGCTCGGCCTCAAAGGCATGTCGGCCTACTACGAGCATGCCTCACACCTGGGAGAGCGCAACCAGAGCATCATCGACTTCATCGAGAAGGCGCTGGCCCTCATCAGCGACCCCAACGCCACACAGGACGCTCTGTTGCAGGCGGTCATCGAGACCGGACAGAACGGTGTGAACGTCATGGCCCTGCTCGACAAGGCCAACACCTCGGCCTATGGGTCGCCCGAGATGACCAAGGTGAACATCGGCGTGGGCACACGTCCCGGCATCCTCATCTCGGGTCACGACCTCAGAGATATCAAAGACCTGCTGGAGCAGACCGAGGGCACTGGCGTGGATGTCTATACCCACAGCGAGATGCTGCCCGCACACTACTATCCCGAGCTCAAGAAATACAAGCACCTCGTGGGCAACTACGGCAATGCCTGGTGGAAACAGAAGGAGGAGTTTGAGACCTTCAACGGTCCCATCGTCTTCACCACCAACTGCATCGTGCCCCCCACGTCGAAGGCTACCTACAACGACCGCGTGTACACCACCAACGCCGCCGGCTACCCCGGATGGAAGCGTATCAAGGTGAAGGAAGACGGCCACAAAGACTTCTCAGACGTCATTGCACAGGCCAAGACCTGCCCCGCCCCCACAGAGATCGAGCACGGCGAGATCGTAGGCGGATTCGCCCACGCACAGGTATTTGCCCTGGCCGACAAGGTGGTGGAGGCCGTGAAGACCGGCGCCATCAAGAAATTTATCGTCATGAGCGGTTGCGACGGACGCATGAAGAGCCGCAACTACTATGAGGACTTCGCCGCCGCCCTGCCCCACGACACGGTCATCCTGACCTCGGGCTGCGCCAAGTATCGCTACAACAAGCTGCAGCTGGGCGACATCAACGGCATACCCCGCGTGCTCGACGCCGGACAGTGCAACGACTCCTACAGCTGGGCCGTGGTGGCACTGAAGCTCAAAGAGATCTTCGAGGCTGAGAGCATCAACGACCTGCCCCTCTTCTTCAACATCGCCTGGTACGAGCAGAAGGCGGTCATCGTGCTGCTGGCCCTGCTGAGCCTCGGCGTGAAGAACATACACATCGGTCCCACGCTCCCCGGATTCGTGTCGCCCAATGTGCTGCAGGTGCTCATCGATACCTTCGGACTGGGTACCATCACCACCGTGGAAGAGGACATCAAGAACTATGTGACCGCATAAACACACTTCGCTTTCTATAACGCCAATCCGGACTACACCCCCATAACAGGAGGTGAGTCCGGATTTTTGTTTCCTTCTTGCCGAGGATAAAGTAACCAAAGGGCTATTCAGCGTGGCAAGAGGCAAAAGACATTGTGACGGAACCATATCTGCGCGGAATAAAAAACAGGGTACAGAAGCATAAATTCTGATACCCTGTCGTTCGTATACCCTTTGGAATGGCTGCTATCGCGTCACTCTGTCTTGGCAGACTCGGTGGTGCTCTGTGTGGCTGAGGCATCGCCCTGGCGGCGATTGCCATGCATACCCTTACGCTGTGCCATGCGCTGACCGTCGCCCTTGCCCATGCCTTGCCTGTTGCGGCGATCCATCACCTTACGCTGCATCTGGTTCTCAATGCTGAAAAGACGGGTGAGCTGGTCGGCATCGAGCACTTTGGCAAACTTGTCGATGTAGGTCCTGCGTACGCCGATGGCCTTCTCCTGGCGGTCGAGTCGCTTGTTGAGCAGTTCGGCGGCTTCCTTGGCTGTGGTGGGCTTCTCGTGCTTCTCGCGTTTGCCGAAGGTGGCACGCATGTCATCGTTGTACTGCTTGTAAAGGGCGTTGAACTGGTCTTTTTGTGCATCGGTGATGTTCAGTCGCTGGGTGACCTCCGCCAACTTGGCGTTGTAGAATTTCTCACTCAGGTTCTCTTGCTGTGCTGAGGCTGTCAGCACGATACAAGCTGTCAGCATCGATAATAACATTTTTTTCATAACTCTGTTGCTTTTAAACATTAATATTCTGGTATATCCTCCATCGTACTGTATGCCAACACCTCTGCCTCTTCGTCGCTGATGCCTTCGAGAAACTCGTCGAGGGGCGATGACTGCTCGGGCTGTGTGGTGGCTGTGGCAGGGCGAAGGGCGTCGGTGGTCGAGGCAGGCCTGGCCTCAGCCAGCACCGTTGGAGGCCTGTGGGCCACGGCGCGCAAGGCCTCGGCCGTGTCGTGAGCTTGCTTCATACCCGTCGTGGTCGACTGTTCCATGGCCACGGGCAGTGTGTCGGCATTATCGGTGTGCAGCCAGCCTGTTCCCACTGCGACGAGCAGTACCAGCGATGCCGCTGCCGTAAGGGCCAGTGCGATGACCTGCGGTCTGCGCCGCCGTTGCTGTCGTGGTGTGCGGATGGCGTTCTCGGTGCAGCGGTTGATGAGCTGGTCGAGGTAGGCGTCGCTCTCCTTGAACGGTCCTTGGGGCTGATGTGAATGGTTGTGCGTCATGCGTTCTCCTCCATATATTTCTTGATCTTTGCGTAAGCATAGTGGTAGTTGGCCTTTAGCGCACCGGTGCTCTTGCCCGTGGCGTGCGCCATCTCCTCGTAGCTCAGCTCGTCGTAGTAGCGCATGTTGAACACGATGCGGCTGTATATCTTGATGCAGGTCTCCTGCAGCGCGTCTTCGGCGTCGTCGTGGCTGATCACGATGCGGCGGATGTGCCAGTACAGCGTGCGGCCGTAGTGCTGCATGAGCATCCTGAAGCCCTGCTCGCGTCCTGCGGCAGACTGCAACAGTTGCACCATCTTCTCGTTGTTTGCTTCGACTCTCGTCTCCATCCGCTGTTGTTTACCGGTGGCCCTGTCAGCCACCCGCCGTTGTTACACTCATGCCCCGCACTCTCTGTTTTCGGGGGCTTATACACTCTAGATGCGCCGGGGGATGAAAAGTAAAAACGGAGTGGTGAAAAAAGAGCATGACCCAGCGTCGTGGTCATGCTCTTGCAGAGGGGTTGCGCCGCCTTGGGCCGGCACCGGTGGCCTGAGCCACAAGGGGCTAGGCACCGTAGTGTGTGGCCAGGTAGGTGACATGTGTCACGAGATACTCCTCCACGCCGTGCTTGCCGTCGGCACCGCCTATGCCGCTCTTCTTCACGCCGGCATGGAAGCCCTGTATGGCCTCGAAGTTCTCGCGGTTGACATAGGTCTCGCCAAACTCCAGCTCACGGCATACGCGTGCAGCGGTGTCGATGTCTTTGGTGTAGACGGCCGAGGCCAGACCGTACTCCACGTCGTTGGCCCAGGCAATGACCTCGTCGGTAGTGTCGAAGGGCACGATGGGCAGCACGGGCCCGAAGGTCTCCTCATGGATGATGTCCATGTCCTGCGTGCAGTTGTCGAGCACCGTGGCGGGGTAGAAATATCCCTTGCCACCGAGTGGCTGACCGCCGCACAGCACCTTGGCACCCTGTGCCACGGCATGCTCTACCTTGGCTATGACGCTCTCCAATGCACGGCGCTCCACCAGCGGACCCATGTCGACGCTGTCGTCGAGGCAGGGATCGCCCACCTTCACGGCGGCCATCTTACGCACGAGGATGTCGGTGAAGGCCTCTTTCACCGACCGGTGTACATACACGCGTTCGGCATTGTTGCAGATCTGTCCGTTGTTGCCGATGCGGCTGTCTACAATCCACTGTGCGGCCTGTTCCAGGTCAGCATCGGGGAAGACGATGGCCGGTGCCTTGCCGCCGAGCTCGAGCGATACCTTCGTGATGTTCTTGCTGGCAGCAGCCATGATGCTCTGTCCGGCACTCACCGACCCTGTCACGCTCACGATGTCGGTCTTAGGGCTCTCGGCCATGGCATTGCCCACCACGCTGCCCTTGCCCGTGACGATGTTAATGACACCCTTGGGCAGGGCGGCCTCGTCGATCACCCGGGCGAACGCACAGCAGTTCTCGGGGGTGAGCTGCGAGGGCTTGAGCACGATGGTGCATCCAGCGATGAGCGCAGCACCGGCCTTGCGGGCAATGAGGAAAAAGGGGAAGTTCCATGGCAGGATGCCCGACACCACGCCGATGGGACGCTTGGTGAGAATCATCGTCTCGCCGGGGCGGTCGCTGGGAATGACCTCGCCCTCGATGTGGCGGGCAAAGGTAGCCATGTAGTCGAAGTAGTCGGCTGTCACGCTCACCTCCACGGTGGCCCAGGTGCGTGTCTTGCCTTGCTCGCGCATGATGATGTCTACAAACTCCTTGCTGCGCTTACGAATGCCGTCGGCCAGTTTGTTGAGATACTTGGCACGCTCGATGGCGGGCAGAGCGGCCCAGGGCTTCTGTGCGGCGCGGGCGGTGTCGAGCGCCTCTTCCACGTCGTCGACGGTTCCATCAGGCTGTCGCGAGATGATTTCCTCGGTCGAGGGGTTCAACACATCAATCCATTTTCCCGAGCGGGACTCAACGAACTTGCCGTTGATGTACATCTTTAGATCGTTCATACGTATTACTTGTTTGGTTTGTGTAGAGTGTTTTTAAATTGTAACAAATATAGGGGTTTTGGATTGATATTGCAAGATATCTGTCAAATATTCGTGTTGTTTTATCATTTTTTTTGAAGTTGGTGGGTTGGTTTGCCTGTGGGGCACTGAGCACCAGCAAACGCCCCACCAACTCACGCCCCAACCTGTCCATTGTTCTGACACCAAGCGACAATACTCGATAATTAAACTACGGAGGCCACTCTAAGTTTGCGACAAAGTAACGACCTGAAATAGACCAGGTACACTAACATACTAATACTCTAAATACGCCAACAAACCAGTCCGTTGTTCAACAAAACAACGACTGGTAAGTAATCCTACAAGCCAAACATTCCCCCGCTACTTGATAGTCAGTCGCACGCCGAGGTTGAGGTTGAGGTTGAAAGGCTTGTCGGTGTACGACGACTTGATGTCGCTGCCGTTGTCGAAGTAGTAGGATACGCCCGGCTCGGCATAGATGCTCAATAGTGGCGTGGCCAGGTATTCAACGCCCAGCGCACCCTGCGTGCTGAACACCGGTCGGTTTTCGCTCAGTTTGCTGGACGTGGAGGACCGTTTCTGGCCAGCCAGCGTCTCCTGCGTGCTTGCCCGTCCGCTCACCAGCTGTTCCGCCATACCGCCTGCCGAGGCATAGACGTTGACCTTGCGGCCCTGCCATAGGCTGTAGCTCGCAGTGAGAGGCACACCCACATAGTGCAGCGTCTGATGGGTGGTAATGTTGCTGTAGCCCTTGTCGGTGGTGAATTCAGATTTCAGATAGCTGTATATCAGTCCGCTCTGCAGGCTCCACCGCGGCGTGAGACGGTAGCGCACCGAGAGACCCATGCGCAACGGACGGTTGTGGTGCTCGCTGGTCACGGCGGGCGGTCCGGCCAACATGGCTATCTCATTAAAAGGCACTCTGTCGGTCAGGATGCCCGCTGTAGCATAGTATATGGCTGCATCGCCATTGTTTGTCGTCAGACTGGGCATCCGACCCATGTTACCATAGTATGCCCCCACGTTCCAGGTGCCGGCGCTTCTGTTGCCGCGCGGGCGACCGGCATCAGCCAGCACAGCCGTCGGGCTGTCGTGATGGGTCTGCGAGGGAATGGTCCTGCCATCATCGGGCACTTTCGGGGTGGGAGCCGACACCCCTGTGGAGCTCTGAGCATCCTCTGCAGGAGTCTCGGCGACGGCCGGACTGCCAGTGGTGGGTGACGCAGCGGCTACCGCATTGTCCATGATGGATGGTTGGTCAGCCCTTGTCATCTGGCCGATGCGCTGCACCTTGTCGGCCACCGACTGCCGCAGCTGGTGTACCACGGCAACTGCCTGCGACAAGTCGTGGCCTGCCGTTGACTGCCGTTGGCTCTCTCGGGTGCTACTCACCGCCGGCGCTGTGGCGGGAGCCGATGCCACCGTTGGCGCGTCCTGCTTGTCGGGCCACAGGCTTACAACGGCCATCCCAACCAGCAGAGCCACGACGGCGGCGGCTGCCACCCGGCGGCGCACGTTCATGGCAGACAGATGTGCCGACCCGTGAGCGGGGGCAGGCGACAGGCCGCGGCGCGCCATCTCTTCTTTGATGTCGCCCAGCAGTCCCTCGGGTACTGTCTTGCGGTAGTCGTCCGAGTGGTCTCTCAGCTGTTTAATCCAATTGTCGCTCATCGTTTGTCTCTTTGTTGTTGTTTAATCAAGCGGGCCAGCGTATGCTTCGCCCGGTGCAGTTGCGAGGCCGAAGTGTCGGGCTTGATGCCTAGCAGCTGTGCTATCTCTTTATGGCTCTTGCCCTCGACCGCGTAGAGGTTGAGCACCGCCCTGTATCCGTCGGGCAGCTGTCTCATGAGTTGCACCACATCGTCGGCCGTCAGTCCGTCGATGTCGGGCGCCTCGTCGGGCACATCGGGTGGCTCCAGGTCGAGTGGGGTAGTGGGCAGCTTGCTGCTGGCTTGCAGGAAGCTCAGGCTCTCGTTCACCACGATGCGGGTCATCCATGCCTTGAACGACCCTTTGCCCCGGTATTCGAAGGAGTCGACCTTGGTGAAGATCTTGATGAAACTCTCCTGCAGCACATCCTTCAGGTCGTCGTCATCGGCGATGTATCGGGCGCACACGCCGGTGAGGGTGTTGGCATAGACAGCATACAGCCGATCCATTGCCGAGGCATCGCCCCGCCTGAAAAGCCTGATGATCTGTTGCTCGGTGTCTGTGCCCAGAAGGTTCATTCTTTGATCCGTTGTTTATCTTGATTAACGGACAATTCTTATTTTTCCATATATCCATATCTCCTTTCTTGCCTATAAAATGTAATAAGGTGACGAATCTTGCATCAAAAAAAATATTTTTTCGTGCAAGGTTTCAGCGGTCCGGTCGTTTTAAGGGCATAGAAACAATTTTATAATGATCAAAACAAAACGTAACATGAAACATTTAAAACTTTTCTCAATGCTGTTGTGCGGCCTCTCGGCCCTGGTCTTCACCTCTTGTCTCAACGATGACGACAATACTGGTCTGACGCCCGAGGAAGTGCGCACCGCCTACCAGTTGGTGAAGGGCAGCCACTCGGGCAAGGTAATCTTCTCGGCCACCAATCCCAACAACACAAAGGGCACCACCGACACGCTGGCTGTGACCTGGAATGTGCTGACCGACTCGACCATGGTTATCCATAACCTGCCCATCAGCAAGATTGCCGCCAATGTCACCGATGCCGACCTCAAGAGTGCCATCGCAGCACTGCCCGACCACGACGTTGATTGCTTCATCAGGTTCACTGTGGTGTCGCCCGTGACCTTCCTCATCAACCCCTCTCTGGTCGAATATCCCGCCCTGAGCTATGGCGGTGCTACGCATAAGGTGCAGATTGGGTTCTACATCAACAACACCAGCTCATTCGGCATGTACGATGTCAAGAGCGGTGCCACGATCATGCAGGTGGCTGTCGGTGGGTTTTATATCGACGGCAAGCTAGACCGCTCGTTGCTGAGCGGCCCATTCGGCTTTGTCTTCGAGGCCAAGGAGTAAGGCCCCTGGCACACAGACCAGCAGCAAGCCGTGACCGGCGACAGGCCCATGAGGGGGCCTGCGCATGGGTCACGGCTTTGTTTTTCCGGACCGGCTGTCGCCGCAGAAAACACTTTTTTGTCTATTCTGCTGGCTTTTCCACGAACTTTGTGTATCTTTGAAGCAATAAAACGCCGGGCACGCGGCAATGACCGCATGGTAACGCCAAGGGCATCACACGCAAACACAACATCAATCATATTTATGGCAACAGTAGACGACAAGAAGATTATCTTCTCGATGGTCGGGGTATCGAAGATTATCCCGCAGAACCAGAAACAGATTCTGAAGGACATTTACCTCTCGTTTTTCTATGGCGCGAAGATTGGCATCATCGGTCTCAACGGCGCGGGAAAGTCGACCCTGATGAAAATCATCGCCGGGCTCGAGCAGCCCACGCAGGGCGACGTGGTGTGGAGTCCGGGCTACACGGTGGGCTACCTGCCACAGGACCCGCACCTCGACCCCGCCAAGACGGTGAAGGAGAACGTCATGGAAGGCGTGCAGAAGGTGTACGACGCCCTGAAGGAATACGACGAGATCAACGTGAAGTTTGGCATGGAGGAATACTACGGCGACCCCGACAAGATGGACCAGCTCATGAAGCGGCAGGCCGAGGTGCAGGACATCATCGACGCCACCGATGCCTGGAACATGGACTCGAAGCTCGACCGTGCCATGGCAGCCCTGCACTGTCCGCCGGGCGACTGGCCCGTGACCAACCTCTCGGGCGGTGAGTGCCGCCGCGTGGCACTCTGCCGACTGCTCTTGCAGAAGCCCGACGTGCTGCTGCTCGACGAGCCCACCAACCACCTCGACGCCGAGAGCATCGACTGGCTGGAACAGCACCTGCAGCAGTATGAGGGTACGGTGATTGCCGTGACCCACGACCGCTACTTCCTCGACGACGTGAGCGAGTGGATACTCGAGCTCGACCGTGGCGAGGGCATCCCCTGGAAGGGCAACTACTCGTCGTGGCTCGACCAGAAGACCATGCGCATGGCGCAGGAGGAGAAGACGGCATCCAAGCGCCGCAAGACGCTGGAGCGCGAGCTCGAATGGGTGCGCATGGCACCCAAGGCACGTCAGGCCAAGGGTAAGGCGCGTCTCAACTCCTACGAGCAGATGCTCAACGAGGAACAGAAACAGCGCGAGGAGAAGCTCGAGATCTTCATCCCCAACGGTCCGCGACTGGGCAACAAGGTCATCGAGGCCCAGCACGTGAGCAAGGCCTTCGGCGAGAAGGTGCTCTTCAGCGACCTCAATTTCATGCTGCCGCCCAACGGCATCGTGGGTGTCATCGGTCCCAACGGCGCGGGAAAGACAACGCTCTTCCGGCTCATCATGGGGCTCGACCAGGCCGACGGTGGCACCTTCGAGGTGGGCGAGACCGTGAAGCTGGCCTACGTCGACCAGCAGCACAAGGACATCGACCCCAAGAAGTCGGTGTACGACGTCATCGCCCAGGGCAACGAGACCATCCGCATGGGTGGTCGCGACATCAACGCCCGCGCCTATATCTCGCGTTTCAACTTCTCAGGCACCGACCAGAGCAAGCTCTGCGGCGTGCTCTCGGGTGGTGAGCGCAACCGCCTGCAGCTAGCCCTGGCCTTGAAGCAGGAGGGCAACGTGCTGTTGCTCGACGAGCCCACCAACGATATCGACGTCAACACGCTGCGTGCCCTGGAGGAGGGTCTGGAGACCTTCGCCGGCTGTGCCGTGGTCATCAGTCACGACCGTTGGTTCCTCGACCGCATCTGTACCCACATCCTGGCCTTCGAGGGCAACGGCGAGGTACGCTACTTCGAGGGCAGCTACTCTGACTACGAGATCGACAAGGCCCGTCGTCTGGGCAACGAAGAGATCAAGAAAGGCCGGTACCGCAAGCTCATGGAGGATTAGTCGCCCCACAGCTACTCCGCTCTCCCCCAGCCCCCCAGGCCTTCTGCGGCCTATCCAGCCTCTGCGGCACAACGGGTGGCAGGGGGAGATAGCTTACCTTAGTCCCACCAACAGAAGCGGTTTCTCATATTATTCTGTTACCCTGCCTGCACAGGATAACGAACAAAAAAAAGCCGCTTGGGACTCGGTCCCAAGCGGCATCTCTCATTTTTTTCAGTTCGAACTGAAGCGCTATTACTCAGCAACAGCGGTGTCAGCAGCAGCTGTATCAACGGCAGCGGTGTCAGCAGCAGCGCTGTCAACAACAGCTGTAGAATCTGTCTCAGCAGCAGGAGCTGCGTTCTTCTGACCACAAGATGCGAAAGAGATAGCTGCGATAGCTACGAACATAAAAACTAATTTCTTCATTTTCTTTGCTTTTTAAATCTGTAAAACAATCATTTGTTTATTAAAACGTTGCAAAGGTATATAAATTTTCGATACGTTGTTCTTTTTTTAATAATTATTTTTATCTATGCCTGTAACTTTTTTGCAAACATCTGAATATCAACAAGGTGTGAATTATTAATAAAGGTTAAATCAATTAACAATTGGTGGCAAATGCAAAATAGAACCATGCCAAGGTGTGTAGTCTCGGTAGAAAAACGTACCTTTGTACCTATTATAAATAGGTGTAAGAACATAAAATGATCGATACAAGTGCTTTTCAGGGCAAGAAGGCAGCCTACTACACCCTGGGCTGCAAGCTGAATTTCTCAGAGACATCCACCTTTGGCAAGATGCTCGAGCAGATGGGGGTGACCACTGTGGGCAAGGGTGAACAGGCAGACATCTGTCTGATCAACACCTGTTCGGTGACCGAGGTGGCCGACCACAAGTGCCGGCAGGCCATCAACCGCATGGTACGCGAGAACCCCGGTGCCTTCGTTGTGGTGACCGGCTGCTACGCCCAGCTCGAGAGCGAGCGGGTGAGCCAGATCGAGGGCGTGGACCTGGTGCTGGGCTCGAACGAGAAGGCCGACCTCATACAATATCTCTCCGACGCATGGAACCAGCCCCGCGACGGACATCTACATGCCTTCCACCATGTGAAGACCAAGGATATCACCAGCTTTCAGGCATCGTGTTCGCGGGGCAACCGCACCCGCTACTTTCTCAAGGTGCAAGACGGGTGCAACTATTTCTGCACCTATTGCACCATTCCCTACGCCCGCGGTTTCTCGCGCAACCCCACCATTGCCTCGCTCGTGGCGCAGGCCGAGGAGGCTGCCGCCGAGGGGGGCAAGGAGATTGTGCTCACGGGCGTGAACATCGGCGACTTCGGGCGCACCACCGGCGAGCGGTTTATCGACCTGGTGAAGGCCCTCGACGGCGTGGCCGGCATCGAGCGTTACCGCATCAGCAGCCTGGAGCCCGACCTGCTCGACGACGAACTCATCGACTATTGCGCCCACTCGCGTGCCTTCATGCCCCACTTCCACATCCCCCTGCAGAGCGGCAGCGACGAGGTGCTCAGGCTGATGCACCGCCGCTACGACCGTGCCCTGTTTGCCCATAAGATCAGGCTCATCAAGGAGAAGATGCCCGATGCCTTCATCGGCGTGGATGTGATGGTGGGCTGCCGGGGCGAGAAGCCCGAATATTTCGACGACTGCTATGCGTTCCTGGAGTCGCTGCCCGTCACCCAGCTGCACGTCTTCCCCTATTCCGAGCGACCCGGCACGTCGGCCCTCTCCATCCCCTATGTGGTGAGCGACAAGGACAAGAAGCTGCGCTCGAAGCGCCTCCTCGACCTGTCGGACCGTATGACACAAGACTTCTACGCCCGTCACATCGGTCAGGAGGCCGAGGTGCTCTTCGAGAAGGCCGCGCGCGGACGCGCCATGCACGGCTTCACGCGCAACTACATTCGCGTGGAGCTGCCCGCGCGCGAGGCCAGCGAGACCTACGACAACCAACTGCTGCGGGTGTGCCTCGAAGGGTTCAACCACGACAAGAGCGCGCTGCGCTGCACCCTCTGCGACAATGCCTAGGCATGACCTCATATATAATAAGGTGTAAGTACAAACAACGATGAGTGTAGCAATCGTCATCCTGAACTGGAACGGTGAACGTATGTTGCGGCAGTATCTGCCCACGGTATGCAGATATTCGGCCGAGGAGGCCGAGGTGTGGGTGGCCGACAATGCCTCCACCGACGGCTCGCTGGCCCTGCTCAAGCGCAGCTTCCCGCAGGTGAGGACCCTCGTGCTCGACAAGAACTACGGCTTTGCCGAGGGCTACAACCGTGCCTTGCGGCAGATTACGGCCGACTATTACATATTGCTCAACTCGGATGTGGAGGTGACGCACCACTGGCTCACGCCGCTTATTGAGTTTATGGACAGCCATGCCGACGTGGCGGCCTGCCAGCCCAAGCTGCTCGCGGCGGCCGACCACGACCGCTTTGAATATGCCGGGGCCTCAGGAGGGTTCCTCGACCGCTATGGCTACCCCTTCTGCCGTGGCCGTATCTTCGACACGGTGGAGGCCGACAACGGCCAGTACGACTACAGCATGAACATCTTCTGGGCCACGGGAGCCTGTCTGATGATACGGTCAAACGATTACTGGCTGGTGGGCGGCCTCGACGGTCGCTTCTTTGCCCACAACGAAGAGATAGACCTCTGCTGGCGGCTGCGCCAGCGTGGCCGAAAGATCGTGTGCCTGCCCGAGAGTGTGGTGTACCACGTGGGCGGCGGTTCGCTGCCCAAGAGCAACCCCATGAAGACCTATCTCAATTTCCGCAACAACCTCACGATGCTCTACAAGAACCTCGGCGACGACGAACTGCGGCACGTCATGCGCGTGCGCTGGTTCCTCGATTACCTCGCCGCCTTCCAGACGCTCATCCTCAATGGCAACGTGGGCGACTTCAAGGCCATCCTCAGGGCCCGCCGCGCCTTCCAGAAATGGAAGCACGATTTTGACGGCGACCGCGAGGCCATACGCGCCGCGCGCACAGTGCAGCATGTGCCCGAGCAAGTGCGCTTCAGCGTGCTCTGGCAGTATTATGCCAAAGGCCGCAAGACCTTCCTGAAGCTAGGTAACGGCAAATAGTTGCCTGGCTTTTTTGCCCATTCTTTTGTCCTTCCTTTCTGCGTTAATTTAATATAAATATTCACGCTTTTTATTCACGCCTATCCTATTCTTTTTTATCTTTGGTGGCACAATTATAATCAAGCCCAATTAATTCTATGAAATCATCGCAAATGGACGACAGGCTCAAGACTTCTGAGGATTATTACCAGGAAGGCAACTCGCTCAGGCAGCAGGGAAATTTCCCGGCGGCCATGAACTGCTACATGGAGGCCATCGCGCTCGACCCCGACGGTCCTGCCGTGGAGGCCATGAAGATGTTGGAGGAGATTATGAACTATTATTGCAAGGACATATATAATCCTTAACGATAACCTTTAAACGAAAAGCTATGAGTAAGATGAAAGGTGCCATTGTGGTGAACACCGAGCGCTGCAAAGGCTGTCAGCTCTGCCTGACGGCATGCCCCTCGAAGGTCATCGCATTGGTAGAACGTAAAGTAAACACACGCGGCTATCCCTACGTGTATGCCGCCAATCCCGACGACTGCGTGGGATGTGCCATCTGTGGCATGGTATGCCCGGATGGATGTATCACTGTATATCGCAAAAAAATGGAGGTGTAGCCCTATGGACAAACAAGAAGTAACATTGATGAAAGGCAACGAAGCCATCGCCCATGCAGCCATCCGCTGCGGCACCGATGCCTTCTTCGGATACCCCATCACTCCCCAGACCGAGATCATCGAGACCCTCGCCATGCTCAAGCCATGGGAGACGACGGGCATGGTGGTGCTGCAGGCCGAGAGCGAGGTGGCATCGATCAATATGGTATATGGCGGCGCAGGTGCCGGCAAGCGGGTGCTCACCACATCGTCGAGCCCGGGCATCGCCCTCATGCAGGAGGGCATCTCCTACATGGCCGGTGCCGAACTGCCCGGCGTGTTTGTCAACGTGCAGCGCGGCGGCCCCGGACTGGGCACCATCCAGCCCAGCCAGAGCGACTATTTCCAGGCTACACGCGGCGGTGGCAACGGCGACTATAACGTCATCGTGCTGGCACCCAACTCGGTGCAAGAGATGGCCGACTTCGTAGACCTGGCCTTCACGCTGGCCTTCCGCTACCGCAACCCGGCGATGATCCTCAGCGACGGCATCATCGGGCAGATGATGGAGAAGGTGGTGCTGCCACCCCAGAAGCCCAGGCGCACCGAGGAAGAGATCATCAGCGAGTGCCCATGGGCTACCTTTGGGCGCGCCGGCGGCCGCAAGCCCAACGTCATCACCTCTCTCGAACTACAGTCTGAGGTGATGGAGCTGCGCAACATACACCTGCAGGAGAAATATGCAGAAATCAGTAAGAAGGAGGTACGCTTCGAGACCCAGCAGTTAGACGATGCCGAATACATCATCGTGGCCTTCGGCAGCGCTGCCCGCATCGCCGAGAAGAGCATGGAGCTGGCCCGCGAGCAAGGCATCAAGGTGGGACTCTTCCGCCCCATCACCCTATGGCCCTTCCCCTATGAGCAACTGGCCACGCTGGCCCAAGGCAAGAAAGGCATCCTCGTGGCCGAGATCAACGCCGGCCAGATGGTGCAGGACGTGCGCCTGGCCATCAACGGCAAGCTGCCCGTGGAGCACTTTGGACGACTGGGAGGCATCGTGCCCGACCCGACTGAGATCGTGAACGCATTACAATCAAAACTGATGAACCAATGACAAACCAAGATATCATCGCACCAGAGAACCTGGTGTATAGCAAGCCGCAGCTGATGAACGACAACCCCATGCACTACTGCCCGGGGTGTTCGCACGGCGTAGTGCATAAGCTGGTGGCAGAGATCATCGATGAGATGGGCATGGCCGAGAAGAGCGTGGGTGTGTGCCCCGTGGGATGTGCCGTCTTTGCCTACAACTATCTCGACATCGACTGGCAGGAGGCCCCGCACGGCCGTGCCCCGGCCGTGGCCACAGGCATCAAGCGCGTATGGCCCGACCGGCTGGTGTTCACCTATCAGGGCGACGGCGACCTGGCGTGTATCGGCACGGCCGAGACCATCCATGCCCTGAACCGGGGCGAGAACATCACCATCATCTTCATCAACAATGCCATCTACGGCATGACCGGCGGACAGATGGCACCCACCACCCTCCTCGGACAGGTCACCTCGACATGCCCCTACGGCCGCGAGCCCGACCTGCACGGCTATCCGCTCAACATCACAGAGATCGCCGCACAGCTGCGCGGCACCTGCTATGTCACGCGGCAGAGCGTAGACACGGCGGCCTCTATCCGTCAGGCCAAGAAGGCCATACGCAAGGCCTTCGATGCCAACATGCAAGGCAAGGGCTCCTGTCTGGTAGAGATCGTAGCCACGTGCAGCAGCGGATGGAAACTCACGCCGGTGCAGGCCAACGAGTGGATGCGCGAGCATATGTTTGACGCCTACAACAAGGGCGACCTGAAAGATACCACAAACCTCTAACACACAACCGACAATGAAGAAAGAAATCATCATATCAGGATTCGGCGGCCAGGGCGTGCTCTCGATGGGGAAAATCCTGGCCTACTCAGGACTCATGGAAGACAAGGAGGTGACATGGATGCCGGCCTACGGGCCCGAGCAGCGCGGCGGAACGGCCAACGTGACCGTCATCGTCAGCGACGAGCGTATCTCATCGCCCATCCTCAGCCACTACGACGTGGCCATCGTGCTCAACCAGCCTTCGCTCGACCGTTTTCTGCCGAAGGTGAAGCCCGGCGGCATACTCATCTTCGACGGCTATGGCATCGCCAAGACGCCCGAGCGCGAGGACATCAGCATCTATCGCATCGACGCCATGGACAAGGCGGCCGAGATGAAGAATGCCAAGGTGTTCAACATGATTGTGCTGGGCGGACTGCTCAAGGTGTGTCCCGTGGTGAGCACCGACGGACTCAACAAGGCCTTGTACAAGACCCTGCCCGAGCGTCACCATGCCCTTATCCCGCTGAACATGAAAGCTGTGGAAGAAGGCATGAAGCTCATTCAGCAGATATAGTATGACGGTCGGCAGTCATTCGTAGCCTTGTTGCAAACATGGTAACAGTGTGAGATATGATTGCTCAACCGCAGACCACCGCTTAGTGTGCAATGCCTCGGTGGAGAGCTGATGCCAGTCAGGATGAAAATGATGCAGGCATTGGCATTTCTCTGCACATTTAGATAAGGCAACGATACCCGGTTGTAGGGAAGGCCCAGCTCCCTGTCAGGCAGTATGCCCACGCACGGCTCCAGCGTCTCTGACAGTGCGAGCCTGCCACCGGTGCATCGTTGCCTTATTCTGTCCAGTCCTCCCGCCGGATGGCTTCCTTCGGCTCAGTAGGAAAAACGTGGGGCTTAATACAACTTGAACAACAAACCACAATCTCGTACATATCTTCCAGCCGTCATCTGCCTGTTTCAATGGCGTGTGTATTTGCCATGCCATAATAGTTTCGTGAGACAGAACTCCATGGGAGTTCAATGGTTGACAGGGCAGGATTGGAGCGGAGCGACTACCCTGTCTTCATCCATCCGACGCGGGTGTAGACACGGTAGGCACGTCATGTCTCCCTTCGGTCGACATTTGCCAACCCAGTCCTGTCGAGCGTTCAACCCCATAGGGGTAGAGATAGAAGTACATGCAAACAACGTCTGTCCATGCGGTGACAGAACAAGTCGCATTACCCTTTTTGCAGTTTCCGTGCCATCCGCCCATCGCGACGCGATGCTCCGT
>JBHAFS010000155.1:0-31769 GCA_041856205.1 Prevotella sp.
CAATAGTCGCAGACGGCATTCCGCAGCCTGCTATTTCTTTTATTGTGTCAAAACAAACAAGTTAAACCAGAATAGCCGTTTTATCGGCTGTTCACTATACAAACATTTTCGAATGAAAATAAGCATAACCTCACTGCTGCTGTTGACCACTTTCATGCCTAGCCTCTGCTTGGGCACACCAGTAGCCGCCCAGCCAGATGAGGACTTCACGACTCTCGTCTTCAATCGTGCAAACAGTCCCGTACCTTATCGAATTCCTGCCCTCGCACAAACCCGCAAGGGTACCCTGTTGGCTGCCTGCGACTATCGCTACAGCAAGTCTGATGTAGGATGGAACTGGAATGGCCTGTGGCAAATTGATGTCGTCATGAAAAGGAGTTTTGACCACGGACGTACGTGGTCAGAACAGTTTGTGGTAGCTCAGGGTAACGAACATGCCACCGACACCGTCAGGACTGCTTTCGGTGACCCAAGCATAGTCGCAGACCGCACATCCGACAATATTCTGTTACACTGTGTAGCCGGCAAGACCAGCTACCAAAAGGCTACACGTCAAAATCCGCAACATGCCATGTTCTTTCACAGTACGGATGGCGGACTTACGTGGGACAACGGTACTGACCTGACAGAAATGATCCATGGCCTCTATGACGGAAAATTACCAAACGGAGGCAGTGCAGACGGTCTCTTCCTCACATCAGGAAGAATCATGCAGAGCCGCTATGTCAGAAAAGATAAGTTCTACAGGCTTTATATCGCACACCCTGTTAGGCAACGAGGTGTGAACCGTTGCGGTACATTTGTCATCTATTCTGATGACTTCGGCCATACATGGAGTGTGCTTGGCAATCCATCCACTGCGCCGTCTATAGCACAGGATGAATCGAAACTTGAAGAATTGCCGGATGGTAGCGTTCTTTTGAGTTGTAGAGATGCAGGGGGAGGACGACGATTCAACATTTTCAACTATACCAATGCATTGGAAGGCCAAGGTACCTGGGGACGAGAAGTAATGCCGGAGAATATGACTGGAAAATATGTCAATGCCTGTAACGGCGAGGTACTCGTTGTTCCTGCCAAACGAAATGCCGACGGCAAGAAGCTATTTGTCGTCCTGCAGTCTGTTCCGCTTAGTGCCAGACGCGACAGTGTGGGCTTCTTCTACAAAGAGTTGGCTTCGCGTGACGACTACTCCACCCCAGAGCGTTTAGGTGACGCATGGCAAAAGGGCTTGTGTGTCACAGGCGAGTCGTCATGCTATTCGACAATGGTCAACATGGACAACCATCGAATAGGTTTTCTATATGAGGTGCGTGGATATGAAGGTGGGTATGACATAGAATTCAAGAATTTATCACTGGAGATGATCACCAAGGGGGCATACAGTCAGCTGCCTTATGTCGATCGTTCTCCATATATGCTCGATGCGGCATGGGCGGTGAGGAACGACCGTCCTCGGGCCGTTGCAACGGTTACACCAATTCAAAAAAAATATGCTATCAGCGCATGGCGCGGGGAGCGTACCGGACTGGAAATTCCTCTGCCCGAAATAACCGACGGACAGCTGCAGTTGATCGTCAAAGGAAACAAGTCGCTATCACCTCATATCAAGCCTCATTTCCTTCAGGCCGTGATAACAGATGACTTTCAAAACTGTGGCCATCATCCTGACACCCTGCAGGCTTGGCTTGCGCCTGACATCATAGGGAATGATTATCTTGAAGCCACCGACCCTGCGTTCGGAAAATCCGCATGGTGTACAGTTGAAGTTCCGGAGAACATGAAGTCTGGGACCTACAAACAACAGCTAGTCATCATGCGGAATGGCAAGGTCTTCAAAACCATTCCATTTACAGTCAGGGTTGTAGACCGCACTCTATCACTATCAACAGATTTTCATCTCAACTTTTGGCAGCAGCCCTATGCCGTAAGTCGTTATTATGGTGTCAGACCATGGAGCCAAGAACACCTTGAACTGATGCGCCCGTACATGAAGTTGCTGGCCCGTGCCGGACAGCGAAATGCATCGGCCGTACTTTTCTATGAGCCGTGGGGAGAGCAAAGCAACGACAAGTTTGATGCCATGATAGAAACCACGCGTAAGGCGGATGGATCGTGGGCTTACGATTATACAGTATTTGACCGATGGGTGTCTTTCCTGGATTCGTGTGGAGTCAATGGCGACATCAACTGCTTCTCCATGGTTCCATGGGACATGACCTTCCATTATTATGACGAAGCGTCAAACAGCTACAAACAGCTGAAAACAACCACAGGCAGCAAAGACTATCGAGACCTTTGGATACCCTTTCTTCAATCTTTCGCCGCGCATCAAAAAGAGAAAGGGTGGTTCGAGCGCACCGTAATCGCCATGGACGAACGTGGACTGGGAGACATGCTCAATGCCTACCACATTGCACAAGAGGCAGCCAAAGGCATCAAGATGTCATTAGCAGGCAATTACCACAAAGAACTAGTTGACAAGATATATGACTATTGTATAGCCTGGGGGCAACACTTTACGGAAGACGATCTCCAACTTCGCAAGGCCAATGGATGGATCAGTACAACTTATACAGCATGCCCGGATGCAATGCCCAATCTTTGCACCAATAACGATCCTTGGGAAGCAGCATATCTCCCGCTATATTGCGTAGCAAATGGTTTCAACGGATTCCTGAGATGGGCATGGATAAACTGGACCGAGAATCCATTGTATGACTCCCGATTCAAATTGTTCACACCTGGTGACACTTATATAATATATCCAGAGACGAAATCAAGCAGACGTTTCGAACGACTGATGCAAGGCATCCAGGATATTGCTAAACTAGAGTTGTTGCGCAAAGCCTATAGGAAGGAACAAAATCAAGCTGAACTTAACTTGTTGAACAATGCGATGCTGCCCTTCATCAGTTCCGCACCCGATCCAACTACTCTTCGCCAAAATATTCTATCTTTAGAAATGCTATTGAACAAATAGTAAAACCCACTTTGTTGGGTTGGTCTTTTGTCATGACTTTCGCACGGCTCATCCGCCATGCCCGCTTGTGTCGATGAATTTCCTTGGAGGCAACTCTGTGCAGCAAATATCCCACCGCATTATGCTGGAGGACATTCTGGCGGGTTCAGAATATCTGTCGACGGTGATAGAGGCGATAAAACAGAATCTTGTGCTGGAAATAGAATATCGTCCATTCTATGAAAACTCCCCCAGCATCTATAATCTCCGTCCTTATTGTATGAGGATGCATCATCAGCGTGATATATTCTGGGCACGACAGAATAACAAGAAGGACTTCGACATTTCTCTCTCGTATCTTGAAGATGGAACTCACAGACACGGCTTTAGCAATCTTGCAAATGGATGGCATCGACAGAGCCACTTCCCCCTAAGTTGCATCCTAAATGGAAAAAACAACTCATTACTGTAATATGAGAAATAACAATTATATTTGCACCGTCACCTAAGGTCAGCAGGCTTGAACAAACCTACTCAGACACAGTAGATGAAACACTATCTCAACGTAAATGATGACCGCGATGGACATCAGTCTGTAAACTATTTAGTAAAAATTAACCATAAAACTATTATCAGCAAGCTTTAAAAGTGTATCTTTGCATTCCAACAATCATCAAATTGCAAAAGAGTACAATGCTTACCACTTTCAACCACTACTGGCAGGAAACGTTGTACTCTTTATGAAAATTGAAAAATACGATGAAACTGTTAGAGCAAAGGTTCAGACATGTATTTAGGGAACACTACCCTACGCTCTACTTTTATGCCGCCCGTCTTGTCGGCGATGAAGAGGCTCAGGACGTGGTTCAGGAAGCTTTTATGGAGTTATGGAAGCACAAAGAGAATATTGTAGACGAAAGCCATATCAAGGCATTTCTATATCGTTCTATTTACACTCGAGGCGTAAACATCATCAAGCATCGGTGTGTGGTCAATAATTACACAGAGGCTGCCAAGAAGATAGAACAATACAGAATAGATTATTATCACTTTGAAAAGAACGATGTAACCAATTATATCGAAAATATAGAATTACACCGTCGCATTGATGAGGCTATTGACAGCTTGCCAGAAAAGCCTAAAGAAGTATTCGTACTAAGCTACCTCCACGATAAGAAAAATAAAGAAATAGCAGAACAGCTTGGTATTTCGGTACGAACCGTAGAAGTGCATCTTTATAGGGCACTCAAAGCTTTGCGCGAGAAACTAAAAGACACTCTATTCTATCTAATAACATTTTTTATTATTTTCCATTAAGTAGAATCTGCGGTTGTGGTGTTATTAAAGTAGTAAGTGATGGTTTTCGTTTGGAGAGTCAAAGTAGGCGAATCATCGAACGAACATACAAAATACATGGATTATCAAAAATATAAAATAATAAAAGACTACCTTTTTGGAAAAGCAACTGAAAAGGAGACCGTAAAACTGGCAGAATGGATGAGTCAGTCTGAAGAGTTTCGCACAAAATTCTTTAGAACAGAGGCGGCTTATTACCTTGGTCGGATTAGTAATCAGGATAGCCAAAAGATTACCAAGATTTCAGAAGAAAGGCTATTCAAGGAAATCAACCAGATCGATCATGATGTCAAACGTATCAGATTATTCAAGTTGATGCGATATGCCGCAATTATTGCCATAACCGTCCTTGTTGGCAGTGCTGGGATCCACTATCTATACAAATCGATGAACATCGTCACAGTCGCTGCGGTCGACCATATCCAAGAGATTGCTCTTCCTGACAAATCAAAAGTGTGGCTCAATAAGGGGGCCAGCATCAAATATCCAAAAGTATTCGCAGATGATGAAAGAAAGGTAGAAATTGAGGGAGAAGCACTCTTCAAAGTGACAAAAAATCCTGAAAGGCCATTCATCGTGAACAGTCGCGGAGCATCGGTGCGGGTATTAGGGACGACTTTCAACTTCAATGAATATGGTAAGAACAACTCAGAGGAGATTAGTCTGATAGAGGGCAGACTTCAGGTGACAGGCCGTCATGGAGAAGGCACCGTGTACCTGAATCCAAACCAAAAAGCAACAATCAATAAGGTGGAAAAAACCATTCATCTGGAGAATGTTTATGCCCCTGTTGAAACTGTGTGGAGGGATAATATTATTCCATTCCAGAATATGGAGCTATCACAAATCGCTAACATCCTGGGGCAGCTTTACGGCTATGAAGTCACCATCGACCCCAAGTTGAAAAATGGTAAGACGTACTCTGGTGTCTTGAAACGCAGCAAGGATGTTCGCACTGTCTTGGAGGGCTTGTCATATACCATCTCCTTCCATTACAAGATCACTGACGGCAATATAACGCTGATGCCGTAATATTTTATTCGCCATACAATTGCCCCCAGATACTCGGCTACAGAATATCTGGGGGCATTTTATTTTGTTTTTCTCCGTCTTTTGACTTATGGCCTGTCAGCCATCCGTGTTCCAAAAGTTGAGGGTTTATTACCCATCGTGAACTCAAGCGTTCCGCCAGATGTAATTTGGTTGTGAAGGATAAAGGATCGCGTATAGGACTTGCCATTGAGTTTTACGCTCTGGATATATATATTCTCTGGACTATTGTTGAGTGTAACGATACGGAAAGTCTTGCCGTTACCTACATTGAGCTCTGCATCGTCGAACAGCGGTGAGCCGAAGATATATTTACCGCCAGCCGGCTCAACCTGGTAAAGACCCAGCGACGACATGATGTACCATGCCGACATCTGCCCCACGTCTTCATTGCCACTCAGTCCGTCTACATTGTCGTGATAAAGACTTTCAAGGACATAACGCAACTTGGGAGCAGCTTTCCACGGCATACCAACATAGTTATACATATAAATGATATGATGGCTAGGCTCATTGCCATGGGCATACTGGCCGATAAGCCCTGAGATATCGGGGGATGCTTCGGCACCCATGTCACCACTGACAATGAACAGAGAATCGAGTTTGGAGATAAAAGGTTTCTCGCCACCGAAAGCTGCAACAAGGCCGTGTACGTCATGCGGCACCAGCCATGCATACTGCCAGGCGTTGCCCTCGGTGTAGTCGTCTTGGCGATGGACGGTGCTGAATGGATCGAAAGGCTCGCGGAACTTCCCCTCAGAAGTCACGCCTCGCATAAACTTGGTTTTCTTGTCGAAATAGAAATCACGATACGACTGGCTGCGCTTCAGGAAATACTTGTAGTCGGCCTTCTTTCTCAGTTGCTTGGCGAGTTTGGCAATGCTGGCATCTGCCAGTGCATACTCCAGCCCTTTGGCCACAGTTTCACGTTCGGGATCGAGGTCACATGGGATGTACCCATACTTCTTCAGCAGGCCTAAACCACGTTCCTCGCGTATGGCAGATTTTTTTGCGGCGTCAAAGACTGCATCCTTATCCACATCAAACCCTTTTAAGGCAATGTCTACCAGCACGGGGATACCCGGATTGCCCACCATGCAGTCGGTCTCGTTGCCCATCAGGTGCCACACGGGCAACTTGCCCTGCTCCTGGAAGATGTGTAGCATGGTCTGTGCCAGGTCATGCTGCATGTCGGGATGTATCAGGGTCATCAGCGGATGGGCGGCGCGATAAGTATCCCAGAGCGAGAAGGTGGTATAATTGACGAAATCACCCGTGTGGGTTTTACCATCCGCTCCCCGATATTCACCATTGACATCCTGAAATACAGACGGGGCAATCATGGTGTGATAGAGACTCGTGTAAAACACCCTTCGGGCATGGTTATCGTTGGTGGATATGGCAATCTTGGACAATTCGCGATTCCATGCCTCATTGGCTCGTGCTACGGTCAGGCCGAAATCCCAGTCGGGAAGTTCTTTCTGCATGTTCTGTCTGGCATTGTCAACGCTGACAGCAGAGATTCCCACCTTCACACTTACGGGGTGTCCGGCAATATCAACGGCAAATACGCCCAGACTATCCTGTTCGTTCGCCGCCATTTTGACAGGTTGCGAGAACTCTGCTACAAAATATACGCGTTGATCTTTGGCCCATCCTTCAGACATCCGAAAGCCGGAGATGGTAGTGGGCGTCTCCTGAATGAATCGACAGGAGGTCATCTTGTCCCATCCAATACCCTGTGCCAAGTCCAATACCACAAAGCCTTTCTTTACATCAGCAGGAAACGAATAGCGATGAAAGGCCACACGTTGGGTGGCCGTCAGCTCTACCCTAATGCCCGAAGCCAGCGTGACAGCATAATAGCCCGGCCGTGCATATTCGGCGCGATGAGAGAACTTCACCTCACGTTGTGTCTCATCTGTAACGGGCAGGAGTGACACATCGCCCAGGTCGCCGATTCCTGTTCCACTGAGGTGCATCTGTCCGAATCCAATCACAGTAGAGTCGCTATAATGGTAACCGGAACACCAGTCCCATCCTTGTTTCTTCTGCGTGGGACCGGCCTGCACCATGCCAAACGGCACATTAGCCCCAAGAAACACATGGCCGTGCCCGCCTGTGCCGATGAAGGGGTCTACAAACTGCGTATAGTCCTTAGCGCTTGTCGTCAGACAGGCCAAGACAAATGTCAAACAAAAAAATATCTTTTTCATGTCATAATAATTAATGTCAGTAATCAGACGGAAAACTCCGATATAGCGTCTTACCCAGGGGGCACTCAGCCTGTCGGCCATCGGAATAGGTCCACCGCTCATGTGTTATTTAAGCCAAAACTTCAGGGTACCGCCACTCAACAGCTCATCATGTGCGATACGATAACTATTCCATGGCTTACCACCAAGTTCCATCTTCTTGATGACAACAGCATCAGGATGGCCGACAGGACGAACATTTTCTATGACCAGCTTGTCCCTACCCCACTGTTTCTTGTCAAGAAAGATTGTGATTTTGTCAAACACCGGAGAACTGAGCGTATAAGTCGGATCCCCCGGGCAGTCGGGGTAAAACCCCATCATATTGAATACCGCCCAAGCCGACATAGTGCCAGTATCGTCGTTGCCTGGAATACCATCAGGCGCATTCTTGAAATAAGTGCTCAACAGTCTGTGGATCTGCACTTGTGTGCGCCATTCCTCTCCCTTGAAATAGGAAAATAGATGGGCGTAGGCGATATCAGGCTCATTGGCCGGGTCGTAATACTTCTTGTCGAATACCATCTGCAGTTTTTCCACAAACTTTCTTGGGCCACCCATCAGCTTGGCCAGTCCCTTGACATCATGGGGTACAAAGAAAGTATAGTTCCACGCATTGCCCTCATGAAAGCCTGGCGACGGTTCGAAATTTTCGCCTTGCAATGGGTTGAACGGCGTATAGAATGAGCCATCGGGAAGCACTGGCCGGAGTATGCCAAACTCCTTTGAAAAGTAATGGCGATAACCGAGAGAGCGATTGTAGAACAAACGGGCATCGTCTTTCTTGCCTAGGGCCAAGGCCAGACGCGAAAGAGCATTGTCTGCAACATAATATTCCAGCGCATGCGACACAGAATTGTCGTATTGTTCATGCAGCGCCACATAGCCCTTGGCCATGTACTCGTCATTGTCGGGCCGTAGCGGGTTGTCGCTCCCCTTTGTTGTTGCAGACTTGCGCATAGCCTCGTAGGCCTTTTTGATATCGAAGCCACGTAGGCCTTTCAGCCATGAGTCTGTAATCACAGGGATAGCCGGATCGCCTTCCATGGTATAGGTTTCCCGACCAAAGAGTTCCCATTTGGGTAACCACCCGTGCTCATCGTACATGCCGAGCATCGTGCGGATCATATCACGCTGGCGGTCAGGATAGACCAGCGTGAGCAACTGATGCACATTACGATAGGTGTCCCAAAGCGAGAACACGGTGTAACGGTCGCCCTCGGTCACCGTACCTACCGCGCCACTCTCCATAGCCGGGTATTGGCCATTGACGTCTTGCAAGATATTGGGATGGAGAAGTGTATGATAGAGCGCCGTGTAGAAGATGGTCTGCTGGGTCTTCGTACCGCCTTCGACCATAATCCGTGACAGGTCGTGGTTCCACTTGTCGCGCGCCTCGGCACGTATGGCATCAAAACCCTTTCCTCTTTGTTCGGTCTCCAGATTCTCGCGTGCGTTGGTCATGCTAACAAACGATACCCCCATCCGCACTTCCACTTGCTCTCCAGCCTCTGTGTCGAAGTTCATGTAAACGCCAATGTCATCACCCGCCAGTTCCTTCTGATAGGATGTGTAGAGTTTGTATTTGCCGTTGTCGGGGTCCCATTCTGCCTCTGCACCCGTCATGGCGCGCTGCTTCTTCCAGTAGCCGGCAGACCGCGGCACTTTGCTGACCCGCATCACAAAGTAGATAGGGAACACCGCTTGAGGATTATAACAAAATGTTCCCAACAGTTTCATGCCTTCATACTCAGTATCGTTCACCTTCCGCACAATGGCTCCCGACTCATTGGTCAGGCCCTCGCCAAGATTCAGCAGCACATGACTCTGCCCTTTAGGGAAAGTGAAACGGGCCACCGAACTGCGTAAGCTGGCTGTCACCTCGGTATCTACATGATATTTGACAAGATGGTTGGCATAATAGCCGGGGGTAGCAACCTCATTAGTATAGGTGCTCCCATATTTCTTGTAATCCACTTCAAGCGCGCCAGTAGTAGGCATCAGCAGCAAGGAACCAGCCTCGGGACACCCCACACCGCTGAGATTGACATGAGAATAACCGGTGAAAAAGACGTTATCATAAGTATAAGGAGTAGACCACCAGCGCGCATCCTTGTCGTACTTGTTGTCGACAGAGCCCATCACGTTGAATGGTACAACCGACATCAATCCGTTCGGGCATACTGCCCCCGGATTGGTCGTACCAAAATTTGATGTACCTATGAACGGATTTACCAAGTCGACAGGTGATATCCCACTCTCTCCATGTAAATGATGAGGGAGAAACGGCAAGACGGCAAGAAGCCCGGCAAGTATTCGGTGCTTCATATTTTCTTTGTGCATTAGTGATGATTGTGACCAAAATCAGTGGGGCAGTCTGGCCGTGAGCCTCATGCCCGCAACCATCCTGCCCCTGAGACAAGTCATACTATACTGTTGTGTTTCGTAAACTCTACGATCTCGTCGATACGGCCGAAAGCCAGACCTACGACCGTGTCTGCGGCACCGTAATACACGGCTACACGCTCCCCGTCTTGTAGTGCAGCACACGGAAATACCACATTGGCGACATCGCCCTGAAGCTCGTAAGGCGCACTGGGGGCCAACAAGTATGGACGCGTGCGATAGCGTACCTTCGTCGGATCATCTTTGTCGAGAATGGCTGCACCCATGGAGTAACGGAAACCGTTACAGGTCGTGATGACCCCATGGTAGAAGAGCAGCCATCCTTCCTTGGTGAGAAACGGCACCGACCCAGCACCGATCTTTGTGCATTGCCAGGCACTCTCAGGAAAAGGGGTGACCTTCATCACACAGCGATGCTCGCCCCAATATTTCATGTCGGGACTGAAACTCAGATAGATATCGCCGAAAGGGGTGTGGCCATTATCGCTCGGCCGGCTCAGCATTGCGTATTTGCCGTTAATACGTTCGGGAAAGAGTACGCCGTTGCGGTTGAAAGGAAGAAAGGCATTCTCACACTGATAGAAAGTCTGGAAGTCGAATGTATAGCCAATGCCGATTGTGGGGCCATGATATCCGTTACACCAGGTAATCCAATAGCGATCCTCAATCCATGTCACTCGTGGGTCATACTTGTATTCAGACTCTATCATGTCCGTATTTCCGGCTTCAAATTTTATCGGGTCAGGATTAATGTCCCAATCGATGCCGTTTTTGCTGAATCCAGCAAAGATATTCATCTGTACTGCTCTGTTGTCGCAACGGAACACTCCAGCGAAGCCATCCCCAAATGGCACAACTGCACTATTGAATATGCTGTTAGAAGTTGGTATGTGGTAACGATCGATAATCGGGTTTTTTGAATAACGCCACATCACGTCATTACAGCCTTCGGGACGTTCTTCCCAAGGCATCATGTCCTTCAAGTTTTTCATCATTAGTTGCTATTTACGTTTGTAGTCTTGTGAGATTTGATGTACTATTATAACAAACAAAATGTCTTTTTTACGCCGTCAAAATCATATTTTTACCATACGTTAAGCCACGAAAACACTTCTTAACAGCCATGTGGAGCCGAAAGATCACAATGCCAGCCTACCAACAGTTTGCGAGGGAGGAATGTCACCGTCAGGAAAGATATGAAATGAACACAGGGTTGTGCAGGAATCAATGCGCCTTTACTACTCTGAGACAGCTTGCCTGACCCGTAACCAAGACGTATTTTGGCCAGTAACAATTTCTGCTTCGAGTGGAATCACGTTCTGCTTCGAGTGGAATCACGTTCTACTTCGAGTGGAATAACGTTTTACTTCGGGCCAAAGTAGCAGTCGTTGGCAACCTTCTTATGAGTGTCTTCGGGGCAGTTCAGCTCACGGGAATGACTTTATCAAGGGATGTAAGAATACTTCGCCCGTGGTGCTTCAGATGTTCCTAAAGAAAAGAATCAGGCCCCAACACGTTGGAGCCTGATTCTTTTAGATACTGAATGTTGTGAGTAGTCATGTACTGAATTACGAATCTCTGCGGGGGAGGTGGAACTTATACTGCTGTTCGAATACCTTCTTCACCTCATTGATCTCCAGGAATGTGGTGCCCCCACCCTCTCCGAACGACCCCGACAGATAAGCAATCTTGTCGTCGGGCGAGATATACCCTTTCTGGCGCAGCATACGCAGGGCTGCAGTAAACATGTAATCAGAGGTGACATGCTCTTTCTGGAAGATGGGAATGACTCCATAAGAAAGATTGAGCCAACGCTGTGTCTTCTCCTTGTAGCAAATCGCCAAAATAGGTTTCGGACCTCGGAAAGCGGCCAGGCTGCGTGCCGTCTCGCCAGTCTCCGAGTCTGTGATGATGCCAGCAACGCCCATCATCTTAGTCGACCCGATGGCCGAATGAGCCAGATATTCCTTCTGCGAGCAGTTTGGGCTAAGGGGCACATCATGGTTAACCCCAAATTTCTGCCTGTCGCTCTCAGCCTGTTCGGCAATAGAAGCCATTGTCAAGACAGCTTCCAATGGATATTTTCCCGATGCAGTCTCACCGCTCAGCATCAAAGCATCGGTATTCGAATAGATGGCATTGGCAATGTCGGTCACTTCTGCACGTGTTGGACGTGGGTTGTTGATCATCGTGTGCAACATCTGGGTGGCCACAATCACCGGTTTCTTCTTCAGCACACACTTGCTGATAATCATGCGCTGTATGCCAGGTATCTTCTCAATAGGCACCTCAATACCGAGGTCACCGCGGGCAATCATGATACCATAGCTGGCATCGATAATCTCGTCTATGTTGTCGACACCTTCCTGATTCTCGATTTTCGAGATGATTTTGATGTCAGAATGATGCTCATCAAGGATGTCCTGTACGGCTTTTACATCGGCTGCAGAGCGTACAAAACTATGGGCAATAAAGTCGATATCTTCCTCAATAGCCAACAGGATATTGTTTTTATCTTTATCTGTAAGTGCCGGAAGGTCAATATGTTCTCCAGGAACATTAACGCTTTTGTGCGCACCTAGCACCCCATCGTTGGTCACGCGGGTATAGACCGTAGGACCTATGATGTCGGTTACCTCCATACCAATGGCGCCATCATCGAAAAGGATGTTGTCGCCTACCTTCACGTCAGTTGCGATCTCTGAATATGACAGATTCACAATATCATGGCTAGTTTCCATGTTCGGACGACCGAATATCTTAACCACATCGCCGGTTTTGTACTGGATAGGCTCAACCACATTGGTGGTACGTACCTCAGGTCCCTTGGTGTCAATCAAGATACCAATGTGAGGCGACACTGCACGAACATTAGCAATGATATTACGTATGCCCTCCTCAGTAGCGTGGGCAGTATTCATTCTGACAACATTCATCCCTGCAAAGTATAGTTTGCGAAGGAAGTCGACGTCGCAATGACGATCGCTGATAGAACATACGATCTTGGTCTGTTTCATATTTACGGGAGTTTTATCGTTCATGCAAAGTTACACTATTTCTTTGAGATTATGCTGCTCTTAACCAAATAAAATTTGTTACGCAAAGGTTTACGTATAATTAATATAGAAATTTCACATGTGTTATCATGATATTTCGTACCTTTGCAACAGTTTTAAAACATAATCTATATAAAAGATTCAAACACTTTTCAAAACAAATCATGAAAGAACTTCAAGCACTTAACAAGCGTACGGCTCCCAAGAGCGTTATGCCTGAGAGAATCATTCAGTTTGGTGAGGGTAACTTCCTGCGTGCCTTCGTCGACTGGATTATCTTCAACATGAACCAGAAGACTGATTTCAACTCTTCCGTGGTAGTCGTTCAGCCTATTGAGCGCGGCATGGTTGACTGGCTCAACGGTCAGGACGGTCTCTATCATGTGAATCTGCAGGGCAAGGAGAACGGACAGCCTGTCAACACCCTGACCCGTATCGACGTCATCAGCAGAGCCCTCAATCCTTACTCCCAGAACCAGGCCTTCATGGCATTGGCAGAACAGGCTGAGATGCGTTTTGTCATTTCCAATACCACAGAGGCCGGCATCACCTTTGACGACAGTTGTAAGTTTACCGATGCCCCGGCATCTAGCTATCCCGGAAAACTCGTGCAACTGCTTTTCCACCGTTATCAGTTCTTCGAGGGCGATCCTTCCAAGGGCATGATTATCATGCCCTGCGAACTGATCTTCCTCAACGGCCACCATCTCAAGGAGTGCATTTATCAGTATATCGAACTTTGGAAAGCAGATATGGGCGTCGACTATGCAGGCTTCAAGGAGTGGTTTACCAAATATTGCTATGTTTGCGCCACACTCGTCGACCGCATCGTTCCGGGCTTCCCACGCGACACCATCAATGAGATCCAGCAGAAGGTTTGCTATAAAGACAACCTCGTGGTCAAGGCCGAGACCTTCCACCTATGGGTTATCGAGAAGGCTGAGAACATGACCGTTGAACAGATGAAGGCTGAGTTCCCTGCTGATAAAGCTGGGCTCCACGTACTCATCACCGACAACGAGAAGCCATACCACGAACGCAAGGTGACGTTGCTCAACGGTCCTCATACGGTGCTCTCGCCCGTGACCTACCTCAGCGGCGTAGACATCGTCCGTGATGCCTGCGAGCATCCTGTGCTTGGCCAGTATATCCATAAGGTGCAGTTCGACGAGCTCATGCAAACCCTCGATCTGCCCATGGACGAACTGCAACAGTTTGCAGCCGACGTGCTGGAGCGCTTCGAGAATCCCTTCGTCGACCATCAGGTAACAAGCATCATGCTCAACAGCTTCCCCAAATACGAGACACGCGATCTGCCCGGCGTGAAAATCTATCTGCAACGCAAGGGCGAGCTGCCCAAGGGACTGGTATTCGGTCTGGCTGCCATCATCACATATTATAAAGGTGGGCAGCGTGCCGACGGAGCACCCATCGTGCCCAACGACGACCAGAAGATTATGGACAAACTCGCAGAACTATGGGCTGCCGGCGACACTGGCAAGGTGGCTGAAGGTGTGCTTGCCTTCGACTATGTATGGCACGAGAATCTCAACCAGACGGTTCCTGGCCTCACCAACTTGGTGAAGAACTACCTCGACCTCATCCAGGAGAAGGGTATGCTTGAGGCAGTGAAGACAATTCTCTGAAATGAATCCATAATTCGTTCTTGAGCAAAGAAACATATAGGCTGCGCCAGGGTTCATCTACCTTGGCGCAGTTTTTTTTGTGCGGCGCTTTCAATGATCAGAGTGCGAAGGAAAGTTGACGTAAACATGATGATTGGATGTCGAAAACATCAAGGTTGCAAAGGCTTTATCTAATAGTTCCTTACATCATTCGCAAGCCACGTGTTTTCCTCGAGGTAACATACCACTTGTTTTACCTTGTTGCTTGACATGAAGAAAAGAGTGGCAGAATTGTTTTGTAGTCTCAAAAAATAGCACTAACTTTCCACTCAGAAAATGGAACGGACATATATCGCAATAGACCTCAAATCGTTCTATGCAAGCGTGGAATGCAGGGAACGTGGACTGGACCCGCTGACAACCAACCTCGTTGTGGCCGACGTGAGCCGTACCGAGAAAACCATCTGCCTGGCGATATCGCCGTCGCTGAAGGCGTATGGGCTGAAAGGTCGGGCGCGGCTCTTCGAAGTGGTGCAACGGATGCAGGAGGTCAACTATGATCGTAGGATGAAGGCTGGACTCAGGCAGCTGAAAGGAAAATCAACTTCGGCCGTTGAGCTACAGGCACATCCAGAATTGGAGGTCGACTATATCACGGCAGTGCCCCGAATGGCACATTACATCAAATATTGTTCAAGGATTCACCAGGTTTATCTCAAGTACATTGCCCCCGAAGATATACACATCTACTCTATCGACGAAGTGTTCATCGATGCCACTCATTATCTTGGCCTTTACAAGCTCACTGCACACGCTCTTGCCATGAAGATGGTCAAAGAAGTGCTTGCCGAAACCGGCATCACGGCTACGGCAGGAATTGGCACTAACCTCTATCTGGCTAAAGTGGCCATGGACATCGTGGCCAAGCACGCCGAGGCCAATGAGGACGGTGTTCGCATTGCTGCACTCGACGAAATGAGCTATCGACGGCTGTTGTGGGACCATCAGCCCATCACCGATTTCTGGCGAGTGGGTGGAGGCATCGCACGGAAGCTTAAGGGCTATGGCATATACACCATGGGGCAGTTGGCCCGATTGTCTGTGGTGAACGAGGAATTACTCTATAACCTTTTTGGGGTGAATGCCGAACTGCTCATCGACCATGCCTGGGGGTGGGAGCCTTGTACTATGGAGATGGTAAAATCCTATAAACCAGTGGCCAACTCCTTGTCGAGTGGACAAGTGCTGCAAGAGGCCTACGACTATCAAAAGGCACGCGTAGTGGTGCAGGAGATGGCTGAGGCTGTGGCCCTCGACCTGGTGGACAAGCGCATGGTGGCCGACCAACTGGTGCTTTCAGTTGGTTACGACCGTGAAAGTCTGACACGTACAGACCGGAGGGTGAACTACCAAGGACCGGTGGTGACCGACCACTATGGACGCTTGGTGCCGAAGCATGCCCATGGCTCGGCAAATCTGGGGCGCATGACATCGTCTTCCCGCCTTATCACCCGTGCCGTCATGGATATCTTCAAGCGCGTAGTCGATCCCGACCTGCTGGTCAGACGCATCACAATCACCACCAACCATGTCATACCTGAAGACCAAGCGCGACAGATGAAACAGGCTCCAGTACAGCTGGACATCTTTACCGATTATGAGGCTCTGAGGAAAGTACAGGAAAAAGAGGAGGCTTTGCTAAGACGCGAACGAAAGATGCAAGAGGCTACACTTGACATCAAACGGAAATTTGGCAAGAACGCACTGCTCAAGGGACTCGACTATGCCGACGGAGCCACTACCCGACAGCGCAACATGCAGATCGGAGGCCATAAAGCTTGAACCGCAAAACAGACCATGTCATGAATGACTCCTACAACGATATCATCAACCTACCCCATCACGTGTCCAAGAAGCATCAACAGATGTCACTATACGACCGTGCCGCACAATTTGCACCCTTCGCTGCATTGACGGGCATGCCTCTTGTGCTCAAGGGACATGAGTGGGTAGATGAAAAAAGGCTCGATCATGATGAAGCCGTCCTGCTTGACCGCCGGCTCAACTACCTCAAACTTCACCTAAAGGAAAGACCAGAAGTAAGCATTACCTACTTTGAGCCTTTGGTAGAGAACCAGGGCGGTTATTACATGACAATGAAGGGATTCGTGAAAAACATAGACGAAAACTTCCTTGAATTGACCATGACAAACGGCAAAACCATCCCTATTCGTTATTTGCTCGTCATAGAAAGCACACTCTTCGATGGGATGGAAACAATCTGAGGGCCCTGCCGCCTTCACTTATTTCCGGATATAATCCTTCGACACCAAGTCATAGTATAGTGCTTCAAGCTCGTTGAGCCCGAGCCGCTCCACACTATGCTCTATCGTTCTAATCAACTCGTCCCGCCTGCTCTCTTCATCAGAGCTGAAACGGGTAAATACTTTTGTCATCAAATCGTAGATATTTGTTTGCAACCAAAGACCTTAGCCAATATTACTGGTAATTTCTGATCCTCACATCTATATTCGTTCCTTTCAGCAGTTCCACCACACGCGCTATGGGGGTGGCAGAATAGTGATAGGGAAAGAGCACCTTGGGGCGAATGGTACGTGCAGCCCTAGCTGTCTGCTCGGGTGTCATGGTATAGGGCTGGTTAGTTGGCAGAAACGCGATGTCGACATCCTTAATTTGCTGCATCTCCTCAATATCCTCTGTATCTCCAGCGATATAGATTCTCAGCCCGTCGAGGGTCAACACAAAGCCGTTGTCACGGCCCTTAGGATGATACTGTGTATGCCCGGGGGTAACATTGTAGGCTGGCACGGCCTCCACTGTAATATCATCTGCCAAAGAGAGCTGGTCGCCATTATGCATCACCCGCCCTTTGCCCAATGCCTTGGCGCAGTTATCGTTGGTGATGATTACAGTGCCTTCTTTTTCCAGTTTGGCAATGGCATCTTTGTCGAGGTGGTCTTTATGCTCATGGGTAACAAGGATAAAGTCGGCCTTGGGCAAAAGACCATAGTCGGTCACCGGCTCAATCTGGCCTACAGGGTCAACCTCTATTTCCTTGCCATCGTAGCTGATTCGGATGCTGCCATGCTTAATGGCCGTGATAACCACATCTTTTCTTCCAAAGGTCTTGAACGTATCGGTATTCACGGTGTTGTCTGCAAATGCGGTCATCATACTGAATAAAAATAAGAATGATGATATAAGTAATGCTTTCATTGCGGTTTGGACTTAGGATTATCGTTGATACGTTCTCTCACCTTATTCCAGGCGCTAGAATTACCGAGGAAACACTCCTCCATAGTACCCATCATGTTGACAAGTCTCGACTTTGGTATACCGAAGCCTAGGCACTGTGCGTCAACATGAGGTCTGACTGATGGGTCGAATAGCCCGAGGAAACACCGATGTCCATTTCTACGATTCTCTGTCGTCACATTGGCAAACATGGTACTACATCCCGAACCAAAGATGGTTGTGACAGCATCTTCGGTCGTACTATCGTAGAAAGCCCAACCACAGAGCCCGGAGAGTACGTCGGGTGTCGCCAGAAAAATCATGCCTTCGATATGATCGAACGTTGTCACTTGGTCCACCCGTGCAATGTTCAGGTAAGTAGCTCCCGCACGTTGGATGGACATTTTCTGGATGGCATCGGTCACCATCTCAGGCGACTTTTTGTATCTCTCCTGTAACGAGACGAAACGGGGAACACGCTCGGGCATCTCGGTGAAACCGGTATAGAACTTTCCGCCGCCGCATCCAATGCTTTCTCCAGTCAAACTTACAGGTGTACCTTGCAAGATCCTATCGAACCACTTGAAGAAGCAGCCTTCCATCTTCTCTGTCAAGCCGATGGGCTGCTCGGAGTAGAAGTAAACCATGGGCAGGTAAGGGCTCTTGCCGAATGTCTTTCTGTAGACGTCTATGAATTCTTGAACATTCATTCCCTTTTAGCTATTAAAGTTCATACATTAAATAATGGCTATCATGCATGCCAAGCGACTCGTAGACCTTTTGTGCCACGATGTTGTGTTTGTCGACATAGAGGCGCAAAGCTCCTGCCTGTTCGCTCTCTGCAATGACACGCGCAAAATCGAAAAGTTCTCTGAACACGCCTTGCCGTCTGAAGTCGGGGCGCACATAAACAGACTGGATCCAATAGTAAGGAGCATTGTTCCAGTCGCTCCATTCCTGGGTGAGCATCAGCGATCCCACCACCTCATCGCAATCATTGTGGGCCAACAGGTATAGTGCACGAGAACTGTCTTCGATGGCAGTCTTCACACCCTCACGCACGGTGGCGTAATCGAGCTTGGTGCCTTCACTCTCCAATGCCATGTTTAATTGGAATTGGACAATAGTCTCTGTATCTTCTAATGTTGCCGTATCTATTCTGTATCTCATTACATGCAAAGATAATGTTTTTCGTTGAATGTATTCACTGTGGGTATATTTTTTTTTGTCAATAGCTGTAAGCGTGTCAAAAGATTATGCTACATTTGCAAACGGTTTTTACTCAAATAACCAATTGCCACATGAATGTAGAAGAGTTGCGTAATTATTGCTTGTCGATGGATGAGACGGTCGAGGAGAAGTTTCCTTTTGCCAAATTCAAGTCGGGTGAGAACGTATTGGTATTCTATATCAACGGACACATGTTCTGCTTTCTTGACATTATAGAATTTGAGCGGGTGAATCTTAAGTGTCAGCCCGAACGCATCGATGTACTGAAGGAAGAATACGAATTTGTGGGCAACCCCAGTCACGAGAATGCCAAGTACTGGATAGGTTTGGATATTCGTAAGGTACCAGACAAGTTGGTTCGTGAATTAATTGCCAACTCGTTTGCCCTTGTAAAAGAGAAATATAAAAAGAAAAGCACAAAGAATTGATGGGCGAAAATGAAGAGGGAAGAAGGAGGATGTAAAATGCTGGTAGTTCTATATTGGAGTAAGGGATCCAATGGCATTGCTGAGATAAACATACTGTATGGATGATCGATTCTGTCGGATGGGGGCTATTGCACATCAGGTAACACCATAAAGCAAAGCTGACTGTCGCCAAGCAGCAGGGCTAAAGTTGCCCATCACACTTAGATGGCCAGGCATAGTCCCTTGAACTTACCAACTATCGCATGAAAAAGTTGGCCTTTTGGTATATTTTTTGTTACTTTGCAACACAGAATCACTTTAACAAAAGAGATATGGATATTTTGCAATTGTGCCGGGAAAGATTCTCGGCTCGCAAATACACAGAAGAACCTGTTAGTGAAGCAGATCTGGAGTATGTTCTCGAGACACTTCGCATGGCCCCTTCGGCCGTCAACAAGCAGCCATGGAAATTTGTGATAGTCAGGTCTGAGGCAGCACGCCTTAAGCTCCAGCAATGCTATCGACGTGACTGGTTCCTCACGGCGCCTGTCTATGTCATAGGACTGCGCAACGCTTGTGAGAACTGGGTGCGTGGCATCGATGGTAAACCACATGGCGACATCGATGTCGCCATAGCTACCGAGCACCTGTGCCTAGCTGCCACAGAGCGCGGACTGGGCACATGCTGGGTATGTAACTTCGATGTCAACAAAATGCGCGAGCTGTTCCCCTATGAGGGCTACGAGGCTGTGGTCATCATTCCCATCGGCCATATCGCTCCCGACTGCCCACATCCTCAGAAGAATCGCAAGCCGATGGACGAGTTCGTTGAGATGCTGTGACTGCTCGGAGGAACGGTAGGGCATTATTTATTACCGTAAACACCAACAACTAATATGAAGAAAATCATTATTATCTGTTCTGCTCTATTCATGACAGCAACACATTTCTTTGCTGCCGAAAAGATCGACCTCAAGCAGCTCACTTCGGGGGAGTTTGCCGCAGAGCGTATCAGCGGCATCGACCCATTGCAAGGTACCGACCAGTATCTTCAGATTTCGCCCGATGGCAAGCAGATCCTGCAATACTCGTTCAAGACAGGTAAGCAAACTGCCGTTTTGTTTGATATCAATCATACACAAGGAGTTAATCTGAAGTCATTCGATGATTACATCATGTCGCCAGACGGCCAGCGTATGCTCATCCGTACGGAGACACAACCGGTGTACCGTCGGTCGAACAAGGCAAAATATTACATTTATACCATCCGAACCCGCAAGCTGGAACCACTGTCGGAGGGAGGACCTCAGCAGGCCCCGGTATGGTCGCCCGACGGCAACTTGGTGGCCTTTGTGCGCGACAATAATATCTTCTTGGTCAAGCTACTCTACGACAACAGTGAGAGCCAGGTGACCAAAGACGGCAAATTCAACGAGGTCATCAACGGTATTCCCGACTGGGTGAACGAAGAGGAGTTCTCGTTCAACCGTGCCCTCACCTTCAATGCCGATGGCACGATGCTATGTTGGATACGTTTCGATGAGACAGCTGTCAAGCAATATGAATTGCAACTCTTCAAGGGCAGTCATCCTGAACGTACTGAGTATGCCACCTATCCCGGGGCGTACACTTACAAATATCCTAAGGCTGGCGAGGGCAACTCGAAGGTAACGGCTTGGAGCTTCGACATCAAGAGCCGTCGCATACAGCAGCTTCAGGTGCCTGTTGATGCTGATGGCTATATGCCTCGCATTCTCCCGACCCCAGATGCCAACCGTATCATGGTCTACACCATGAACCGCCATCAGGATGTGCTTAACCTCTATACGGTCAACCCGAGGAGCACTGTAGCCCAGCTGCTGATCAAAGAGAATGTGCCCAAATATGTCAAGGAAGAGACCATGGAGGGTATCCAAATTGGTAGCGACTACATTCTCATGCCTTCTGACCGCGATGGATATATGCGTCTGTATCTCTACGACAAGAACGGGCAACTGCAACGCAAGATTGGTAGCGGGAACTACGACATCACGACGGTCTACGGCTATGATACCAAAACAGGCGACGTGTATTATCAGGCGGCTGCCCTCAACGCCCACGACCGCCAGGTCTACGTCAGCCACAAGAACGGCAACATCGAACGACTGACCGACCGCGAAGGGTGGAACCAGGCCGTATTCTCCGGTGACCTCAAGTTTTTCATCAATACATGGAGCGATTATAATACACCTTATATATATACCTCGCGCGACAACCGGGGCAAGGTCATCGCCACACTTCTTGACAACGCAACCTTACAAGAGAAGACCCAGCGATATGGCTTCACCAAGAAAGAAACATTCAGTTTCACCACCTCGGAAGGTGTCAAGTTGGATGGTTGGATGGTAAAACCCTTAGCATTTGATGCATCGAAAAAGTATCCGATTATTATGTACCAATATGGCGGTCCAGGCAGCCAGCAGGTTATCAATTCCTGGAATGTAGGGTCGATGGGCCAGGGCGGTGCCTTTGAGGCTTATTTGGCTCAGCAGGGATTCATTGTGGTATGTGTAGATGGCCGTGGAACAGGTGGACGAGGTTCCGATTTTGAGAAGAGCATCTATCTGCAGCTAGGAAAACTTGAAGCCAAAGACCAGGTGGAGACTGCTCTGTATCTGGGTTCCCTACCCTATGTCGACAGTAAGCGTATCGGCATCTGGGGATGGTCGTTCGGCGGATTCAACACGCTGATGAGCATGAGTGAGGGACGCAACGTATTCAGGGCTGGTGTGGCGGTTGCTCCACCCACTTCTTTTCGCTATTACGACACAGTGTATACCGAGCGTTATATGCGCACTCCGAAGGAAAATCCTCAGGGATATGATGACAATGCCATCACGCGTGCTGACAAGCTGAGTGGGGCACTGCTCATCTGCCACGGCATGGCCGACGACAATGTTCATCCACAGAACTCCTTTGAGTTTTCCGAGGCACTTGTGCAGGCCGACAAAGACTTCAAGGAAAACTATTATACCAACCGTAACCACGGCATCTCTGGCGGTAACACACGTAACCACCTTCTGAGGCAGATTACCCAGTGGTTTGTCGAGGAGATGAGATAACAGATACCTACATGAACAAAAGCCCCCGGATTCTGATGAAGAACCGGGGGCTTTGCAGTAGGAAGAGTTCGTAGGAGGATAAGGTTGCCCTACCATCTTGTGCTCACAGCAATCAAGGAGACTCCCCAAGAGAGGAAGTCACGCTACGTACCTACTTTTTCTTTTGGTCCAAGGTAGCACGTCGCTCACTGAGAATCTTCTCTAAGCGACTGGCCGCCTGAAGCTCGACCTGCTCGTTGATGGTTACTAATTTATCCATTTGTTATCCTTTTTTACTCAAACGCCGCAAAGATATACTCGATTTCGTGGTTTCAACGACGAAAATATGATAAATATGCTACATCTACTCATTCTTTGATGTAAATCAATTGCACAATATTTGAATAAACAAACTATTCGAAGACAATAATCACGCTGACAATGGCAGTTTGTAAATGTGGGGGACAAGCACCTTGTGATAATATATGTTTTTCGTTCTTTTGACTTGCAATTTCATAGTTTTTTTGTACTTTTGCCCGAAATATAGGTAAATATTCAAATTCACAGCATTATGCTTACACTTAAACTCATTAGTGAGGAAACAGATCGCGTGATCAAGGGTCTTGAGAAAAAACACTTCAACGGTGCCCGCGAAGCCATTGAAAAAGTACTGGAGTATGATAGGCTACGTAGGGAATCGCAGCAGAAACTCGATACCAACAAAATGCAACAAAACCAACTGGCCAAACAGATTGGCGGGTTGATGAAGGATGGCAAGAAAGACCAAGCCAACCAGGTGAAGGAACAGGTGGCCGAACTGAAGGCTGCTGACAAGGCACTGCAGGAGATCATGGACAAAGCATCGCAGGATATGACCAACGAACTGCTCCAGATTCCAAACATCCCCAGTGATAAGGTGCCCGAAGGCAATGATGCCAGCGACAACGTGGTGGTAAAGGAAGGTGGCGTAATTCCTGAGCTTGGTCCTGACGCACTCTGCCACTGGGACTTGCTAAAGAAATACAACTTGGTGGATTTCGACATGGGTGTCAAGATTACGGGTGCTGGCTTCCCTATCTATGTGGGTAAAATGGCACGTTTCCAGCGCGCCCTTGAGGCGTTTTTCCTTGACGAAGCACGCAAGGCCGGCTATCTGGAAGTGCAGCCGCCTTATGTGGTGAATGAAGCGAGTGGATATGGCACCGGACAACTGCCCGACAAGGAAGGACAGATGTACCATGCCAACCTCGACAATCTTTATCTCATCCCCACTGCTGAGGTGCCGGTGACGAATATTTTTCGCGATGAGATTATCGATGAGAAAGAGCTTCCTATCAAACGTTGTGCCTATTCGGCCTGCTTCCGTCGCGAGGCCGGTTCTTATGGCAAAGATGTACGAGGATTGAATCGTCTGCATCAGTTCGACAAAGTGGAGATTGTGCGCATAGATACCCCCGAGCACTCCCACGAATCGCACCAAGAGATGCTCGACCATGTAGAGAACCTCCTCAAGAAATTAGAGCTTCCCTATCATATCTTATTGCTCTGTGGGGGCGATATGAGCTTCACCTCATCAATCTGCTATGATTTCGAGACCTATAGCTCAGCACAGAAGCGTTGGCTTGAGGTTTCGTCGGTATCCAACTTCGAAAGTTACCAGGCCAACCGCCTGCATTGCCGTTTCCGCCGTACGGAGAACAAGAAGATTGAGCTCTGCCACACCCTTAACGGCTCTGCCTTGGCCCTGCCGCGTATCGTGGCCACCATCATCGAGAACAACCAGACCCCTGAAGGCATCCGTGTGCCCAAGGTGCTAGTGCCCTACTGCGGATTCGAGATGCTCGATGACAAGAACTTTGAGTAATATCAGTAATCATGTTACGAAAAACGTTTTGGACATTCTGTCTTTTCCTCACTTCACTCTGTGCCACCGCACAGCATGAAGTGGGGGTTACAACTATCAAGCCCTATGCCGGAATAAGCTTTGCTTCTATGTTCAACGGAGACCTCGACTTCAGACGGGGACTGGCTGTAGGTGTCGATGTCGAAAAACGATTGGCATCCTGGTTTTCTGTCAGTGGCGGACTGGCCTACGCTCCGTTAGGAGGAAAGTACAAAAATGGAGGGCAGAATGATTTCGTGTGGAAGCACGACTATCTCACAATACCGGTGACGGCCAATTTCTATGTTGTAAAAGGACTGGCCTTCAAGGCTGGTCTCCAGCCCGGCTTCTGCATCAGAAATCGCCAGGAGAGCATAGGCAACAGCACTTTGGTGATGAAAACAATGGATGGAGACCTCAAGTCTTATGACCTTTCCGTCCCTGTTGCCATATCCTACGAGTTGTGCAATATCGTGTTGGATGTGCGCTGGAATATTGGCATCATGGATATTGGCTCGAGTGACCCTTGGAAAGGAAGTGTCTATATGAGCAACTCCCATCTCTCGGGAGCCAATTTCGCCTACGTTTTTACAATCGGCTACCAATTCGAATTGTAATCTCTCAGGGTCAATACCGCAAACTGGCGTAAGAATGCAATCTGATAACATAAACGAACAAAATTATTCCTATTTCTTAATACCAAAACTCACATGAACAAAATCATTCGTAAGGAGCAGTTTTCCGACAAGGTTTATTGCTTTGAGGTTGAAGCACCTTTGATTGCCAGGAGTTGTCGGGCTGGCAATTTCATCATCGTAAGAGTTGACAAGAACAGTGAGCGTGTGCCTTATACCATTGCCAAGGCAGATGCTAATCGAGGCACGCTGACGCTGGTCATTCAGGAAGTGGGCCTTTCGTCCACCAAGTTTTGCTCGCTCAACGAAGGAGACAGCGTGCTCGACATCGTCGGTCCGCTGGGCACTCCGTCGCACATCGAGAACTACGGTACTGTGATCTGTGCAGGCGGTGGCATCGGTATTGCTGCCATCCTCCCCATCCTTACCGAACTAAAGAAAGCCGGAAACCGTGTGATATCTGTACTGGCTGGCCGCACAAAGGAACTCGTTATCATGGTGGATGACGTAGCCAAATATTCTGACGAGGTCATTATCATGACCGACGACGGCTCCTACGGCAAGAAGGGTGTTGTCACCGTGGGCGTGGAGGAGGTCATCAACCGCGAGCATGTAGACAAGGTCCTGGCTATCGGTCCTCCGATTATGATGAAGTTTACGTCGCTGCTGGCCAAGAAATACGGCATTCCCAACGATGTGTCGCTCAACACCATCATGGTTGACGGCACAGGTATGTGCGGTGCCTGCCGACTTACCATCGGGGGCAAGACGAAGTTTGTATGTATCGACGGCCCCGAGTTTGATGGCGACCTGGTTAACTGGGATGAGATGTTCAAACGCATGGGCACCTTCAAGGATGTGGAGCGCAAAGAGATGGAAAACTATGCTACAGCGCCCCAGCATACAGAGACCGGCACCGAGCAAGGTAGTGATGTAGGCTCGGCTGAGACAAAGTCTGTTGGAAACTCTAATGGTGAGCTCGATACAATAGAAGTACTTATCGATCGTGACGCCTTGTGGCGCAAGGAGTTGCGTAGCGCGATGAAACCTAAGGAGCGGACATCCATTGCTCGGGTGCAGATGCCTGAGCTAGATCCTGTTTACCGTGCCACCACACGTTTGGAGGAAGTAAACCAAGGCCTGACACCCGAACTGGCTGTTATGGAAGCCCACCGTTGTCTCGACTGCGCCAAGCCTGCATGCGTTGAAGGCTGTCCAGTGAATGTCAACATCCCTTCCTTCATCAAGAACATCGAACGGGGTGAGTTCCTTGCAGCTGCCAAAGTGCTGAAAGATACGTCTGCCCTGCCTGCCGTATGTGGCCGCGTGTGTCCGCAGGAGAAACAATGCGAGAGTCGTTGTATCCACCTTAAAATGAACGAACCTGCAGTTGCCATCGGTCATCTGGAGCGTTTTGCGGCAGACTACGAGCGCGAGAGTGGTGTAATCTCTATTCCCGAACTGGCCCCCGCCAACAACCTCAAAGTAGCTGTCATCGGTTCTGGTCCTGCTGGACTGAGCTTCGCTGGCGACATGGCCAAAAACGGTTTTGATGTCTATGTGTTCGAGGCCCTACATGAGATTGGAGGCGTGCTGAAATATGGTATCCCTGAGTTCCGCCTGCCTAACCAGATCGTGGACGTAGAAATCGAAAACCTGCGCAAGATGGGAGTTCACTTCCAGACCGATTGTATAGTAGGAAAGACCATCTCAATCCAAGAATTGGAGAACAAGGGATTTAGGGGCATCTTTGTCGGGTCGGGAGCTGGACTGCCCAACTTCATGGGTATTCCGGGAGAGAACCTCATTAACATCATGTCGTCAAATGAATACCTTACCCGAGTAAACCTCATGGATGCCGCCAACCCCGAGACCGACACGCCAATCATCCTTGGCCAGAAAGTCATGGTCATTGGTGGTGGCAATACGGCTATGGACTCTTGCCGTACTGCCAAGCGCTTGGGTGCAGAGGTGACTTTGGTATATCGCCGGTCAGAGGCCGAGATGCCGGCACGTCTTGAAGAGGTGAAGCATGCAAAAGAAGAAGGTATCAACTTCCTGACCTTGCACAACCCCAAGGAATATCTGTCCGATGAGAACGGACGGGTACGTACTGCCGTGCTCGACGTGATGCAACTCGGCGAGCCAGATGCCAGCGGTCGTCGGAGCCCGGTGACCACGGGGCAGACCATAAACGTCGACTGTGACCAGGTAATCGTTGCCGTTGGCGTGTCGCCTAACCCGCTGGTGCCTAAGTCAATTACCGGTCTTGAACTGGGCCGTAAGAACACAATTGTTGTAAACGGCGATATGCAGTCTTCGCTTTCTAACATCTATGCCGGTGGCGACATCGTACGCGGAGGTGCCACGGTAATCCTGGCCATGGGCGATGGCCGCAGGGCTGCTGCCAGCATGACAAATCAGTTGCTGGGCAACTAAACATTCTACATATTGTAAGGATTTGCGGGTCGGCAATGAACGGACTGTTCAGCAATTGGCCCGCAATCCCATTTTTTTCATCAATGAACGGTATATATACCCTCTTGCTGCTCTTACTGAGTAATATTTTCATGACTTTAGCTTGGTACGGGCATTTAAAACTTCAGCAGAATGGTTTCAGTAGCCATTGGCCATTGCTGGGTGTGATTGTTTTTAGTTGGCTCATTGCATTCATGGAGTATTGCTGTCAGGTTCCTGCCAACAGGATTGGTTTCCAGGGCAATGGCGGTCCTTTTACGCTCATGCAACTCAAAGTGATACAGGAGTCTGTGAGTCTGGTTGTTTTCACAGTCATTGCTGGATTGATGTTCCAAGGTGAGACATTACATTGGAACCATATTGCTGCATTCTTATGCATCATTGCGGCCGTATATTTTGTCTTCATGGACTGAGTCGCACCATTTCACCAACTTGTACGCTAATATTTCTAAATTTTCAATTCTAGATTTTCCTTCTTAGATAAATTTATCTATCTTTGTTAATTCAAGAATATGATCATGAAAATTCGGAAATACATACTTTTGGTTTTACTGACCACTGGCTGCATGACCGTCAGTGCTCAGAAGAAACATACCAAGGTGAAGACCATCACAAAAACGGTGGCCGAGACACCTGCTCATCGACTATTCCAATCGATGCTGCCTTCCACCGCCAAGATCATGTTTATTGATAGCATAGTGGTCAGCAAGCGAGATTTCCTGTCGCATATCCCTCTCAACCCAGAGTCTGGTGTATTTACAGTGAACAAGCATGTAGTTGGTGACGATTCCCAGGTACTCACCCAATACGAAAATGAGTTTGGCGACCGTCGTTTTTTTGCCAACGGAGACACCACCGCCACAGTCATTATGACACAGTCGCTGCTTGGTGACAAATGGGGCACGCCCTCCTACCTTCCGGGAATTTCGAACACCGACTATTTGTTCCAGAACTTTCCTTTCCTGGCTCCAGATGGTGTGACGCTATATTTTTCTGCCACAGGAGAGAACAGCTTAGGTGGACGAGATATCTTCATGACCAATTTCGACTCCGATAAGGGCGAATGGTATGCTCCTCAAAACTATGGGTTGCCCTTCAACTCTCCGGCCAACGAATATCTGTTGGCCATCGACGACCTCGACACGCTCGGTTGGCTGGTTTCTGACCGTTATCTACCTCAAGATAGTGTGTGTATATATACTTTTGTACCAACTTCGCCGAGACAAGATTTTACAAGCGACAATCTTAGCTCAAAACAGCTTGAACAATATGCGCGCGTTGCTGCCATACGCGAAACTTGGGCCTTTGGCAATCGTAGCGCTGCTATCAATCGTCGCAATGCAATGATTGAGCGGACAAAGCCCGAGAAAGTAGCGGAAAGTGGCAACACTTTTGTAGTAGACGACCAAACGGTAATCAATTCGTCTTCACAGCTTAAACACCAGGAGAGCAGGCGACTGTTCGACCAACTCACTCAGGTAGGTGAACTGATCAACCAGACCCAGAAATCATTGGAGGCCAACCGCGTCCAATATCAATCTGGTAAGAATGGGGAGTTGGCCACTAAGATTTTGCGACAGGAGAAAGACCTCATCAAGCAACGTGAAGACTATAAGATGCTTGAAAAGAAAATCAGGTACGCCGAGAAACAATAATGCTTTTCATTAGCCAATTCTCAGCGAATTGTTTGACCCAATCATTAAATCCAAATAATATGAACACGTATTTTGCTGAATCAGAATTAATTATCAATAATGACGGATCGGTATTCCATCTCCATCTGCGTCCCGAACACTTGGCAGACAAAGTCATTCTCGTGGGGGATCCGGGAAGGGTGAGCGTGGTGGCTTCTCATTTCGACAGCCAAGAGTGTGAGGTGGAGAGCCGCGAGTTCCATACCATTACCGGTACTTATAAGGGTAAGCGTATCACTGTCCTGAGTACAGGCATCGGTTGCGACAACATCGATATCGTAGTCAACGAGCTCGATGCATTGGCCAATATCGACTTCAACACGCGTCATGTCAAATCTCCTCTGCGCTCCTTGACCCTTGTACGCATCGGTACTTGCGGCGGGCTGCAGGAATATACGCCTACTGGAACTTATATTGCCAGCGAAAAGAGCATAGGCTTCGATGGATTGCTCAACTACTATGCCGGACGCGACGAAGTGTGTGACCTTGACTTCGAGGAGGCATTCAAAAAGCACATGGATTGGAATCCGCAGAAAGGAGCACCCTACGTCATCGATGCCGACTATGAGACATTGGAACGCGTCGCCGGCAGCGACATGGTGCGTGGCGTGACCATCGCCTGCGGTGGATTCTTCGGTCCTCAGGGACGTGAGTTGCGCATCCCACTGGCCGACCCAAATCAGAATGCAAAGGTGGAAGCTTTCGAGTACAAGGACTATCGCATCACTAATTTTGAGATGGAGTCGTCTGCCTTGGCAGGATTGTCCAAACTGATGGGACACAAGGCCTTGACTTGCTGTATGGTGATTGCCAACCGAAGGGCCAAGGAGGCTAACACTGGCTACAAGAACTCCATTGATGGATTGATAAAAATTGTTCTCGAACGCATCTAAATGGATCATAACACATTTTTTCAAGACAACAATACCATTTGCGCATTAGCCACTCCTGCGGGAGGGGCTATTTGCGTTATCCGTCTTTCTGGCAGGCAATCCATCGAAATCACCGACCGTGTGTTTGCTCCCAAGAACGGGAAACCATTGGCCAGTGCCGCCGGATACACACTTCACTTTGGAGAAATCCATAACAAAGAGGGCCAGGTCATCGATGAGGTCATGGTGAGTCTTTACCGTACCCCACATAGCTATACCGGCGAAGATTCGGTTGAGATATCCTGTCATGGCTCGCATTTTATCGTAAAAGAAATCATGCAGGTCCTCATCGCGGCCGGATGCCGACAGGCCTGCCCTGGCGAGTATACACAGCGCGCCTACCTCAATGGCAAGATGGACCTCAGTCAGGCTGAAGCAGTGGCAGACCTCGTGGCAGCTACCAATCAGGCCACCCACCGCATGGCCATGAGTCAGCTCAAAGGGCATTTCTCTTCGGAATTATCTGCTCTCCGCGACCAATTGCTCAAAATGACTTCGCTCCTTGAACTGGAGCTCGACTTCTCTGACCATGAGGATCTGGAATTTGCCGACCGCTCGGAACTACTGGAGCTCGCCCAGACCATCGATCAGAAGACGACGACCCTCGCGCGTTCTTTTGAAACGGGAAATGCCATCAAGCAGGGCATCCCTGTGGCCATCGTGGGTAAGACCAATGTAGGCAAGAGCACACTGCTCAACCAACTGCTTCACGAAGACAAGGCCATAGTCTCTGACGTCCACGGCACTACCCGTGATATCATCGAAGACACTACACAGATTCATGGCATCACTTTCAGGTTCATCGATACGGCTGGCATCCGACAGACCCGCGATACTGTTGAGCGCATTGGCATAGACAGAGCATACAAGAAGATGAACGAGGCAGCCATCGTGTTATGGATGACCGATCAAACTCCATCACCCCAGGAGATAGAAGAGATCCGACAGCATACGGATGGCAAAAAGGTTATCCTGCTGCAAAATAAGATAGACCTTCACCCAGCAGCCTCTCTTGCCCCACCCCACCTTGAAGACTTCCAGCCCTTTGCCCAGCTCGCAATCAGCGCGAAGCAGCAAGTAGGCATCGACAAACTGGAAGAATGTATCTATTCTGCTGCCAACATCCCTGAGATTACAGAGAATGATGTCATTGTAACTTCAGCCCGCCATTATGAGGCTCTCACTACAGCCCATATCACCCTGCTCCGTGTCATCGATGCCCTTCAGGCCAATTTCTCGGGCGACCTCATCGCCGAGGACCTCCGCATCTGTCTCGAACAACTGGCCGACATCACTGGTGGTCAAATCACTCCCCAGGAAACCCTCAATAACATCTTCGCCCATTTCTGCATCGGGAAATGACCCCTTATAAACAACTCTAAGCAACTTGGAGTAATTTGAACTAAGTCCCTCTAAATGAGGGACTTTTTGTATTTTAACACTTCAAGTTGCATATTTGTTAGTTA
>JBHAFS010000156.1:0-20280 GCA_041856205.1 Prevotella sp.
AGGTTGTAGACAGACTCGAAAAATGCAGGGCAGCGCCTGGCGTTGGCATCGGACAAGGTGCTGCGCCGCACCATGTAGTCAAGACCGAAATGGTTCAGACATTGGGCAGATGAGTAGACCCCAAGCTCTATGTCTCTCAGGCTGTTGAACTGTCCGAGAACGGCATACAGCATGATGATGAGGTGCTGGTAAGCGTCGAGCCGCTTGGTGTATCTGTTGGCCTTGAGCTTTTCGGCTACCTTGCTTACTTCTTGTTTGTCTATCAACTTTACGATCTCCCCAAACACTGGAATTCCTGAATTTGTAGTAACTTTGCCCATGAGTTTATACATTTTTTGTTTTAGCAACGCAAAAGTACAAACTCTTTGGGGAAGTCAGCGGACTTCCCATTTTTTACTGTGGCAACCGGGTCAATATTATTTGCTTGGCCTCATACTGTCAATCTTTTGGTTTTATCGGACAGCAATAGTTTATAAAAGCCAAAGGGATTTCCATCGCCTTCGTTTGTCTTGAAGTAATCACTTGTGATCGCATTACCATCAGCATTTGTGGTAAACAACGCATACGTTGTACTCGCGGTATCGCTATTTGCCAGGACCTTAGAAGTCTTGCAGAATGTAAAAGCAGACAGTAAGAGAACTGTAGAAAAATAAAAATTCATCATAGACTATTTAGTTATTGACATAAATTGCCGTATTTATAATCACTTATAGTACGGATGCCAACGGAATACTACGTTGAGGATGATGAAAAAACAGACAAAAACAAGTAGCTACACCATGAGGATAGCAGATGCCTTTCGCAACTGACCTAATGGCGTAGCCCTATCAACGTGTACTAACTGTAGGAGATTAGCGACAATGACAGAGATGGAGACTATTCGTAAACTTCGTCGATACCAAATTCATCGAACTGACTATCCTCTTTGGCACAGGGGTTGAAATCTTCGGGCACATCGAATACCGAGTCGGGATTGTAAGGCAGGCTCTTGTCGCGATATACCTTCTTCATGAAATAAGCCCAGATGGGAAGTGCCATTGTTGCACCCTGCCCCATTTGCATAGAGTCGAAATGGATGTCGCGGTCTTCGCCACCAACCCACACGCCACTCACCAGCTGTGGTGTGAAGCCCACGAACCAAGCGTCAGAGTTGCGGTTGGTGGTTCCGGTCTTGCCGCCAATCTCTCCGGGTATGTCAAACTTATACCTGAGTCGTCCGGCCGTTCCCTCGTCTACGACTGCCATCAGCTCCACCAACATCTTATATGCACTGGCCGAACTGATTACTTCGTTCATGCGGGGCTGGAACTCACTGATGACATTCCCATCGTTATCCTCGATGCGTGTGACAAAGAGCGGTGCCACCCTGATGCCATTGTTGGCAAAGGTTGTGTATGCACTCACCATCTCTCCGACGGTGACCTCGCACGGCCCCAGGCTCAGGGCCAGGGAAGGATAAATATCGGGGTTGTTGATGCCGAACTTATGCAGGATATTGACAAACTGGTTGGGGTTGAGCCTGCTCATGAGGTAGGCTGAGATCCAGTTGTTCGACTGTGCCAGTCCCCATTTCAGCGTCACCATCTGCCCGTAACGGCTTCGGCTGGCGTTTCTGGGTGTCCACGGTTTGCCCGCCACCATATACGTCTGCTGCACATTGGGCACCTTGTCGCATGGTGACAAGCCATTCTCCATGGCCAGCGAATAAAGGAACGGCTTGATGGTCGAACCCACCTGCCTCCTTCCGTCCATCACCATGTCGTACTGGAAGTGCGCGAAGTCGATACCACCCACGTATGCCTTCACCTGCCCCGTGTGAGCATCCATGCTCATGAAGCCCGACCTCAGGAACGACTTGTAATAGCGTATGGAGTCGAGCGGCGTCATCATCGTGTCGATGTCACCGTGATAGGTGAACACCGTCATGTCAGTGGGTGTGCGGAATGCCTTGTCGATCTCGGCCTCTGAGGCACCGGCCTGCTTCATGACCCGGTAGCGTTCGCTCTGGCGCACCGACCTCAACATAATCTGCCTCACCTGCTCGCGGGTGAGTTGGTCGGTGAACGGTGCGTTCGGTTTTTTCTTGTTTTCCTTGTTGAACGCCGGCTGGAGGAACTGCGCCACATGCCCATAGACCGACTCTTCGGCATATTGCTGCATACGCGAGTCGATGGTGGTGTAGATTTTCAGGCCGTCGGTATATACATTATAATAACTGCCATCTTTCTTTGTGTGTTTCTTGCACCAGCCGCAGAGCGGGTCAGTGGCGAAAGCGATGGAATCGATTACATATTGGCGAGAGTTCCACGAGGGATAATTGCTGCGTTCGGGACGGCTCATCATCATATACTGCCGCAGAAATTCCCTGAAATATACCGCCGACCCATCCTTATGGTCGCTCCGGTGGAAATGCAGTTCCACCGGATCTTTGGAAATCTGCCGGTATTCTGCGCTCGACAGATATCCCGCCTTCTGCATCTGCGCCAGCACCACATTGCGGCGCTCCAAACTGCGCTCAGGATAGCGCACAGGATTGAACAGTGAGGGATTCTTGCACAGTCCGATGAGCAATGCTGCCTCCTGCACATTCAGGTCCTTGGGCTCCTTATTAAAATAGGTGTTGGCCGCCGTCTTGATGCCCACGGCCCCATGCAGGAAGTCAAAATAGTTGAGATAGAGTGCAATGATCTCCTCTTTGGTGAAATTGCGCTCAAGCTTGATGGCCGTGATCCACTCGATGGGCTTCTGCAGCATGCGCTCCGAGGTCGACCTTGCCGGTTCGGAATAAAGTTGCTTGGCCAGCTGCTGCGTGATGGTACTTCCGCCTCCGGCACTCTCCTGCCCCATCAGTCCACGCTTGACAATGGCACGCCCCAGGGCGATAAAGTCGATGCCCGAGTGGTCGTAGAACCGCTCGTCCTCGGTGGCTACGAGCGCATGCACCAGATGCGGCGAAAGGTATTGATAGCTGACGGGTATGCGGTTGGCTTTGTCGACATTGTAGGTGCCGATGATCTTTCCGTCGGCCGAGAACACCTGCGATGCCGACTTGCTGATGGGGTTCTGCAGGTTCTCGATGTCAGGCGAATAGCCGATGACTCCGAACCAGATCATAAAGAACAGCAACACTGCTATTCCCACCGTCGCAGCCAGGAACATCCATAATATTTTAACGAAGGTACGTCTCATGCTTTGATATGAAATTATTTATGCAAAAATACGATATTTCTTTTGATTTCTCGCCATTAAAAAGAAAATTATAAGTACCTTAGCAGTCAAATTCACATCATTCAACCCAAACGTAAATGGAAAAACATAATTTTGTTACGATTGCCGACTTGTCGAAAGAGAAAATTATGTACCTTCTCGAGATGGCGCATGAATTTGAGAAACACCCCAACCGGGAATTGCTGAAAGGAAAAGTCGTCGCCACCCTCTTCTTCGAGCCATCCACCCGGACGCAACTTAGTTTTCAGACCGCGGCCAACCGCCTGGGTGCCCGCGTCATTGGCTTCTCCGACGCCAAGACCTCAAGCACCACCAAGGGCGAGACCCTCAAGGACACCATCCTCATGGTGAGCAACTACGCCGACGTCATCGCCATGCGCCACTACATCGAGGGGGCCGCCCAATATGCCAGCGAGATAGCGCCCGTGCCCATCATCAATGCCGGCGACGGTGCCCACATGCATCCCTCGCAATGCCTGCTCGACCTCTACTCCATCTACAAGACCCAGGGCACGCTCGACAACCTCAACATCTATCTGGTGGGCGACCTGAAATACGGTCGCACCGTACACTCGCTCATCATGGCCATGCGCCATTTCCACCCCACCTTCCATTTCATCGCCCCCGAGGAGCTGGCCATGCCACAGGAGTACAAGATTTATTGTCAGAACAACGGCATCAAGTATTACGAGCATACCGACTTCAACGAAGACGAGATTGCCGATGCCGACATCCTCTATATGACGCGCGTGCAGAAAGAGCGCTTCTCAGACCTCATGGAGTATGAGCGCGTGAAGAACGTTTACATCCTTCGCAACGACATGCTCAAACAGGCCAAGCCCAATATGCGCATCATGCACCCGCTGCCACGCATCAATGAGATTGCCTACGACGTCGACGACAATCCCCACGCCTACTACATCCAGCAGGCACAGAATGGACTCTACGCCCGCGAAGCCATCTTCTGCTACTGTCTGGGCATCACCCTCGACGATGTGCGCAACGACGAGAGCATCATCGAATCGAAGTTTTAAACTATCCCCAACATCATATCCACAAGCCATGGCAAAGAAAGAACTCCAGGTTGCCGCCATCGAGAACGGCACCGTCATCGACCATATCCCTGCAGAGAAGACCTACCAGGTGGCCCATCTGCTCAACCTTCACGACCTCGACGTGCCCGTGACCATCGGCTACAACCTCCCATCGAGCAAGATCAGCAAGAAGGGTATCATCAAGATTTCCGACAAATTCTTCACCGACGAGGAAATCAGCCGCCTCTCGGTCATCGCACCCAAGATTGTCCTCAACATCATCAAAGACTATGAGGTCATCGAAAAGAAGACGGTAGAGACGCCCAACGAGCTCCACGGCATCGTGCAATGCAACAACCCCAAGTGCATCACCAACAACGAACCCATGCTCACCCACTTCACCGTGGTCGACAAAGAGATGGGCATCCTCAAATGCCATTATTGCGACAAGGAGCAGCAGATCGACAAGGTGAAGCTGGTGTGACACACCGCGGCATCATGCCCGCCATCGAAGATAAAACCCCACCAAATGTTTGGGTGTCAAAGAGATTTTCATTAATTTTGCATCCATTATCAGTTGAAAAACCCAAAACGTTTCAATTCATAACAAACAACACACAATGGAAAGAGATCAGGAAATATTCAGCCTTATCGAACAAGAGCATCAGCGCCAGCTGAGAGGTATGGAACTCATTGCTTCGGAGAACTTTGTCAGCGACGAGGTGATGCAGGCCATGGGTAGTTATCTCACCAACAAGTATGCCGAAGGCCTTCCCGGCAAGCGCTACTATGGCGGCTGCCAGGTGGTAGACCAGGTGGAGACACTGGCCATCGAGCGTGTCAAGACCCTCTTCGGTGCCGAGTTTGCCAACGTGCAGCCCCACTCCGGCGCACAGGCCAACCAAGCCGTGCTGCTGGCTGTGCTCAAGCCTGGCGACACGTTCATGGGCCTCGACCTCGACCAGGGTGGACACCTGTCGCACGGCAGTGAGGTCAACACCTCGGGCATTCTCTACAAGCACGTGGGCTACACGCTCAACCGCGAGACCGGCCGCGTAGACTACGACGAGATGGAACGCCTGGCTCTGGAGCACAAGCCCAAGCTCATCATCGGCGGTGGCTCTGCCTACAGCCGCGAGTGGGACTATGAGCGCATGCGCAAGATTGCCGACGCCGTGGGTGCCCTGCTCATGATCGACATGGCACATCCTGCCGGACTCATCGCCGCCGGACTGCTGAACAATCCTGTGAAATATGCACACATCGTGACCACCACCACCCACAAGACCCTCCGCGGTCCGCGCGGCGGCGTCATCCTCATGGGCAAAGACTTTCCCAACCCCTGGGGCTACGCCACCAAGAAGGGCGAGATCAAACCCATGAGCATGCTCCTCAACTCGGCAGTCTTCCCAGGCAACCAGGGCGGTCCGCTCGAGCATGTCATCGCCGCCAAGGCTGTGGGCTTCCGCGAGAACCTGCTCCCCTCATGGAAAGAGTATGCACAGCAGGTCAAGACCAACGCCACCGTGCTGGCCCAGGCCCTCACCGACCACGGCTTCAGCATCGTCAGCGGCGGCACCGACAACCACTCCATGCTGCTCGACCTGCGCCAGAAATACCCCGACCTCACCGGCAAGGTGGCTGAGAATGCCCTCGTGGCTGCCGACATCACGGCCAACAAGAATAAGGTGCCCTACGATGAGCGCAGCGCCTTCCAGACCTCCGGTCTCCGTCTCGGCACGGCTGCCATGACCACCCGCGGTGCCAAGGAAGACATGATGTACCTCGTGGCCGACCTCATCAACGAGGTGCTTGCCGCCCCCGAGGACGAGAAGGTCATCGCACGTGTACGCGAGAAGGTCAACGCCACGATGAAGAACTATCCGCTGTTTGCCTACTAAGCAGTAGCTTGGTATGCTGACACATTAACACCACTGGGACGCCCGTCAGGCCAATCACCTGGGGGCGTCCCTTCTCTGTTCACATTTTGAGACTGCATCACCTCATATCGCTTCTCCTGTTCTGGACCCTCACGCCTGCCGTGGCCCAGACACCCGTCGCCAACCGTGTCAACGCCATGGCCAAGAGTCTTGCGCCCCAAGCCAAGGTCGTGGCCAAATACACCGACAACCATCGTCATTGCCTCTATTTCACGCAGGCCGACCGGCTCTACCGCTATGACGTGGAGACCAGCCGCAGGGAGGATGTCAACTTTACCACTGACGCCTACGCCAGAATCCTGGCTACATGGCTCAGTCCCGACGGCAACTTCTTCTTCATCGCCGTCGACCGGGGAGCCAACGCCGACTTTTATCTTGACGACGGTCAGGAGCTGTGGCGTTACGACTCGCGCAAAAAGACCTCCTACAAGGTGGGACAAGGATTTAAGATACGCCGCGAAAAAGAGAGCTTCGTCATCAGCCGTGCCTCCCGCAGCCTCAATCCCGACGCACCGCAGAGCAAACAACAGTGGATGGCGCAAGACCATTATTACGACCTCTTTGGCAAGGTAATCTGGGCCAAAGAAGAGTATCGCGTAAAGTGAGCGTCAGGCCAAGACCAACAGCCGCCAACACATCGTCCGATTCAGAGAAAACGGTGACAAACTCATTCTGATTCGGCTAATTATTGTGTCTACTGATATTCAATTTAAGAATGAAAGTTGGTCAACCGACTTCCTTACATTACACAGCCCATTCCATCACTTTGCTGCTGCAAGTGCATCTTAAAGCCTCGGACACATTTGTCCGGAGGCCCCGGACAACTTGTCCGGCTATGCCGAACACACTGTCCGGGACAGCCGGGCAAGCAGTCCGGGATAGCCGGGCAAACGTCCCGCATCGGAGAAATGTATGTGGGATATTTCGTGTCGCCCAGCTGCATGTGAGGACAATCCCCCATAGGGGCATGAGTTGCCTGCCGCGCAGAATATTCGTGTCGCCCGGTTGCACGCGGGACGTCCCACGGGGATTTGCTTTTACAGGGCAGGATTGGGAGCGAAGCGACCTACCTTGCCTGTGCTGTGCGCCGCGCAAAGGAATCAACGCCGTAGGTGTTCTTTAGGTGGGTTCTATTAATTAGCTTTGTCAGATTTCGAGACTATCTTCGAGGTCAAATTGCAAGTGAACGAAGGAGTTATGCGGGCAGAACGACTGAGCTGACTTGCAATTTGAGCCGAAGAGAGGCCGAAAGATGGCAAAACGTAACCCATGATTGTATGATTTGTTTTCGGTGGTAATTAATAGAACCCACCTTAATTGTTTGCTACGCCGACTGAACCGCAGAAGGTGGAGGGTTGGTTGTAGTGAAGGCCCTGCAATAGAACGCCGGGGGCAAGACCATAAAGAGGAGGAACAGCAGATTGCCAGAGACATGACACAACGGACTGTAGCATAGAACGAATGACAGAAGTATCGGGAGTGTGGCACCAAGGACGAAGCACACCAGATGCACCCACCCTGCCGTCCGGAGTCGTCCGGCGTAACGCCTGACAAGGACGATGCTCAGCCATAAGATTCCCAACGACGACCCAAGCGAACAGATGAAGTTCACCACATTACTGACGTAAAAATAGTGTTGCGACAGCCGAGCCGTACCATCCGCATGGGCCTCCCACATCAGATTGCCCAATATACTGCCGACTACGCTGAGCAGCTTGAAGATAATGATCAGCAGACAAGCGTATTGCACATTGTCGGCCAGTGCCCTGAACTGTCTTCGCATTTCAAGGAAGATGTAACACACGGCCAGCACATTCACCACCAGCAGAATATTCTTGCCCCATGTCGATTCCACCAGCGGGAGAATCGCCATCAGAATCACATTCTGTCTGGCACTGCCCGACAGAAACGGCATGACGGCCTGATGATACAGCGCCATAAAGATGATGACACCCAGGCTCACCATCAGCCTCTTCCACGTGCGGTTTGTCACGACAAACCGGTCTGTGATGCATCTCTGAGATTGTGTTACCATCATATCACTCAATATGTTGTTCTTTTCAACAACCCGGTTTCACATGGCCCCGGGCCAGTCATATACCAAAGCGACAAGCATGCAATCTCACAAAACACGTGTCGCCCTTGCGCACGATATGGAGCCACGATGAAGGGTCTTGCGGCCGGCAAACATCACCTTCATACCATACCTCGCCTATTATTTTTTCTCTGTTTACAAAATTACGAAGAAAAAGAGAGAACGTATCACAGGGAAGACGATTATTATCAAGAAATGCTGATTTGTGGGTGTTGGGGTATATGTCAAGGACGTTTACCTCTTGTTACTCATTCATACCCATGCACCTAGTCTGTCACCCATTCATCCACGATATGCTGGTCGGGGTCGAACCGGATGCCCACCTTCACCATATAACGTCCGTCTGTCTCATAGGGTTTGGCATAGCCTTTCTCTTTGATTTGAGGCAAGGCATTCTCCGCGCTGTCACCCACTTTCATTTCCATGACGCAGATGGTGTCGGGCATGAGCACGCTCATGTCGACACGACCGCCTGCCACCTTCGCCTGGGTGCGCACATAGACGTTGAGCATCGAGAAGATGAGGTAGAAGGTATACTCGTAGAATCCTTCCCTGGTCTTTGCCTCGGCAAGTTTCTGCTTGAAGCCCTCCACGTATGGAATGCCGGCGAGATAGGCCTGCATGTGTGTCATGGCCAGATCTATATCATTGGCTTTCAGGGCACTCCATAACTTCAGGGCAAACCCGGTTTGCACATCGGCGTCCGACAGGCCCACATACGTAGGCATCAGCCCGCGCGTATAGCCCACCCTCACTTCCTGGTTGGGGAAAGAGAGCGTGTTGGTTCCTGATTCCTGGTCATATTCCTTGATGGTCAGGGGTCTTGTCAAAAGTGATGTTGGTGAGATTGTTGATGGCCGAGAAGATGCTCAGCTGCGAGAACTTCGCAATGCCCGTGATAAGAAACCAAAAACTTTACCAACCCTAAAATTCTTGGTTTTGGCGAAATGGGCCGGTCTCTGTTGCCAATGGCACAATATGCGTTGACAACAGAGACCGACCTTTTAACCTCAATCATCCCATAAACTTCTCTGTTTGGGATATTCAAGCCCTATTTCCTCACAATCGTCAGTAAAGAAACCTTTCTTACCATCCGCATATTCATGGTTGCTTCCTACCAACAATGCAGCGTTATGCTTCAGTATAATCTTCTCAACAGAAGGTTTAATATAATTCTTTTTCATAACCTATTTCCTCCTACTTTACGATTATTTTTACTCCATTAACGATATACATTCCCTTCGGAACGGCAACCGTGCGTGTCTGACCCGCCATCATTTCCATATTGACGATTGCTGCTCCACTCACACTGTTGATACGTACATTCTGGTCTTTTGCAGCTGCGATGGTGATGTTACCATTACTTGCCGACACGGCCAGGTCAGGATTGCTTGACACATCAGTGATACCTGTTGCCCCGGTGTTCGCTCCATACTCAACAAAGAACGAATTCATGACCTTAGCGCCTCCTCCACTTGTCTGGTAGAGATAATATGCACGGAACGGATAAACTTTGACATGGGTATATTCAGGGCGGAGATTGTGAGAGTTCAGGTACATATTGCCAGCGAAATAGAATATGCTGCCATTCTTATCAAGCTTCTTGCCCGCATAAGACCCATAGTTCTTGAAGGTATAGCTGGCTCCTTCCATGGTGCCTACAGCCGTTTCTCCTTCGAACGTATAATCGGTTGTGTTCATCTCACTATCCTTGGTTGCAGCAATGATCGAACCTTTCTGCGTGATGGTGAAGGAGATATTCTCATCAGCAGGTGCTTTTACCACTTCAACCATATATGGAGTATTTGGCAACGTGAGCGTCTCTGTGTACCGCTCGAAGTGCGCCTTCGCTTTATAGTCTTCTGGCGATCCAGCGGCATTATTCTCCAGTGACAGACAGTTGCCTGGTGCCATGGTATTGATATAGAATGATGTACCGTCATCCGTATCGTTCGTATGCAAGCCTTCAGCATTCAGCTTGATGTTGAACGGAAGCACAACGGTAGCACTGGCAACCTTTCCATTCTTCGGGACGGTAATCTGTCGTGTATATCTCACATGGTTCTCCGCTGGAATCGAAATTGCATAAGGAGCATAGAACGGCTGCTTATCGGTTATCACGATATCCTTGCATGCCCTGAAATTGCCACTCTTGGTCTTCTGCGTGAAGTTGTCTCCATTATAGTAAGAACGCTCTGGGAAGTAAACCAGGCAGTTGGGATTCAATTTGTCTACAATCTCCTGTACTTCTGCATCAGTACCAACCGCCACAGAATAGAGATGCGTATAATCCAGATACAACAGCTGCTTCGCGGTAGCATCCACTTCTGCCAATGCGTCACGCAAGGCTTGCACCATCATGTTAACGGGTAAGAAAGCCTGATTGCTGGGCACGAGTGTGGTAGTTCCCTTTTCATAAGCCAAGAACTTGCCTCCATACATAGGTGCCTCAGAATCGCCATCTGCAGTCTCATGGAAAGTGGAGTCATAGAGCTTTGTCAATTCACACTTCGCGTCATAATCCTTGATATCCAAGTCCACATTCATCAAATAGTAAGCAAAGTACCTATGCTCCAACGCTGTTGTGGGTGCAATGTTCCACCGGGTCTCGTCTCCCGTGAAGAGATAGCAATCCTTAGCGTCGTCATTCACGCCGAGCTCGATGTTCTCGGTAAACGTTCCGCCCTGTTCTACATACAAAGCCTCAGAATATGGGTACTCTTCCAATGCTGCCGGTTCAGTGCTTCCGCTATTTGGGTCCAAGGCGGCAGCGTTGCTGTAGTTAAACGGCTTGTCTCCGCACATGGAGGTGTGGATCTTCGTAGAGGCTTCCTCATCTCCTGTCGCAACATACTGTTTTCCATCTCCAAAATCCTTATAATAAGGAGACTTCACAAAGAAGTAACGCGATTTCAAATTGGTGCCATTGTCATAGCTTTCATCCCCATACTTGCTATAGAGATTCTCGAAAGTGAACGTACACTTTTGGTCTTCAAGGGGCACACCTTCAAAGAATTCTGACGGGATGTAGAAGAGGAAACTGCCGCCAGCCACCTGGAAGTCGTTCGAGGTGAACTGCTGTACCAACCTGTTTGTTGGATTTTGTGTTGACGTACAGACAATGTCCATTGAATTGATGAAGGGATTCAGCGCCTGCATCATCAACTCAAACGTCACCAAAGCCTTCGCTCCTTCTGGCAAACCTTGGATCTCGAACTTAAAGGCATCATTGTTCATTCCTTTTACAAACACTTCTCCATCAGGTGTGCCTGCATCAACCTGCATGGTTGTATGGACTGTTGAGCCATCCTTGTCGTAGACCACCAGCGTATATGCCCCAGGAGTGAAAGCCGGGTTAGTGTAAGTACCAGTAGATGAATTCTCCTTGGTGGCAGCATTAGTCGAAGCAGCAGTTATCTGGACATTGCCATTGCTTGTGTATGACAAGTATCCTTTTCCATTATTGGTTTGGGTTGTAAAATAATTCCCTTCCAATGTGTAAACCGAGGCTCGTGAGGACCGAGTTGTAGAATAAACAGTGTAGGTATTTCCCTGTTTATAATTATACAGATAATAATTTCCGCTCTTCAAATAGCCTTGTGACGTCAATGTCCAATTTGTTTTGGTTGTTCCCCATGATCCATTCGCTTGCAAGTAGCGATTATTATAGGTGATATGGAACACATTCAAACCATTGGCATTGATGGTTGATTCTCCGGCAGCTTCACCAAAATGATACTTCAGCTTGGCACCAGTGATACGATAACCAAGCGGAATCTCCACATCATCTTGAGATGTTGTTGAGGTGGGCGTCTCTATCCAGTAAGTACTGTTACCCAAAGCGTAATAAAAATTGTCACCATTCTTCAGTGCTTGAATGTTGCCCGTTCCAGCCGTAGCAGGCAATTTGTTGTCAGCTGTCACAGCCGATGCTTCATAAAGATAGTTGTTGGCAGTGAGCTCCTTTACATTGCGGTAATCATAGCTGAAATAGGTCACACCAGCCTTTGTGTTGGGAGATATTGGTCCCAAGTCAAGCTTATTGGTCAAGAACGGTGCGGCAATCATGTTCACCCCTTCTGCCACCAGCTCTGTAGGTGATCCAGGTTCTACCATGCAGTTAAAATCACCCTCGGCTGTGAAATAGAGCTCACAGGATTTCATGGTAACGCCATAATAGCCAGATGTATAGTGATCTAGTATGAAATACAAGTTATTGCCCATATCATCTTCGGTCATGCTTGTGCGCTCAATCACATATTCCCTGGTTTCATTGGTTCGTGGCATATTCCCCGTTGTGGCCAAGGCTTTGCCGATGTTAAAATCAGATGCTGTCTCATAGAGCGTCTTGTCCTGAGTGGTATAAGTCATATTATTAACGGTCTTGCCATTGACATTATTCAGCAAAACAATTCTATAACCCGTGAAACGATATCCCTTCGGCAAGGAGATATTCATGTGGAACTTGGTTGTGACGGGTGCACCACTCATCAAAACAAACAAATTTTGACTCGTATCCAAAGAAATGTTTCCAGCCGGGTCCTGCAACACTCCACCTTCAGTCAAGTCGGGCTTGTCGGACACCGTCAATGTGAGCGGCAACTGCTCATGCCTCCACAGTGAACTCCATCCGTTTTGAAACCCCACTTCACCAGTATAGGTAAGACCGGCGATAAGACTTCCCGACGAGGGGCTGATTGTCACGTTCTGCGCGTATGCTTGTACGCCGAACATCATCATTAGGAGTAGAAATAAACTGGTTAATTTGCTACTTCGTTTTTGCGTGTCGAATAGTAAATTCATGGTTTCCATATTGTTTGATGTTGATTTCTGTCACAACAAAATTAAGGCTTGGCGACCCAATACCATTTCAATATTAAAAAATAGCCAATTACCCATTTTCAAAATCAACAAATTGCGGAAATAAACCATCCTGAAAACAAACATATCAGGATAACAAAAAACGCAATCGAACAAACTTTTCACAATCTAATTATCTAATATTCAATACATTGCTTAAATGATACTATAAATTTGCCAAATTGAACCGATATTATAAATATTTCTTGTAAATTTGAGTACAAAACATAAAAACATAAACCATTCGACTTACTATGACTTGGATGATGAGTACAGAGAATCTTTATGCCAGTGCATTGGATGTCATGTGGGCCATTTATCTGATGATGGCCTTGCTGTTGATGTTTATCAACATTCCCTGCCGCGCAGTCTTCGGTCCCTTCAGCCTTGCCCGCAAGTTTATGGTTGCCATGTTCCTGAATATCCTGGTGCAGTCGACTATCTTATGGTTGTTCAAAGACTTTTTCTTCTCTAAGGAGCGCACCGAAGCCCTCAGCGTGTTTTTCTTCTATCTGAGTTTCGTCTTCTTCAGTCATGCCTTCATCACCCTGATCGATCATGGCTATTCCTCTCGCAAGCAATTGATGCACGATCTTTCGTGGGCACTGCTTGTCGGTGCGATTTGTTTGGCTTCATTATTCATGCGGGGCGAGGTGGTGCAGTTGTTGTTCATATTTGTTGCCACAGCCCTGCTGTTCCTACTTCTGGTGAACATCATTCGGCGCTTCAAGGCGCGTTATAAGCCCGTGCGGCAAGAACTGGACCGCTATTATTCCGAGCCGATGTATTTCTTCGTGCGTTGGGTTTCTCGCGTCATATTCGTCTTTCTTGCTTATGGCCTGCTCAGCGTCATCTTCCTGTTCGTGCCTTTTTCGATGAAACTCGGCTATCTGCTCTTAGGAGTCATCATCAACATCTACATTGTATTCTCGTTCATCAATTATCTGCATGCCTACGAAAAGATAGTACGTTGGTTTCATGCGCGCAAAGAGCAGCTGGCTGTTTTGGATAATCTGTCAGTTGAAAGGCAACGCAACGAGAGCAAAAACAAAGACTACAGCAAGCTAAGCAACGTACAGATAGGTCTGATGAACATCTGGATAGCTAACGAACGTTACTGCGAACCGGGCATCACCATCGATCAGATGGCACATGAACTCAATACCAATCGCAATTACCTTTCACGATATATCAACGATACTTACCATACCAACTTCAGCCATTGGATTAGTCAGCTACGCATAGAGAAAGCCAAAGCGCTCTTTCTGAAGCATCCCGAAGAGAGCATTGAGCAAATAGGCTTTATGGCCGGCTTCTCTTCGGGCAGCTATTTCAACCGCGTGTTCTCGCGCATTGAGGGCGAATCGCCCTTGCAATGGAAAAACAAGAACACGAAAACAGACTGACAATCAGCCCTGTATCTTATCGCTCGATTCACGGAACACAGCCGGAGTGACTCCAAAAAATTCACGGAAAAGTCGTATAAAGGTCACTCTGGAATTGAATCCTGACGCCATACCCACATCATTGACCGACATATCAGGACGCCCCACTAGCAGAGAGGCTGCATAGCGCAGACGGTAACGGGTGATGAACTGCTGAATGGTAAGTCCGCTGGCATATTTCCGGATAGCGTCACCAATGTAAGTGCGGTTGGTAGCCAGCATGCTAGCCATCGTGTCACGGCTGAAATCCGGATTGAGATAGGGCTTGTCGTGATCCATCACCCGACAGAGATTGAGGTAAAGCGTCTCATCGTCCTTCAGCTTATCTTTTGGTATCGACTCCAGATACGTCAGGTTGAGTCGCTCGGAGAGCTTGAAACGGTTTATGGTCTTGAACAGCACCTTCTCCTTCTTTCGCAGCTTGTAAGTATACCACAGATAAAATCCCACGACCAATGCCAACAATACTAAAAGACCCAGCATGAGATAGACATGTCCTCGGCTCCGTTTCTGCGCCTCCTCCATATCGTGCATACGGAAGTAGACGCTCATTCCGGCAAGTTGTCTCTGCATGTTCGATGCATAAAGGGTATCGTTTGCCTCAATGATTTCGCTGAAGAGGCGAGACGATTCTTCATACCTCCCCGCCTCGAGCAGAATATGTGCATAATGCTCTTTCTGTGAGAGCATGCCTATTCTGTCGTCGATGTCCTTACTCAGAATGTAGGCTTTTTTGCTGTAAGCAAGTGCTTTGTCGCAGTCTTTGCTCAACTGCCAGTACCGAGCCATGTCATGAAGAAAGGCAGTACGTACACGTATGGTATGCCTATCGAAATCTTTCCCAACGGTCTTCAACAAAGTCGCAGCGGTTTGCAGGTCGCCCATCTCCATCTTTGCTTCTGCGAGTGACAGATTGCAATAAGCAATATCAAAGAACAGACCTGCCAAATCAATATGATTGTGTTTGAACTTGTAAGATTGTTGGTCGAGCAATCGTTTCCAGTCGGACGCAATCGTCCACAAACTGTCATATTTCTCGGCATTGTACAATGCATCGCAGAAGTTCGAGTAGATGAGGCGGAGCAACAAATTATTATCGTCAACCTTCTTGGCATAGCCAATTGCCATGCTGAAATGGTTGAAAGCAATCTTCTCCGACCGGTTTGCATCATAAATCAGACCTGCAAGATTGTTGGCAACAGCATACCCATAATTGCTTTTTCGCCTCCTGGCATCGGCGAAAAGCCGTCGACATTCGGCCAACGCATCCATGAGTTTGTCAGTATAAAAGTAATGTTCGACCAGCAACGACCATGAATCGTAGTAGCGGCCCATTTCATTCAGCTGCACCAGACGCTCCAGGTTGGGCTTCAACTGCAACTTAAGGCTGTCGGACTTATCATAATTATAATAGTAACAGAGCATCCGATGGCGTCCGTATGCCTCATCCTTGGCAGAATTCATCCGAGCGGCTTCGGCAACAAACTCCCTGATGTAGTTTACTTGTCTATGATCATCGTTGCCAATGGCTATGACACAGATATTGCGCATGGCTTTGAGCTTCTCCTTGCCATGCAGGTGAGGCAACCGAATACGAATAGAATCGATGGATGAAAGGCTATGGGCCGAAACACCCGAACAGATGAACAACGATAACATCAGCAGCAACATATACCGCCGGACGCATCGGCTACCGTGTGGCCTGAATAGAGATTGCTGTGATGCTACAGCTGGCAGCGTGCCGATGATGCTTACCCGTAACATCATTGAAACGACAAGATTGACAACATCAATTACGCTAAAAGAACTGTGGTTCTTTCGCCAATCTTTCACCCCCATGTCCATACAAAAAGAAGAAAGATGTTGTTTATTATCATAATAACCTCCCTGGTGCATATTCATTAGGTATCTTTACAAAGTTACAAAAAATAATCTTTTGCCCCAAGAATATGAAAAAAAATATCGCTGAATTCCCTGGTTATGGATTACGCAACGTATTTTTTTTCTTGCAAAAAGCGCAGATCCCCCTGGGATCATGCCCCCGAAACTATGTCTCCGCGCAGCCACAGCAGGCTTATGGTGGCGCGGCTCGATAGCTAACGTCATATCCTGAGGCTGGAACCGAGGCGTGGTTCGATTAGAAGCAGAACGTGGTTCGATTAGAAGCAGAACGTGGTTCGATTAGAAGCAGAACGTGGTTCGATTAGAAGCAGAGCATGGATAAGTTGCAAGCAGCATGGGATGGGTATGTCTTGGCTCAACGGTAAGGCTCGTTTCGTGCTACCCCCACGATGCTCTACCCCAATGGCAGGACTGCGCATTGGAAACGTGACATATTGTCTTATGGAACACTTTTTGATGATACCATAACATACACGGCATGGCGAACAGCAGCATGCCCCCCAGGTACACCCCTGCAGCGGTACACATCGGGGGGACAGTGGTGCGCGTCGGCCAATCATCAACCCAACAACAGAAAGGACAATAAACATGAGCAAGAAGCAGATCGACTTTGTGACCTACCCTCAGGAGACCCACTGGGTGGGCGACGGCTTCAGAGTACACAACTTCATACCCGGTGTTCCCGGCATGGAACAAGAGCAGATGAATCCCTTTGTGCTGCTCGACTATAATGCGAAGATGCACGTCGACGGCGGTATGCCCAGGGGCGTGGGTGCCCACCCTCACCGCGGTTTCTCCACGGTGACGATGGCTTACCATGGCAAGGTGGCCCACCACGACAGCAATGGCGGGGGCGGCGTGATAGGCGAAGGCGACGTGCAATGGATGACGGCAGCGCGCGGCGTGCTGCACAAGGAGTACTATGAGGAGGAATGGGCACGCCGGGGCGGCAATTTCCAGATGGTGCAGCTGTGGGTGAACCTGCCTGCCAGCGCCAAGATGTCGGACCCCTCGTATCAGGCCGTGGCACGCGCCGACATGGGCAAGTATGAGCTGCCCGATGACGGGGGCATGGTAGAGGTGATCAGCGGTCAATATAAAGATGTAAAGGGACCGGCACGCAGCGCCACACCCGTACACCTGATGAACGCCCGCCTGAACCTCGGGGGCAAGGCCCAGTTCTCGTTTCCGGCCCACTACACCACGGCGCTCATCGTGGTGCAAGGCTCGGTGACGGTGAACGGCGTGGAGGTGATGCAAGACAACATGCTGAAGTTCAAGCGTGAGGGAGAGGACTTCGAACTCACAGCCACCGCGCCCGACACCGTGGTGCTGGTGATGAGCGGAGAACCCATCGACGAACCCATCGTGAGCTGGGGACCGTTTGTGATGAATACGCACGAAGAAATCAAGGAGGCCTTCAAAGACTTCGGCAACGGTCTCTTCGGCGAGCTGGAAGACTGAGCCGTATGCCATGCCTTGCAGGCCTCAGACCTGCATGAACGTATTTGATACATCCCTGCCCTCCCGACAGGAGCCAAGACGCCGGTGCTGCAACCGGCGTCTTTTTTTTATCCAGAATTCGAGCCCACCAACAAACCAGCCCACCAGCAAACCTATAGTTAATTTCTGTTGAACGCATTGTATCTCGCACGATAAATAGTTAAGGGACTTTAAATAAATCATTAAATCGCTTGCGATACAAGAAAAACCACTAACTTTGCATCGTCAACGATATAACAACGATACGGATATGGAAATAACAAGTGTCATCTACATGACAATCATCGTGCTGGGAACAGGGGTAGCTTACCTCATCGGTTCCAACGCATGAGTTTCGTAACCGGCAAGGAAAAGACAACATTACAAATTTAAAACATACAACAATGGACAACAAGAAATCAATCGAGGCTTTACAGTTTTTCGTGACCAACCTCACCGCAGGCGCATTCGTACACAAACTCCAGGGCAAGCTCTTCAGCGCACAGGGATTCAGCAAGCTCGGCAAGAAATATGCCGACCACTATGCCGAAGAGATGGAACAGGTAGACCGGTTCATCGACAGGATTCTCGACCTCGACGGCACCGTGCTCGACGAAGACAAGAAGGGCTCGACGCTCATCCAGAATCCCGTGGAATATCTCAAGGCCGACACCGAGCTGCAGACCAACGGCCTACAGTTGCTGCGCGACTGCATGAAGGGACTGCAGGATGACCCCACGACCTACGAGATGCTTCGTGAGTATCTGACCGACGAGGAGGAGGACCTTAACTGGGACAAGCAGCAGCTCGACCTCATCAAACTCATCGGCGAGCAGAACTGGCTGGTGCAGCAGCTGTAACCGAAGGTGCAACCACTATCAGATAGTTTATTATATTATCCCTGCCTCCGGCAAGGTGACCAGCCTTTGCGAAGAATGGACACCGATACCGGAGGCTTTTTTACGAAACGACAAGAGACCATGGCAACAATATACGACTACAAGGCTCTGACGAGCAAAGGCAAGGAACTGGATTTCAAGCAGTTTGAGGGCAAGGTGCTGCTCATTGTGAACACCGCCAGCAAGTGCGGACTGACACCCCAGTTTGAGGGACTGGAGAAACTGCACCAGAGCTACAAAGACCAGGGGCTGGTGGTCATCGGATTTCCTTGCAACCAGTTTGCCCACCAAGATCCGGGCAGCGACGAAGAGATCAGCGGGTTCTGCCAGCTCAACTATGGCGTGACCTTCCAGATGATGAAGAAAGTAGATGTCAACGGCAATGATGCCGCCCCCATCTTCAAATACCTCAAGGCCGAGGCCGGCGGATTTCTCAGCAGTGCCATCAAATGGAACTTCACCAAGTTTCTGATCTCGCGCGACGGCAAGACTGTCAAGCGCTTTGCACCTTTCACCAAACCCGAGAAACTGGAGAAAGACATCCAGCAGATGCTCGGATAACAAAATAAAACATAAATGGCAATCTCCTGCAGGCCCACTACAGGAGATTTTTTGTAATTTCGCATATTCAACTCATACAAAATCATGGCATACGAACAACTGAAACTCGACAATCAGCTCTGCTTCCGGATCTATACCGCCAGCCGACTGATACAACAGGCCTACGAGCCATACTTCAAGCCGCTGGGCATCACCTACACGCAGTATCTGGTGCTGCTGGTGCTATGGGAGAACGACGAGCAGCCGGTCAACACCATAGGCCAACGGCTGAAACTGGGTATCAACACCACCTCGCCACTCATCAAGCGCATGGAGAGGCTGGGGCTGGTGGCCCGTCACGACAGCGAGGCAGACAAGCGACAGCAGATTGTCTACCTTACCGACAAGGGTAAGGCCATGAAGAAAGAGGCGGCCAAGATTCCCGGTTGCATGACAGGCGACTTCGAGAAGTGCGGCATTGATGCCCACCTGCTCGTCTCGATGATACCCGCGCTCGACAACATCATCGGAACATTGTCGGGGGCCACTGTCACAGATAACGACCAGTAGCCGTCGCATCAATCAACCGTGCATAGCGGTCAGGTCTATTCTACCGGTACATCTCAGCGGGCTAGAAAAACCAGCCCACCAACCCACCAGCAAACCATCAATCGCCCTCGTAACTGTCGTATGACACGTTATCGACGGTGTATTTGTCCTTGGGCTTCTGCTGATGTGCCGGATAGCCAATGACCACAAGGTTGAGTGGGATAATATAATCGGGTGCGTCGAGAATCTCGGCGAGGGCCTTGCAACGTTCCTGCATCGGCCAGACACCCGTCCAAACAGCCCCCA
>JBHAFS010000157.1:0-26977 GCA_041856205.1 Prevotella sp.
TCCGTAGGCTCGGCGGTCTCGCTACGTGGCTTCCTTCATCCTTGACATTACTGACAACGACTTGCCTTTCGCTTCGCTTGGCGGTAAATACCTGCGACTGGAGTTGAACCAGTTAGGTTAGTGTCATGCCCGACACACAAACAAAATGACTGCACCCTGATAGAGGATGCAGCCATGCAATTCACGTTTGAAAGGTCAGGAGCGCTTACTCCTGGGTGGTCGTGGCCTCGTCGGCACGGTCGGCAACATTATCGCCTTCGGTCGGGGCAAGCACCGTCTTGAAGTCGGTGTAGCCGTTCTTCACGAGGATGTTGTACCATTGCAGCAGCTTCTTGATGTCGCTGTCGTGTACACGGTCTTGGTCGAAGTTGGGCAACACCTCTGCAAAATAAGCGCGCAGCTCCTGGCCCGAGCACTTCTTGTAGTTGATGGAAGCCTCCTGGGAGTTTTCCTTCTCACCCAACTTGGTGAGCACTTCCCAGAGTGCAACGTCCTCGGCATCGGTGTACATGGCGATGTCGCCCAGGCTCGTAACACGGTCGGTAGGGAAAGCCGGGATGCGGCGGTGCTGCTCGTCGATCGACTCGACGATGAGTGTTGCCTTACCACGTGAAACCAGCTTATAAAGGCCTGGCTTGCCGGCTATTGAAAGAATTGTTTCCATTTCTAATGATTTGTTATGTTGTTTAATAATTGAATGATTTGCTTGTCGAGGTCTTTCTGCCCATCGTTCTCGATGACGTAATGGCACCTGCGGGCCACCTCCTGCTGCGGCATCTGCCGCCCGAGCCATTCCATGGTCTTGGCACGCGTGATGCCGTCGCGCTGCATGACGCGCTGCACCCGCAGCTCCAGCGGTGCGGTGACGCAGACATAATAGTCGAAGGGCACCCGTCTGTAGAAACCGCTATCGAAGAGTATGGCACTCTCGAGCCACTGGTAGCCGCTCTGCATAAAGTCGGCGGCCACGGCCGGATGCACAATATCGTTGACGGCCTGCTTGTGAGCCTCAGAGGCCAAGAGATATTGGGCAAGCACCGCCTTCTGCAACACCTTATTAATATATACCTCCTGGCCCACCAGTGCCTGCAGGCGCAGGCGCAGGCCGGCATCGTCGCGCATGAGCCGCTTGGCGGCGGCATCGCTGTCGTAGACACCAATGCCATGACGTTCGAGCAACCGGCAGACGTATGTCTTGCCGCTCCCGATGCCTCCGGTCACCGCTACGCGCGTCATTGCTGCTCGATGAGGTAGTCTACCTGCTGCATGTCAAGGCTGGCGTTGCTTACAATGCGCGGCTTGGCACGAAGGTAGAGGTTGCACTTGTCGGAAGGATGGCCTGCAATCTCGCGGTAGTCGACCACCACCTGGAAGTCGGAGGGCCGCACCTGGCGGAACAGTCGGGCACCTACCGAGAAGTTTACTTTCACGCGCTGGGGGAAGGTGCGGATGACCAGTCCCGGCGGCCTGTTGATGGCGGTGATGGGCACCTCGATGCTGGCATCGGTTAGGATGTCGGCATAAAGCCATACCTTGACGGTCTGTGGCACCACCTTCACACCCGGCATGGTCTTCAGGCGGACGGTGCGCACCACTGTGTCTTCGAAGTCGACGATATTGAGATACTCGGTGGGGATAGACCTGATGCTGTCCAGCTTCTCCTTATTGGCATATACAGTCACCTTCTCGGGTGAGAACTGCACGTGGGAGAGGTAGTAGTTGTCGGCAGGTACGATATTGCCCAGGAGTTCTACCTTTGCCAACTTGTTGCGGCCGTAGTTGAAATAGAAGTCCCACCTGTCGGCCTTGATGGAGGTGATGGTCGTCGAGGCAGAGATCTGCTGGCGGACTGATTTCTGAAAATCGGTCACCGGCAACAGCCCATGTCCGCTCTGCCGATTGGCATAGCTACTGAAGTTGACAGTCACCGGACGCAGCCTGTTGCTGGTGGTATAGGCCAGCAACACAAACCCCTTGTCGCGCAGCGTCACCCTTACGGTGTCGGGGAGCGAGGAGGTGAGGACCACGTTCTTGGGTACGCCCACCAGGCGCACGGCTACCGGGATCTCTTCCTCATAGGTCTCGTCGAGGGCTTTCATCAACCAGAAGATGCCACTCAAGGCCAGAAAGAACAGAAAAATCAGAAACTCCTTGTTCAACAACCTGAACAAGAGGTTTCTGACTATATGGAATATCTTTGTAGGCTTAAGCATTCGGTTGCTGCTGGGCAACGTCCTGGAAGACATAGCCCTTGTCAACAGAAATCACCACGCCACGTGCTATTTCCACTTCGATGATGTTCTTGGCTGCGTCGATGCGCTTCACAGTGCCATAGATGCCACCGCCCGTGACGACCTTCGAACCTTCCTGCAGAGAGTTCTGGAACTCGCGTATTTTCTTCTGCTTCTTCTGCTGGGGACGAATCATGAAAAACCACATAATGGCAAAGATCGCCACCATCATCAGCAGCATGCCGCTCATGCCGCCGCCGCCCGTTGCTGCCTGGGCAGCCAGTACTAATGTATTCATTTGCTATAATTGTTGTTTGAGTGTTTGCATTACTGTGCAGGCTCTTCGCCGTTCTCGGGCGAGACGGGTGCCTCAGCCTCCGACTCCACCTGGGGCTCAGGGCGCTGCTGTGGCTCGTTGACCCTTGGGCGATGAACGAAACGTGTGGGGGTGCTCTCCACCGCCTGCCCACGGCCATCGCCATCCTGCCGGTGCTGGCGCGCGGGTGGCATGTCTTTGAACATCTTGCCCGTGTCGATGAGGTAGCGGGCAATGGCGTCGAGCATGCCGTTGATGTACGAACCGCTGCGCGGCGTGGAATAGAGCTTGGCCAGGTCGAGGTACTCGTTGATGGTCACCGACACGGGAATGCCGGGGAAAGTGAGCATCTCGGCAATGGCAATCTGCATGATCACCACGTCCATATAGGCCAGGCGCGAGAAGTCCCAGTTGCGGGAGGTCTCGCTCATATAACGCTGGTAGGTGTCGGCATTGAGGATGGTGGCCCTGAAGAGCTTGCGGGCGAAGTCTTTGTCCTCCTCGTCCTTATATTCGGGAAGCAACTCCTGCTTGCTCTTGTTGGCCTGTTCAAAGCGCTTGATGGTCTTCACCACAAAGGTGTCTACCGTCTCTTTGTCGTCGTTCCAGTAGAGACTCTTCTCCTCCAGAAGGGCATCGAGGTCGGTATTGTCTTGAATCAGGAGCTTGTAGAGCTTGCGCCACAGCTCGCGGTCGTCCTCATACGAGGCCTCCGGCTCGGCCATATAGTCTTTGTAGAGCTGGCTCTGCTCCATCTGGTTGCACAACTTGCGCACAAACTCGATATCATCCTCCCATGTGAGTTTCTTGTCTTCCAGAAACGCATTGAGCATCTTGTTTTCCTCGAGCTGTACGGCAAATTTGTTGAATGCGAACTTCTGCGAGGGGGCTTCCTCGCCCTCTCGCTCGGCACGCTGGCTCAGCACGTCTACCCGGTGGCGCTCCTCGCGGGTAATAGCAACAATCAGGGCAAGCAGGAAATTGTAAAGGTCATAAGCCTTCGACAGGCTGAAAAGAAGTTCCTTCTCAGCGTTATCCATGTTCTTGTTACCGTTTTGATAGTATGCATAGGTTAACTGAACTATCTTTATGCGTATTAATTCACGATTAATCATTACTCTTACTTTCTCTCGTGTTTGGTTTATAATAGTGCAAAAGTACTCAAAAATCCCCTTCCCTGCAAGCAAAGAAGGGGTAAAACTTTGTTTTTTTAGTGAAACTTTGCACATTTGAAATAAAAAGCGTACCTTTGCACCGCTTTTTCACTTTGGTAAAGTGATTTCCAGTGTGATGGCGAATTAATTAACGATTTAATTTAGAGTAACACAATTTCTAGTAAAAGTCATGAAAGAAATTAGTATTTCAGGTCAGAAGCGCGAGGCCCTTGGTAAGAAAGCTTCTAAACTCCTCCGCAAGGAAGGATTTGTTCCTTGTAACCTCTACGGTGAGGAAAAGGTAGACGGCAAGCCCGTGGCACTGGCTTTCGCAGCTTCGTTCAGCGAGCTCCGCAAGCTCATCTACACTCCCCACATCTATGTCATCAAGATCAACATCGACGGCAAGGACTACACCGCTGTGATGAAGGAGATTCAGTTCCACCCGGTTACTGACGCTCCCCTGCACGTTGACTTCTTCGAGGTGAACGACCAGAAGCCCATCACCATCGGTATCCCCGTGAAGCTCGTGGGTCTGGCTCAGGGTGTGCGCGACGGCGGACGTATGAACCTATCTATCCGTAAGATCAACGTTACTGCTCCCTACCAGCAGATTCCCGAGCACCTCGATGTGGACGTTACAGCCCTGAAGATTGGCAAGAGCATCAAGGTTGGCGAGCTTTCTTACGAGGGTCTTGAGATTGCTACAGGCAAGGATGTGGTCGTATGCTCTATCAAGATGACACGTAACGCTGCCCAGGCTGCCAAGGAGGCTGCTGCTGCAGAGTAAACCATTAGCTAATGGACAAATATTTGATTTGTGGTTTGGGGAACCCCGGCGATGAGTACGCGGATACCCGCCACAATACAGGATTTATGGTATTGGACGCTTTTGCTAAGGCGTCCAATATTTGTTTTGAGGACAAGCGGTATGGCTTCGTGGCCCAGACCATGCTGAAGGGGCGGAAGATTATCCTGCTCAAGCCTACTACGTTCATGAACCTGAGCGGCAATGCCGTGCGCTACTGGCTCAACGAAGAGAAGATCGACCAGAGCCGCCTGCTCGTCGTCAGCGACGATGTGGCACTGCCCCTGGGCGACTTCAGGCTGAAGGCCGACGGCAGCAACGGAGGCCACAACGGACTGGGGCATATCATGCAGCTCATCGGACAAAACTATGCCAGGCTGCGGATGGGCATCGGCAACAACTTTCCCAAGGGCGGACAGGTCGACTGGGTGCTGGGACGCTATACCGACGAAGACATGAAGGTACTGGAACCGGCCATCAACATGGCGGGCGATATCATCAAGAGCTTTGTGCTGCAAGGCATCAACATCACGATGAACCAGTATAACAAACTAGGTAAGCACAAGAAACAATGACCGAAAACGCTTCTAACCTGCGTATGCCCAAGTGCGGACCCTCGGCCCGCATCGACAAATGGCTGTGGGCAGCGCGTATCTTCAAGACCCGTTCGGTGGCGGTGGATGCCATTAGGAACAGCCGTGTGACCATCGGCGGGGTGAACGTCAAGCCCAGCCATATCATCAAGGCGGGCGACGTGGTCAGCGTGAAGAAACCGCCCATCGTCTACTCGTTCAAGGTCCTGGCGTGCATCGAGCAGCGCGTGGGTGCCAAACTCGTGCCAATGGTGTACGAGAATGTCACCGACCCGAAACAATACGAACTGCTGGAGATGAGCCGCATCAGCGGTTTCGTTGACCGGGCACGCGGCACAGGGCGTCCCACCAAGAAAGAGCGCCGGGCACTCGACGCCTTTGTAGACCCAGCCTTGTTCGGATTCGACGAGGACGATGACTGGGGGGCCATGGACCAAGAGCCTTAGTGAGGCATAGCCCTTGCAATGCAGGGGCTACCGCCCATCGCCAAGGCCATCACCTCTCCTCAGCTGCACCAGGTGCCTGTGCAGATGCCTCAAGGAAATACTTTACATACCTTAAAAAACTAAATGACAATGACTAATATCGCTATCTTTGTGTCGGGCAGCGGAAGCAACTGCGAGAACATTATCCGTTACTTCCAGCATCACGACGATATCCGCATCAGGCTCGTGGTGAGCAATAAGGCCGATGCCTATGCCCTGACCAGGGCCCGAAACCTGGGTATCGACACCGCCGTGATGCCCAAGGCCGACTTCAACGACGAAACGAAACTGTTGCCGTTGCTCAGGCAATATGACATCAACTTTATTGTATTGGCAGGGTTCCTGCTGATGATCCAAGACTTTCTGATTGAGGCTTTCCCCCACAAGATGCTCAACCTGCATCCCGCTCTCTTGCCCAAATTTGGTGGCAAGGGCATGTGGGGACACCATGTACACGAGGCTGTGAAGGCTGCCGGAGAAAAGGAGACGGGTATGACCGTACACTGGGTGACCCATGAGATAGACGGAGGTGAGATCATCGCTCAGTTCAGGACACCCATCTCGCCCGACGACACACCCGACGACATCGCGGCCAAAGAGCACGTTCTCGAAATGAAACACTTCCCCGGGGTGATTGAGGAAGTGATCCGCAAACAAAACACAAACCTCCCGGGATAGCTGGGAAAATGAGCCATAAACAAAATACCACTTCACAGGAATGACCCGCGAAGTGGTATTTTTATTAAGTTTATGCACTCCATTAGCTGTAGCACGAGTGGCATCTAGTCGTCCATCGGGCCACCAAAGCCCCCGCGCGGGCGGCCGCCGCCAAAGCCTCCGGCACCACCATATCGGCCTCCACGGCGGTAGCCAGGACCGAAGCCGGGGCCATTGTGCATGCCCTGACGTGCGTCCTTGGTACCGAAGAGGTTGAGTCGGTAGTTCACATGCAGCATCACGTAGCTGTTGATGGCGTTGTATTCGGTATCGCTACGCTGCTGGGCTGTGAGCACACGGCTGAGGTTGCTCTGCCGTTGCAGGATGTCATAGAACTGGAGCATCACTGTCAGTGAACGCCCTTTGAGGAAGCTCTGCGACAGCTGTGCATTCCATACGAGTTCGTTGGTGTTCAGCGAGGCGTCGGTATATCCCCGGCGGCTGTTCATGTGCAGGTCGGTGGCAAGGGTGGTACCCCAAGGTGCCATGAGATTGATATTCGCGCCGTAGGAGAACTGCCAGGTGTCGAGGTTGGCTGTCGACTGCAGGTCGTTGCGCGAGTGGCGGTAGGCCAGTGATCCGTCGAGCTCCACCTCCAGCCAATTGTTGCGATAGCTGCCCGAGAGTCGCTCAGAGAGGTTCAAATCCTTGGTAGTACTCTTCATGGCCTCGGCGCTGCGGTTGAGATTCACAAAACCCACATCATTGGCATACGTCAGCTGGGTGAAGGTGTTGATATTCCAGTAACCGGCAGAGTCGAGCGGGGTGTTGAACATCAACGCACTCCTGATATTCCAGTCGCCATTGATATTCTCAGGACGTGTGGTGCGACCTCCCGTCGTCTCATCGTAGGTCACCTTATTGCTAATGGAGTTGCTCGTTGTAGAGAAGTTGGTGTTGGCCATCAACGACCGTTTCGACTCCTCGAAGTAGCCGTTATAGAAGAATCTGAAATTTTGCGTGAACGATGGCTTCAGTCCTGGGTTACCCATGGTGATGTTCAGCGGGTTGGAGTTGTCGGTGATATCAAGCAACTGACTGATGCTTGGCTGCGTGGTATTGGCCCGGTAGTTGACCCGCAGGTTTCTCACCTTACTGAAACGATACCTGAAGTCCAGCGTTGGCGACACATTAAACACGTTGCGCGTGGTGTCCACGCTCACCCCCTGATAGTTTTGAACATAGTGCGAGTTCTGCGGCTGGGCCATCACACCGACGTTCAGTTGATATTTCTGCCTAATCATACGAAACATCAACTCCACGACATGCGTATGGTTTTTGTATTCCGAATAGCGGCTGAGGTTATCATCGAGATAATCGGTATAGGGACGTTCCAGGCGGTTGAGATAGCTGTCCCACAGCCGATAGCCTGAGGCTAGTCCTGAGAAATAATCTTCCCCGAGGTTCGAGAAGTCGTAAGTCGAGCGGTCGCTCTTGCTATAGCTGTACTTGTATTGGTAGCGCAGCTGCAGGAATGTGGCCCGCCACAACGGCTCGCTGTAGGTGGCTTGCAGGGTGTAGCTCCAGCTGGTGCTCGGCGTGAGGTTATAGCGGTTGGTCTGGTAGGTCGAGTCGTTGCCATAGGCATCCTGCAACTGGTACAGATGAACATTGTTCATAGAGAGACTGTTGGAGTCATCGTCCTTGTAGCTGATATCCCCACGCAGTGTGACATTCCTTCCCCGACTGTCCAACTTACGGTTGTATTGCAGCATGGCACCCACGCTCTTGCTCTTGCTATAGGTTATACTGTTGCTTCGGTTGGAGTTGACGATCACGCTGTCGGCCCTGAGCATCTCAAACGAGGCATCGTTCAGTGGGTCGGTCACATAATCGTAGGGATCGGCATTGAACGATGCCGCTTGCGAGGAAGCCAAAGCATCGTTGGTGCTGTAGCTGAATGTCGGACGAAACATAATATTGGTCATGGTGTCGGGTGTCCATTCCACGCGGGCCTGGGCATCCCATGAGTTGCTCCTCGAGAAATTCTGACTGATACTGTTGGAGAACGAGCCCACCGTGCTGACAAAGTTTTCGGCCGACTGCTTGCTATACACGTCGCCATCGGTATGGCGCCAGCGCACACTGGCATCTACCTGCAGCAAGTTCTTTTTCTCGTAGTTGAGATTCAAGCCACTCATCTTTGCGGCGTTGAGGCCGTTGCGCGCACCACCAAAACCGCCCCGGCCGCCAAAGCCCATGTCATTGACATTGTTGGCATTGCCAAATCCAAACACCTTCCAGTCTTTGTTGAAATATCCTCCAAAGAGCCGACTTGAATAGCGGTCCTCGGTGCCTACGCCGACGTCGGCATTGACCATCAGTCCTTTGTTCATACCAGGTTTGGTATCAAAGTCGAGCACCGTCTGCTCGTCTCCGTCGTCAATTCCTGTTACCCGCGCCAAATCGCTCTTCTGGTCGTATGACTTAATCTTGTCGATAATCGACGTAGGGATGTTTTTCATGGCCGTCTTGGTGTCGCCAGTCATAAACTCCTTACCGTCTACAAGAATCTTCTTTACCTCCTTTCCATTAATGGTGATCTTGCCATCGTCGTCCACCTGGGCCCCAGGCAGACGCTTCACCAACTCTTCGATGGTAGAACCCTCTGGAGTGCGATATGCCGCACTATTATATTCAAACGTGTCTTCCTTCACCGTCACCTTCATGGCCTGGGCCGTCACCCGTGCCTCCTTGAGCATCACCGCATCGGCATGCAACACCACCGTGCCCAGGTTCACGTTACCGTCGCCTTGAATCTGCACCGGACGTGTCAGCGTGACATAGCCTACACTCGATAGTTTAAGAATATATTTTCCGCTGGCAGGGGCTTTCAATACAAAGTGCCCGTTGTCGTCGGAGATCGCACCGACAGCAAAGGTAGAGTCCGATTTCAGCAGCTGTACGGTCACCATCGGCACAGCCTCCTTGGAATCTTTATCTGTAAGGTTACCTGAAATTTCCCGCTTTTGTGCGTTGGCTATGACCGATAGCAATAACAGCATAGCCAGCAAAAGTCCTTTTTTCATCATCTTGTATATTTCCTATTGATTTGATTTCGATTTAACAAAATGACGCAGTTTTATTCATGAGGTTTAATGGGGTGGTCTAAATTAAATGAATTTTAATGAAAATAAAGTTGCACACCGTTTCGGCCGTATGCGCAAACAGGGTGGCTTGTGTTTTAAAAAGCGTTAATTTGTTTGGTAAAATGATATATGTCGGGGCTTTTTATTATTATATTTGTACAAACAGAATACGTGATGTTATGGAACAGAGAGTGATTATTTCAAACAACCTGAATACTGAAATTGCCACAGCAATATCAGAATGTGAACATGATAAGATATTTGTCCTCACAGATGAGACGACCTTAGCCACCTGCTGGCCAGCCATCAAAGACTTCTTTAGCTTCAAGAACGCCCGGCTCATCACCATCCCGAGCACCGACACCCACAAAGACCTGGAGTCGCTAGCCCGTGTCTGGCAGTCGCTGGGCGAAGGCGGTGCCACGCGCCACTCCTGCCTGTTCAACCTTGGCGGAGGCATGGTCACCGACCTTGGTGGCTTCGCTGCATCGACGTTCAAGCGGGGCATCAACTTCATCAACATCCCCACCACCCTGCTGGCCATGGTCGATGCCTCCGTGGGTGGCAAGACGGGCATCAACTTCGGAGGACTGAAGAACGAGATCGGCGTGTTCAACGATGCCAAGTTTGTGATCCTCAGCACCCAGTTTCTCAGCACCCTCGACGACCAGAACATCCGTTCAGGCTATGCCGAGATGCTCAAACACGGACTCATTTCCAACAAGAAGCACTGGGCCGAACTCGTGAATTTCGACCTTGCCAATCCCGACCTCAACAGGCTGCAGGCCCTGTTGGCCACGTCGGTAGGCGTGAAAGAACGCATCGTCAAGAAAGACCCTACTGAGAAAGGCATCCGCAAGGCCCTGAACCTAGGGCATACCTTCGGGCATGCCTTCGAGAGTTTTTCGCTCAAGAAAGCGCTTCACGACCCCTCCGGCAGCGTACAACCGCTATTACATGGCTATGCCGTGGCCTACGGTCTGGTGTGCGAACTCTACCTCTCGGCCATCAAGACAGGCTTCCCCACAGAGCTGATGCGCCAGACGGTACAGTTTATCAAGGAGTATTACGGCCGCTTCAACTTCAGCTGCGACGACTATCCCACTCTGATCGAGCTGATGCTGCACGACAAGAAGAACCTGTCCGGAATCATCAACTTCACCCTGCTGGCCGACATCGGCGACATCCGCATCGACCAGACGGCCACTGAAGAAGAAATCAAGGATGCCCTCGATTTCCTCAGAGAGGGATAGAATAATTCAAAATTCAAAATTCAAAATTCAAGATTAAAGATTCAAAAAACAAGAAGCAAGAAGCAAGATACAAGAAGCCAAAAACAAGAATCAAGAATCATTATTCATAATCCATCATTCAGAATTAGTCCGGACGGGTGAAGGGTGCGGCTATTCAAAATCAGTTGACGGGATGAGTCCAATTATGAATTTTGAATTTTGAATTTTGAATTAATCAACCTCTCCGCCTCTGCCCTTGCCGGCTTACCGTTCGCCGTCAAGGGTATTTTGTCTACATGGAGGTAGCGGCGCGGCACCCAATATTTGGGTAGGGCATTCATGCAGACCTCCGAGACCTCGGCCAAATCGGTCGCCTCGGTGAGCATCACTACCACTTCGCCAAACTTCTCATCCCTGCATTTGCTGATCATGAATGGCTGTGCGAGGAACGGGGCAAGACTCTGTTCCACCTCCTCGATCTGTATCTTGATACCTCCCGACACGATGACATTATCTTTCCGTCCTAATATTCTGAATCCCTTTCCCTCAATAATCTCCACCCTGTCGTTGGTCACCAGACTGCCCTCATGCACCAGCGGCGCATCGATGACCAGACACCCGTCGGCATCCTGGCTTATGCTCACCGACGCGAAGGGCTGGTACCACAGACTCGCCTCGGGGCCATTGAGCCGCCGCAGGGCGATGTGCGAGAGGGTCTCGGTCATGCCGTAGGTGCTCCACACATGGTGCGGAAAGGTCTTGAGCTGCCGTTCCAGCTGGCTGTCGATGGCTCCTCCGCCAATGATCAGATGGTCGATGCTCTTCAGCCATGCCGCCTCCTCGGGCACCTGCAGACTGTTATAGACCTGCAGCGGCACCATGGCAGCAAAGGTGATATAGCCCGGCTGCCGTTGCCCTGGGGTGAGCAGCGCTGCCGGATGCCCCGCCGGCGGTATGGCCACGAGTCGCATGCCACGCTCCAGGCTCCTCACCACCATCATCTTGGCACCGATGAAGTCGAGGTTCATGCAGAGCAACGCCGTGTCAGTGGCCGTCAGTCCCAGAAAGTCGCAGGTGATACGGGCGCTGGCCAGCATCCTCGACTTCTCCACCCACATGGGCTTGGGCTCGCCCGTCGACCCGCTGGTATGCACCAACACCCTGTCGGACGCATCGTTCCACTCACTCAGAAACTCCTCGAGAACCATAGCTTTTCACCTTTTATATATAGTGGCATGTCGATGTTATCGGTATAGAGCAATCCCGTGCCCAGGCCTTGCGGCATGGTGATGTGCGCCCCATAGGTCTCGGCACAGAAGTGGGCAACGGCGTTAAGCCCCACATTGCTCTCCAGGGCCGATGTGATCCATGAGCCGATGCCCCGCTCATGGGCCAGACGAATCCACTCCCTACACCCCATCATCCCCCCGTGCAGACTGGGCTTGAGCACGATGTAGGCAGGGCGTATCTCGTCGAGCAACCGCGCCTTCATGTCTGGCTGGTTCACACCGATGAGTTCCTCGTCGAGGGCAATGGGCAAGGGCGACTGCGCACACAGCCGTCCCATCACCCGCCATTGGTGTTGCTTGATGGGCTGTTCGATGGAATGAATACCCAACTGAGCCAGCGTCTCCAGTTTCTGCGGTGCCTCCTCCGGTGTAAATCCCCCATTGGCATCCACCCTCAGCTCTATCTGCTCAGCGGTGAAATGTTCACGTATATGCCTCATGAGCGCCACCTCCCGATCCCAATCTATGGCCCCAATCTTGAGTTTCACGCAGTGGAAGCCCGCCTTTAGTTTCTCTTCCAATCGGGCATACATCTCTTCAAAAGACCCCATCCACACCAGTCCGTTGATGGGAATGCCTTCCTCTCCCCGTCCAAAAGGGGTGTCGAAGAGGGCTGCCGAGCCTCCGGCATCCACCTGCGCGAAGGCCGTTTCCAATCCGAAAAGTATCGAAGGATAGGGGCGCAACATCTGATAGGGTATGCCTCCGGCCTGTTCCACCCATCGACACACCTCACCGAGCACCCGTTCATACCGCTCTTGCGGCATGGCGTCACAACTGAGGTCGGGCAACACCGAGCACTCTCCCACACCCTTCACGCCGTCTTTCTCAATACTTACATAATAAGACAGGTGCGTGGTGTACACTCCCCTGCTCGTCCCTGCCGGCTCCTTAAAATGCAGCAGTCTTTTCGAAATAGAAGTTTTATACATCATATCAAGCATAAAGACGTAGCCACAAAGTAATACCCTGTAGGCTTTAACGTCACGGTGTCCTCAACACCGATTTATGGGAACTGCGGGTACTTATCGAAGTCGGGCTTGCGCTTTTCGAGGAAGGCCTTGCCACCCTCCTGCGCCTCATCGAGCGTATAGTAGAGCATGGTGGCGTCTCCGGCAAGTTCCTGTATGCCCGCCTGCCCGTCGAGTTCGGCATTAAATCCGGCCTTCATCATGCGCAGGGCCAAGGGAGAATGGTTCATCATGGTCTCGGCCCACTCCACACACTCGTCCTCGAGCCGTTCGAAGGGCACCACCTTGTTGACCAGACCCATGCGCTCGGCCTCGGCTGCCGAATACTGCCTACACAGATACCATATCTCACGCGCCTTCTTCTGTCCCACGATGCGCGCCAGGTAGCTGGCTCCCAGTCCGGCATCGAAGCTACCCACCCGCGGACCGGTCTGCCCGAAGATGGCATTGTCGGAGGCCACCGACAGGTCGCACACCACCTGCAACACATGTCCGCCACCGATGGCATAGCCGTTCACCATGGCGATGACGGGCTTGGGCAGGCGCCTGATCTGCATCTGCACGTCGAGCACGTTGAGCCTCGGCACACCGTCGCCGCCGATGTAACCGCCTCGCCCCTTCACATTCATGTCGCCACCCGAGCAGAACGCCTTGTCGCCGGCACCCGTGAGGATCACCACCCGGATGTCGAGACAGTCGCGGCAGTAGGTAAACGCCAGTCCCATCTCCTGCACCGTGAGCGGCGTGAAGGCGTTGCGCCAGCGCGGACGGTTGATGGTGATCTTGGCAATGTGGTTGTACTCTTCGAAGAGGATTTCCTTGAAATCAAACCCTTCTATCTTTTTCCATTTTCTTTCCATATCTTGATGGTTTTGATGTATTCTTTAAACAGTTGTGCGTCTCGGTGCGCATCGGTATGCACCTCCAGCAGCACGGGCCGCTGGCTCTGGCTCACGGTGAGCGCATCGAGCAGGCTGTCGAGTGCCTCGGCGTTGTCGGCCGAGTAATAGGTGATGTTGTTCTCCAGACAGATACCCTCGGCAGTGGTATGGTGACTGGCCGTCACAAAGTCGTCGCAGGCCGGCGACCGCTCCAGTCCGCCCAGCTGGTGGAAGATACTGCCGCCGCCGTTGTTGAGCAGCAGTATGCGCAGGTTGCCGCCGAGGTATTGGTTCCACAGCGCGTTCTGGTCGTAGAAGAAACTCAGGTCGCCTATGACGCAGTAGACCGTCTTATCGGTGGCCAGGGCATAACCTGCCGCCGTCGACAGCGACCCCTCGATGCCGTTCACCCCGCGGTTGCAGTGTATGTAATGCCCGGCAAAGATGTTGCCCAGCCGCACGGCGGAGCTGTTGGCATAGTGCACCACGATGCCGTCGCCCTCGCGGGCCAGCCGCTCCTCCAGCCGTTTCACCACCAGCAGCTGCGAGTAGGGCGGCTGCCAGTGGTGGTGAAACGCCTCCACCTCGTGCCGCACAGCCTGCCACAGGTCACGATAGTCGTTGCCCAGATGGGGCTGTATCTGCATGAGCACGTCGCGCGGCTCGGCCACCACCACGCCCGTGAGGTTCATCAGCACGTCGCGCACCTCACCGTCGGGGCCCACCGTCCAGCACTCGGCCTTCGTGGCGCGCCGCAGCCACCGCCGCGCCCGCTTGCTCACCAGCGTGTCGCCCATGTAGAGTATGAAGTCGGGCAGGTAACGGTCGTCGTCCTCCACCCTTGCCACCATCTCGTCGAGCCATGTGGCCGTGCCGTCGCCGCTGCTCAGCCGTTCGTGCAGCACCACGTAGCCCGCCGCCCACAGGTCTTCGCAGAGCCCCCGGGGCAGGTCGCGCTCCTTCATCTGTCCAATGACCACCATCGGCCGCTGCGCCTGCTCAAAGCGTGCCGGCACGTGGCGCCCCACCGCCGTGGTCTCCGGCCCAAACCATTCCACCAGTCGCTCTTCGGGCAGCCGTTCCACCGAATAGTCGAACAGCGGTTCGCTGATGGGCACATTGATATGCACCGGCGCCCCGCCATAGCGGCGGCAGGCCAGCAGGGCCTCATTCACCAGTCGGTTGCAGTACCAGCGCTCCTCGTCGTTGTGCGGCTCGGGCAGGGTCACGGCCTTGCGCACGAAGCGTACCAGCGCATCGTTCTGGGGCAGCGTCTGGCCGTCGAGCTGGTCGATCCACTGTGGCGGGCGGTCGCCGCTCACCACCACCAGCGGCCGGTGCTGATACCAGGCCTCGGCCACGGCAGGCAGCAGGTTGAGCAACGCCGTGCCCGAGGTGACGCACACCACCACAGGCCTGCCTGTGGCCTGGCTGATGCCGAGGGCATAGAACCCTGCCGAGCGCTCGTCGGTGACACCATGACAGCGTATCGACCCACATACCTTGAGGTTGTGTACGATGGCCGAGTTGCGACTGCCGGGGCATACCACGGCATCGCGCACGCCACTCTCGACCAGCAGGGCCGTCAATATATTGATATTTTCTTTGCTTGAAAACATAGGGGAGAAAAGAAGTGATGAAGTTACGACAATCTATCTATGCTGATGCGTGTGGCGGTCATGTCAGCAGTCGGCGCATGGTCTGCAGCTTGGTCTGCGTCTCCTGCCACTCTTGCTGTTCGATGCTCTCGCAGAGCAGTCCGCCACCGGCATAGAGGCGACACTCGCGGCCTTCGATGGCCATGCAGCGCAACGACACATACAGGTGTGTGGCGCCCTGCAGGTCCAGCGGCCCGCAGAAGCCACTGTAGTATGCGCGGTCTACCGACTCGTGGCGCACGATGAACCGGCGCGCCGCCGCCTTGGGCATGCCGCACACGGCGGGTGTGGGATGCAGCGCATCGAGCAGCTGGCCCAGACCGTCGGCATTGGGCAGGGTGAACCCGAAGTCGGTGCGCAGATGCAGCAGGTGGGCGGCCATGGTGGTATAGGGACCGTGCATGGTCACCTCGGTGGTGAAGTGCGAGAGAATCTCTTCGATGTATCGCGACACATACTGCTGTTCGGCCCTGTTCTTCTCCGACCATTCCACTGGCTCGGGCATGGTCTCTCCGCCACCCATACGCATGGTCCCGGCCAGGGCCATGGTATGCCAGTGGTGGCCGTCGCCGTCGAGCAGCACCTCGGGCGTGGCCATGAGCCAGGTGCCGGCACGTTGCATAGACACCAGTGCGATGTACTGGTGCGGATAGCGTCGGCAGGCCTGCATGAAGAGGCGGCGCACGTCTAAGAGGCCCGCCATCTGCCTACTGACACAGCGCGACAGCACCAGCTTGCCCACCCTTCCGCTCGCAAGCTCTTCGTGGAAGCGTTCAAAGTCGCCGTGATAGGTCTCGCGACCGGCAGCGTCGTCGGTCGCAGGATCGGCCCACAGGTCGCGGCCTGCATCGCCCTCCACAGCCATCGTCTCTACCACATCGGGCTGCATGAGCAGTATGGGATGGCTCGCCGTGGGTTCGAAGGGTGCCATCACAAAGCCCTTGAGGCCTGCGAGCTGCGACACGGCATCCACCACCAGCGGCTCACCCGTGGTCTGGGCAAGCAGCGTGCAGCTGTCTTGCTCGGGCAGACGGTAGAGGGCGTAATTGGTATAGCATGTTAGTTGGTCTATATTCATAGTACCTTTTCTTTTGTCAATGTGCAAAGATAACATAATTCGTGGAGCTATCCCCACGAAAACAATAAAAAAGATGTCGTGCTCAAAGCAGGAAGAAGAGCGACACGCCCACCACCGACACCACGGCACCCAGCACCACCTTCAGCGTCAGGCGCTGGTGGAAGAAGTACCACGACGGCAGCAGGATGATAATCGGCGTGGTGGCCATGAGGGTCGAGGCGATGCCGGCCGCCGTATATTGCACGGCCATGAGCGAGAAGCCCACGCCCAGGAACGGTCCGAATACGACCGCCACACCAAGCATGGCCAGACCACGGCGGTCGTCGAGGGCTGCCACCCACCGTCGCCCTTGTCCGCGCACCACCATCCATAGTGCGAAACAGGTGAGACCTGCCAGGCAACGGATGAAGTTGGCCGAGAACGGCAGCACATTCACCACCTTGGGCAACAGCGCGGCCGGCACATCGGCCTCGTAGCTGTCGAGTCCTATCTTGCTGAGCACCAGGCCCACGCCCTGTCCCATGCCGGCCCCTATGCCATAGAGCACGCCCTTCAGCGGCAGCTGCACCGACACGCCGTGACTGCCACCCCGCCCCAATATGCTGATGAAGATGCCGGCGAGAGTGACGGTCATGGCCAGCACGCTGCGCCAGCTGAGCACCTGCCCCATCGCCACCCAGGCCGCCAAGGCGGCAAACATGGGTGCCAGGGTCATGAAGAGCTGACCGTAACGCGAGCCGATGGTGAGGTACGAGTTGAAGAGGCACCAGTCGCCAAAGAAGTAGCCCACCACGCCCGAGAGCAGCAGCCACATCCAGGTCTCGCCCCCGGCATACACCGGCCAGCCGCTGCCCATGGCCACCAGGCACAGCAGGGCCGTGCAGGCCCCGGCCAGCATCATGCGCCACACATTGGCCACCATCACGCCCAGGTGGCGGGTGGCCACCTCGCTGGCCAAGGCCGTGGTGGTCCACGATACGGCTACGCCCAGCGACAGTATTTCTCCGAAATATTGCATGGTGCTCAGGCCAGGCTACTTAATGACTTGCAGGCCATAGCCTCACTTCTTGGGGTTGAGCACATAGTTAGTCACCTGCACGGTCGAGATGAGCTCGCTGGCCGTGTTCTTGATGTCTACCTGCCACTGGTGCAGCGTACGGCCTTTGTACTGCAACTTGGCGTAGGCCGTCACGGTGTCGCCTTCTACCACGGCCTTGAGGTGGCTTCCGCTGACGTTGATGCCCACGCTGATCTTGCCCGGGCACAAGGCCATAGAGCCCACGCCCGCCACGTTCTCGGCCAGGGCCAGCGACGCACCGCCCGAGAGAAAGCCGAAGGGCTGGCGGTTCAGTCCGTTCACTTTCATGCGCGCCATGCAGGTATCGTCTTCGGGCGTAGAGATAAACTCCATGCCCAGGGTGTTCGACAGGCCATCCTGCTTTTCGATGATTTCCTTCTGATGTTCTATGTTCATAATAATCTGTTCGTTGACTTTGTCATGCGAAGTTACGCATTATTTCTGACTTTCCATAGTCTTTACCCATGAAAAAACATCTCCCGGCAGATATTTCATCGCCCGTGAGCACCCGTCATGGCAGGGCACCAGGCCTTCCTGCCCTCCATCCCTATGCTCCCGCACAGCCAAAGCTGCCTTGTTCTGCCGCCGCTGCACCCTTTTCGCAGCCCCTTGGCTTACTGGCCGCACGGTGGTTCGAGTCGAAGCAGAATGTGGTTCGAGTCGAAGCAGACCGTGGTTCGAGTAGAAGCAGAATCTGATTCGAGTCGAAGCAGAACAGCACGACGGCCTTGCGACACGACGATGAGGATGCTGCCATATCATCGAAAGATAACTTTGGCACCATCAAAAGGCAAAAATTCTTGAAACTTTCCTTACCTTCTATCACTTCTTTGTTGTATCTTTGCAATCCAAGACGGGCGCGACAGCTACACAGTACGGTGGGCTTCCGCAGACATCAGTCTGCCCCCTGTCTATCTATCATTTAACTAACAAACACGGATGAAAAAATGGATCACGATGGTTTGCTGCGTGTATGCACTCACCCTGCAAGCCAACCCCGCCGACGACCTCATCGAGCGCGTGGCACCGGGGGCATCGCGGCAATTCAAAACCATATTGCAACCCGCCGACCGCGACTTCTTCGAACTCTCGCAGGCCGGCGACCGCGTGTGCATCAAGGGCAACACCTGGGTGAACATCGCATCGGGACTCAACTGGTATCTCAAACACTATGCCGGCATACACCTGAGCTGGAACAACATGAAGGTGCGCCTGCCCAGGCAGCTGCCACGGGTGAGCCGCACTGAGCGAAGGGAGACCGACCTGCAGTTGCGCTACGACTTCAACTATTGCACCTTCTCCTACTCGATGGCCTTCTGGGACTGGAAACGGTGGGAGCAGGAGATCGACTGGATGGCCTTGCACGGCATCAACATGCCGCTGGCTGTGGTGGGGGCCGAGACGGTGTGGCGCAACATGCTGCTGAAGCTGGGCTATAGCGACGACGAGGTGGGGCGCTTCATCGCCGGACCGGCCTTCCTGGCCTGGTGGGAGATGAACAACCTGGAGGGATGGGGCGGTCCGCTGCCCCGCTCATGGTACGGCCAGCAGGAGGCCTTGCAGAAGAAGATTCTGGGGCGCGAGCGCGAGCTGGGCATGAAGCCCGTGCTGCCCGGCTACTGCGGTATGATGCCCCACGACGCCAAGGCGAAGCTGGGGCTCGACGTCACGCCGGGCGGCACCTGGAACGGATATACCCGCCCGGCCAACCTCAGCGCCACCGACAGCCGCTTCGACGAGATTGCCGACCTCTACTACCGGGAGCTGACACGCCTCTACGGCAAGGCCGACTACTACTCGATGGATCCGTTTCACGAGACGGCCGACGACGCGTCAGTGGACTACGGCAAGGCCGGACAAAAGCTGCTGGCGGCCATGAAGCGGGCCAACGACAAGGCCACCTGGGTGATACAGGGATGGACCGAGAACCCGCGGCCGGCCATGATCGACCACCTGCCCGAGGGCGACCTGCTGGTGCTCGACCTCTTCTCGGAGTGCCGACCGATGTTCGGCGCACCCTCCATCTGGCAGCGCCCCGAGGGCTACGGCAAGCACCAGTGGCTGTTCTGCATGCTCGAGAACTTCGGGGCCAACGTGGGGCTGCACGGTCGCATGGACCAGCTCATCCACAACTTCACGCTCGCCACAGCACCCGACACGCCGCTCGCCAACGCCCGCAGGCAGCTCAGGGGCATCGGCTTGACGATGGAGGGCTCGGAAAACAACCCCGTGATGTTCGAGCTGATGAGCGAGCTGGTGTGGCTGGCCGCCGACTCGCTCACCACCGTCGGCGGTAGGCCGTTCTCGAAGGAGGAGTGGACGCGCCGCTATGTGAGGGCGCGCTATGGCACCGACGACCCGCAGATACAGGAGGCCTGGCAGATACTGGCCAGCACCATCTACAACTGTCCGGCAGGCAACAACCAGCAGGGCCCGCACGAGAGCATCTTCGACGCACGGCCCTCGCTCAACAACTTTCAGGTGAAGAGCTGGTCGAAGATGCGCAACTACTACGACCCCGAGGCCACGCTGCGCGCGGCAAGGCTGATGACCGACGTGGCCGAGAAATACCGGGGCAACAACAACTTTGAATACGACCTGGTGGACATCGTGCGCCAGGCACTCGACGACCAGGCCCGCCTGCAATATCTGCGCACCATGGCCGACTACAACGCCTTCGCCCGCAAGGCCTTCACGCAAGACTCGGCACGGTTTCTCAACATGCTGCTGTTGCAAGACCGCCTGCTGGGCACAAGGCGCGAGTTCAGGCTGGGACACTGGACCGAGGCTGCACGCAGCCTGGGACGCACGCCCGAGGAGAAAGACCTCTATGAATGGAACGCCCGCGTGCAGATTACCACTTGGGGAAACCGTACCTGTGCCGACCAAGGCGGACTGCGCGACTATGCACACAAGGAGTGGCAGGGACTGCTCAAAGACTTCTACTTCGTGCGCTGGCACACCTGGCTCGACGCCCTGTCGCGGCAGATGGCACGCCACGCCCAGCCCGACCCCGATGCGCTGGGAGGTGGGCCCAACGCCAACAAGACCTCCTCGGAGCTCTTTGCCATGGCCCTGCCCGCCGCACCGGTGATCGACTGGTATGCCATCGAGGAGCCGTGGACGCTGCAACACAACACCTACTCGCCTGAGCCCGAGGGGCAGAGCGTAGACATGGCCAGAGAGGTGATGAACTTTCTGGAAAGTAGGTAAGACTTGTTGAATACCAAGGTTTAATATCAAACAAAACAATGAACAAGAGATTGATCAGTCTTGACATCCTCCGGGGCATGACGGTGATGCTCATGATTTTTGTCAACAACGGCGGCGGCGAACAGATCTTCGCACCCCTGCAACATGCCCGGTGGAACGGCATGACGCTATGCGACATGGTGTTCCCGTTCTTCCTCTTCATCATGGGCATATCCACCTACCTGAGCCTCAGCAAGAGCCACTTCGAGTGGTCGCCCCGACTGGGCCGGAAGATTGCCAAGCGCACGTGTCTGCTGTTCTTGATCGGGTTGTTCATCAACTGGTTCGACATGGCCCTGCACGGGCAGGCGCTCGACTTCGGCCACCTGCGCATCCTGGCCGTGATGCAGCGCATAGCCCTCTGCTACGCCGCCACGGCGCTGCTGGCCCTGGCCTGCGCCAACGGCAGCAAGACGCTCAAGGCCTTCCCGGCCATCATCGTCGGGCTGCTGGTGTTTTACGGGGGCGTCATCCTGCTGTACGGCGGATACGACTACAACGCCGAGACCAACATCCTGGCCATTGTCGACAAGGCCGTGCTGGGCGCCGACCACCTCTACCACCGCTCTCCCGTCGACCCCGAGGGCCTGCTCTCTACCCTGCCTTCCATCGCCCATACCATGATTGGGTTTTGGGTGGCACATCTGGCCTTCGCCGCGGGAGGCGACGACACGCGGCAGCGCACACGCGACATCACGCTGACCCTGCTCATCGCCGGTGCCGTGCTTGTCATGGTGGGATTCCTGCTGAGCTTCGGCATGCCGCTCAACAAGCGCATCTGGAGTCCGTCATACGTGCTGGTCACCTGCGGCTTCGCCTCGCTGCTCCAGGGGCTGCTGGTGTGGCTCATCGACAGCAGGCAGGGCCACGCCGACCGCCCCACCACCGACCGGCGCTGGGGCTGGGCACTCGTCTTCGGCACCAACCCGCTGTTTCTCTATGTGGCCAGCGAACTCATCGCCATCGTCTTCGGCGCAACGGGCGTGAGCACCATGCTCTATGCCGCCCTGCAGAAGGTCATCGTCGACGGCTACTGGACCAGCGTGGCCTTTGCCGCCACCTTCGTGGCCATACACGCCGCCATGGGCTACCCCCTGTGGAAACGGCATATCTACATCAAACTCTGAGTCGCTGCGCAACGCGCTTGCGGTCGTTGCGCAGTGCCACCCCCCCCCTACCGATGACCACGAAGGGTGACAGCCGTGCCTTTGCGCGACGGTTGCACACTTCGTGGTTATTAATTATTAAATAAGAAACGAGTTTCATATCTTTTTAGTAACTTTGCATCACATAAGCAACTATATTCGAATATTGTATAAAATGAACATCTTAGAGTTAAGTGAACAGGAGATCGGCCGTCGTCAGAGCCTACAGGAACTGCGTGACATGGGCATCGACTCCTATCCCGCCGCTGCATATCCCACCAACGCATTCTCAACGGATATCAGAGACGATTTTAAGGAAGACGAGAACCGTGAGGTTGTCATCGCCGGCCGTATGATGAGCCGTCGGGTGATGGGTAAGGCCAGTTTTGTGGAACTGCAAGACAGCAAGGGCCGTATTCAGGTTTATGTCACACGTGACGACATCTGTCCGGGCGAGGACAAAGACCTATATAACAAGGTATTCAAAAAACTGCTCGACATCGGCGACTTTATCGGCGTGAAGGGCATTGTGTTCAGAACGCAGACGGGCGAGATCTCGGTACACGCCAAGGAGATCACGCTGCTGAGCAAGAGCCTCAAGCCGCTGCCCATCGTGAAATATAAGGACGGCGTGGCCTACGACAAGTTTGACGACCCCGAGATGCGGGCCCGCCAGCGCTATGTAGACCTGGTGGTGAACGACGGCGTGAAGGATACCTTCATCAAGCGTGCCACCGTGTTGCGCACCATGCGCCGCTTCTTCGACGAGGCAGGCTATACCGAGGTGGAGACACCCACGCTGCAGAGCATCGCAGGCGGTGCCAGCGCCAGGCCGTTCATCACCCACTTCAATGCGCTCAACATCGACATGTATATGCGCATCGCCACGGAGCTGTATCTCAAGCGACTTATCGTGGGCGGCTTCGAGGGCGTGTACGAGATTGGCAAGAACTTCCGTAACGAGGGCATGGACAAGTTCCACAACCCTGAGTTCACCTGTCTGGAACTCTATGTGCAGTATAAGGACTACAACTGGATGATGGACTTCACCGAGAAGTTGCTCGAGACCATCTGCGTGGCCGTGAACGGTACCACGGAGGTGAAGAACGGCGACCAGGTCATCTCGTTCAAGGCGCCCTACCGCCGGCTGCCCATTCTGGAGGCTATCCAGGAGAAGACCGGTTTCGACCTCTCGGACAAGACCGAGGAAGAAATCTACAAGATTGCCACCGAGGACCTGAAGCTCGAGACCGTGGACGAGACCTTCGGCAAAGGCAAACTCATTGACGAGATCTTCGGTGAGTTCTGTGAGGGTACGTTCATCCAGCCCACGTTCATCATCGACTATCCGGTGGAGATGTCGCCCCTGACCAAGATGCACCGCTCTAAGCCCGGACTGACCGAGCGCTTCGAGCTCATGGTCAACGGCAAGGAGCTGGCCAACGCCTACTCGGAGCTCAACGACCCCATCGACCAGGAACAGCGTTTCATCGACCAGATGAAGCTGGCCGACAAGGGCGACGACGAGGCGATGATCATCGACCAGGACTTCCTGCGCGCCCTGCAATACGGCATGCCGCCGACCAGCGGTATCGGCATCGGCATCGACCGCCTGGTGATGTTTATGACCGGCCAGCCCAACATCCAGGAGGTGATGCTCTTCCCGCAGCTCAAGCCCGAGAAGAAGATGCCGCAGAGCTCCATCGCCGAATGGGCCGAGATCGGCGTGCCCGAGAACTGGGTGTATGTGTTGCGCAAGGCAGGCTTCAATCTCATCTCCGACATCGTGGACGAGAAGGCACAGGGCCTGCAGCAGAAGATTGGCGAGATCAACAAGAAATATAAGTTGGATTACGAGAAGCCTTCAGTGGACGACATCCAGCAGTGGATCGAGAAGGCCAAAGGATAAGAGCCTGGGCCATCCTTCCTCATCAGGGAGGGGAGGTCCGGGCATTGGTATGCCAGGCAGACATATATAGACGATGTTCAATGTAGGTAAGATAGCAATTATAGGAGGTGGCTCGTGGGCCACAGCCATTGCCAAGATTGTGGTGTCGCACACGCACCACATCGGATGGTATATGCGACGCGACGACCGCATTGAGGACTTCAAGCGCCTGGGGCACAACCCCGCCTATCTGATGTCGGCACGCTTCGACACCAATGAGATATTCTTCTCGTCGGACATGAACAAGATTGTGCAGGCCTACGACACACTGGTGTTCGTCACGCCTTCGCCCTACCTCAAAAACCACCTGAAGAAACTCAAGACAAGCATCCGCGACAAGTTTATCGTCACGGCCATCAAGGGTATCGTGCCCGATGAGAACTTGGTCTGCTCCGAATATTTCCATCAGGTCTACGACGTTCCCTATGAGAACCTGGCCTGCATCGGCGGCCCCTCGCATGCCGAGGAGGTGGCCCTCGAACGGTTGAGCTACCTCACCATAGGCTGCAAAGACCTCGAAAAGGCGCAGGCCTTCACCGAGGTGCTCGCCTCCGAGTTTATCAAGACCAAGACCTCGAGCGACGTCATCGGCATCGAATACTCGTCGGTGCTGAAGAATGTCTATGCCATCGCCGCAGGTATATGCAACGGACTGAAGTATGGTGACAACTTCCAGGCGGTGCTGATAAGCAACGCCGTGCAAGAGATGAACCGGTTCCTCACCGCCATCCATCCCATCGAGCGCTCTATCTACGACAGCGTCTACCTGGGCGACCAGCTGGTGACGGGATATTCCAACTTCTCGCGCAACCGTACCTTCGGCACCATGATTGGCAAGGGCTACAGCGTGAAGTCGGCACAGATCGAGATGGAGATGATTGCCGAAGGTTATTTCGGCACGAAGTGTATGAAGGAGATCAACCGTCACATGCACGTCAACATGCCTATCCTCGATGCCGTCTACAACATCTTGTACGAACGTATCAATCCTCAGATAGAGATTAAATTATTAACTGATTCATTTAGGTAAAAAGATGAAGTACATTTCTTTAGACACAACAAAGGCCGTCCAGTTCTTGGCAGCAGGTACCGTGGACTCTTACGAGCCAAAAGTGAAAAAAGCGCAGGAAGCCCTTGAGAACGCCACTTGCGAAGGTAACGATTTCCTCGGTTGGCTGCATCTGCCCACTGAGACGACCGACAGTTTCCTCGACGAGGTGCAGGCTGTGGCCGACACCCTGCGCACCAAGTGCGAAGTGGTGGTGGTGGCCGGCATCGGCGGCTCCTACCTGGGTGCGCGTGCCGTGATCGAGGCCCTGGGCAACAGCTTTGCCTGGCTTGTCAACGACGACAAGAAGAACCCCAACATCCTCTTTGCAGGAAACAACATCGGCGAGGACTACCTCTCTGAACTCACCGAATATCTCAAGACCAAGAAGTTTGGTGTCATCAACATCTCCAAGTCGGGCACGACCACAGAGACGGCGCTGACGTTCCGCCTGCTGAAGAAGCAGTGTGAGGCACAGCGCGGCAAGGCCGAGGCCAAGGACGTGATCGTTGCCGTGACCGATGCCAAGAAGGGTGCTGCCCGTACCTGCGCCGACAAGGAAGGCTACAAGACCTTCATCATCCCCGACAACGTGGGTGGCCGTTTCTCGGTGCTCACACCGGTGGGTCTGCTGCCCATCGCCATCGCCGGATTCGACATCAAGGCCCTGGTGAAGGGTGCTCAGGACATGGAGAAGGCTTCGGCTCCTGCCGTTCCCTTCGCCGAGAACATCGCCGCGCAGTATGCTGCCGTGCGTCAGGCCCTCTACACCCAGGCCGGCAAGAAGATTGAAATCATTGCCAACTTCCAGCCCAAGCTCCACTTCATCGCCGAGTGGTGGAAGCAGCTCTACGGAGAGAGCGAGGGTAAGGACAACAAGGGCATCTTCCCCGCAGCCTGCGACTTCACCACCGACCTCCACTCTATGGGCCAGTGGATACAGGACGGCGAGCGCTCGATCTTCGAGACCGTCATCTCGGTAGAGAACCCCAGCCGCAAGCTCGACTTCCCCTCTGACGAGGAGAACCTCGACGGCCTGAACTTCCTCGCCGGCAAGCGCGTGGACGAGGTGAACAAGATGGCCGAGCTCGGCACTCGCCTGGCTCACGTCGACGGCGGCGTGCCCAACATCCGCATCAGCGTGCCCGAGCTCAACGAGTATTACATCGGCCAGCTCATCTATTTCTTCGAGATTGCCTGCGGCATCAGCGGTCTGCTCGAAGAGGTGAACCCCTTCAACCAGCCCGGTGTGGAGGCCTACAAGAAGAACATGTTTGCCCTGCTCAACAAACCCGGCTACGAGGCAGAGAGCAAGGCCATCCAGGAACGTCTTGCCAAGGAGAAATAAATGTTTGAACAGCAAATCAAGCAATACTTAACAGGGCACAGCTTTGGGACCTTCTGTCCCAAGGCTGTGCTTTTTGATATGGACGGCGTGCTCTACGACTCCATGCCGCACCATGTCGTGGCCTGGCAGCAGTCGATGAAGCAGTTTGGCATCACGATGACAGCCGCCGACGCCTACGCCACCGAGGGTGCGCGGGGCATAGACACCATACGCCAGTTTGTGTGGGCACAACAGCACAAGGACATCACGCTGGAAGAGGCACAGAAGATGTATGACGTGAAGTCGCACATCTTCCACACCATGGGCGAGGCGCCCATCTTCGACGGGGTGGTTGCCCTGATGCGCAAGATCAAGGCCGCCGGCATGCAGATCTGCATCGTCACGGGCTCGGGCCAACGCCCGCTCATCAAGCGTCTGATCGACGATTTCAACGAGTTTATCGACGAAGACCACGTGGTGACGGCCTACGACGTCGAGCGGGGCAAGCCTTATCCCGACCCCTACCTCATGGGACTGCGCAAGGCGGGCGGCCTGCAGCCATGGGAGGGCATCGTGGTAGAGAATGCGCCACTCGGCGTGCGTGCCGGCGTGGCGGCCAACATCTTCACAGTGGCTGTCAACAGCGGCCCGCTGCCCGACAGCACGCTCCTCGACGA
>JBHAFS010000158.1:0-7015 GCA_041856205.1 Prevotella sp.
GTAGCCGATATGTTCAATACAGTGGCGGTATGCCCAATCTATTTGTGTCGCTGATATGGGGCGAAGGTTGGCTGAAAGTCTTGCCACCTTTTTCTGTATCTTGGTCTTCGGTTTCATAAGCCTAAATCAAATAATGAGGGTTGGGATTGGGTTACTTTTCTCGCTGGCGGTCTGTTGCGGTTTTGCAACTTGCGGAGTTCCTCCTCTTGGTATCTGCGAGCTGCGTTCTGACGTGCCTCCGCCTTTTCCTCTTCCGTGAGTTCCACAACATGGTTCACCACCACTTGGCAGTTCATAGGTTTGCCCACCTCTATCTCGTTTTCCTCATAGTAGTGGATGGCTTGCCCGAATATCTCTCCGTCCGTGAAGCCGCTGCAACCGCTTTTCTGCACATGGTTCAGAATGTGGGGCACGCACTCGTCTATGTTTTTGGCAGGGTTGCGGTACTTCTTCGCAAAGAGCGTATCTTCCTCCGCCCGCTGTTCCAGATACATTTGTATCGTTCTTTTGAAATGGTCTGTTCCTTTCATATCGCTGTCGTTTTTATGAGTTGTCAAATAGTATGTTTCAAAATCTCCCTCCAATAAATCGGCTCAACCTCGCTCAATAGGAAGTCTATAAAGTCCTTCCGTGCGTCCTTGTTCAGTTCGTGGTAGAGTCCACGGAACACGGACATATTGCCGTTGAGGTATGTTTCCACCATGTACTCGAAGATGTTGCCCACCTCGTAGTATCTGCATTGTTGCTCCACTGTCTTGCTTCTTCTCTTTGCCATGTCGGTAGGGATTAAAGGGTGAATAACCAAAGAATGAAGCCGAAGAACAGGATAACGGAAAGAATAGCCACGATTACCCCTATTGCCACTCGGAACACTCCGTTTATTATCTCTCTGACGATGTACCAAAGGATGCCGGACACCCAAAAGGCGGTGCGCATGATTAGGGTGCATATCGCAAGCCCTATGTATTGCGCCATTTGTCTGAAATTTACCGTTGCTGTCATAGCCGTATCATTTGTTAAGTTCCACGATGCTGTCTATCCTGCCGTATAGGAAACTGCGGAGTGCGGTCTTGTCGGTAGCCTTGTATTCCGCCCAATGTCCATACTGCTTTACAATGTAGGTTCGGAGAATGTCGGAAAAGTCAAACATCCAACCTTGCAAGGGTACTGCGCTCTTGAAATAGGTGTTGCTGTTCACGTTGCGTGTAAGCCAATCCTTTTCCTCTCGGCTCAATTTCTCACCATTGTTCAGTTTGGTGCGAAGTCCGTACACCTTGCTGCCTTGCAGGTTCTCCAAACTTGGTACTTCCCATGCCACGAATTTTGTTGCTATTGCCGTTCTCATATCCGTTTTGTTTTTGATTTTTTGTTTTTTAATGCGGATTCAAGAGCTGAGGGAGTTGAGTTTCAAACTATCTTATCTGCTTCTCGTTTATCCGACATTTTTTTTAATGCGTCTTTCTGTCGCATCGGTCGTTTTCGTTTCGGGTGCTTAAAAAGGTAGGGATTAGGGAATGCAAGGTTTTTCGGAAAAATACTACCCGAAAGGCTGGAGATTTTTCCAGAAAACAGGAGGCTTGACCTTGCTTTCCCGTACAATCCCGGAGTTACCTTTGCACCCAGCACGAAAATGACTGCCTGATGCGGCTCACTGAAAGGCGCGAAAATGGAGGTAAACGGAAGTGGAGGCAGATTAGACAGGAAAACTTCAAAAGAGAAATCCGTGAAAAAGACATCCCCAACAGAAAAGAACATAGCCGGTAGCGTGAAACCGAGCAAACCATCGGCAAGGAAGTATGTTTTTATCTGTTTGGCCAAACGTGTTTGGTCGGATGGATAAAATCATTCTTCCCGGTTTGTCTGCCGTGAGTGACGGCTTGTTCCATTTATGGAATGTGCGGTCATACACGGCTTTCCGCTTCCGGCTCAAAAGGACAACGAAAAAAGAAAAATCGTCAAAACCCCGTAAAAGCACCTCTTTGGCATAAGCACAAAAGAAAGGGGCCTTGTCTCATCAGTCTAAACTATTGTTTAGGCGTGAGGCAAAGCCCTTTTCTCCGCTTATGCGGCAGTCGGCACACGTTCGTTCAAAATCTTTTTGGGCGATGGTGTGCTGACGGATAAAATCGCTTTTACGGAAAAACTTGTGTGAGAAGAAAAAATCAGGAGATTCATTTCTAAATCTCCCGTTTTATTGTTACTTTTGCATACGAAGAGTTCTTTGAAGGTTACGCAACGCACAGAAGAATAATGCAGTAGATAACTAACTAATTCGTAACCTATTACTATTATGAGCGATTACCCAATGCTCATTTCCAATAAATTACACTCTTTTCGTAACTTCTGACTGCAAAGTTACGATGCCGGGAGACCACCTTCGGGTCACATTTGTGACTCACGAGCGTTAAAGATTCATAAAGCTCCTGACTCCATGCTACTTTCGTGCTGCTGCGCAAATGTGATTTAAAACCTTTGTTTCTTGCGAGAATGAGGTTTTTTTTTGTTAACTTTGTAGCCAATTACCCCTCAGCAGAAGGTACAACACATGAATATCAGCAATTTATTAGATAGCAACCCGCAAAACCGAAATTTCTCGATCGAGGTGCTGCCGCCCCTGAAGGGCAACGGCACGGGAGCCCTGTTTCGCAATATCGACAAGATCAAGGGGTTTGCACCACTCTTTATCAACATCACCACGCACCACAGCGAGTATGTCTACCGCGAGCTCGAGAACGGGCAATATGAGCGTCAGCACATTCGCCGCCGACCCGGCACCATTGCCATCGCTGCGGCCATACAGCAACATTACAACATTCCGGTGATACCACATGTCATCTGTGGGGGAGCCACGCGGGAAGACATAGAATATGAGCTCATCGACCTTCAGTTTCTGGGTATCTCGAACCTATTGCTGCTGCGGGGCGACAAGGCGCGCGACGACAAGATGTTCACCCCCACCCCCGGCGGCTATGCGCACACCACGGAACTGATAGGACAGGTCAACCGATTCAACGAGGGATTCTTCGATGACGGCTCGCCCATCAAGCATCCGGGCAAGCCATTCCACTACGGCGTGGCGGCCTATCCCGAGAAGCATGAGGAGGCACCCAACATAGAGATGGACATGCAGTACCTCAAGATGAAGCAAGACCTGGGAGCCGAATATGCGGTGACACAGCTGTTTTACGACAACAAGGCTTATTTCGACTTTGTGGAAAAGGCCCGTGCGATGGGCATCACCATACCTCTCATTCCCGGCATCAAACCCTTTGCCAAGCTCTCACAGATCACACAGGTGCCCAAGACCTTCCACTGCGACATGCCGCAGCCGCTGGCCGAGGCGGCCGTGAGGTGCCAGACCGATGAGGATGCTAAGGCACTGGGCATTGAGTGGACCACGCGGCAATGTGAGGAGCTCTATGCCGCCGGTGTGCGCAATATTCACTTCTATACCGTGTCGGCTGTAGACAGTGTGGTGGAGATTGTAAGAAACCTTGGATTCTGATATGCAGTTCAGTGAAGTGATAGGACAGGAAGAGGCGCAGGAACGGCTCATGCAGCTGGCCCGCGAGGCCCGCGTGCCTCATGCGCTGTTGTTCACGGGTCCGGTGGGCAGCGGCAAGATGGCATTGGCATTGGCCTTTGCGTCGTATCTGCTGGGAGATCGGGTGAACGGACTGTCGTTGTTGCAAAGCGAGGCTATGGTGCTCAATGCCGAGGCCATGCTGCGCAAGTGGCAGCATCCCGACCTGCACTTTACCTACCCGGTCATCAAACCCAAGGGAACGTCGAGCGACCACAAGATGGTGAGCGATGAGTTCTCAAAGGAGTGGCATGCCTTGCTCGAGAAAGGCCCCTACTTCACCATGGACCGCTGGATGGAAGCCATGAATGCGGAGAACCAGCAGGCGGTGATCTACGAAGCCGAGAGCGACGTGCTGGCACACAAGCTGAACATGAAGTCGAGCCAGGGTGGCTACAAGGTAAGCCTGGTGTGGCTGCCTGAGCGTATGAACCTCACCTGTGCCAACAAACTGCTGAAGCTGCTGGAGGAGCCCCCCCAGCAGACAGTGTTCCTGCTGGTGTCGGAGGAACCGGAACTCCTGCTGGAGACCATACGTAGCAGGGTGCAGCGCTTCGACGTACACCGCATCGGCGAAGACGACCTCGCCCAGGCACTCGTCACCCGCAGGGGCATTGGCGAGGACGACGCGCGACGCATCGCAAGGGCATCGGCGGGCAACTGGCTCAAGGCCACCGAGGAGCTCGATGCGGGCAACGAGAACCGCCAGTTCTTCGACCTCTTTGTGTTGCTCATGAGGCAGGCCTATATGAGAGATGTCAAGGGGTTGAGGCAGTGGAGCGAGTCGGTGTCGACATTCGGAAGGGAGAAGCAACGCCGTATGCTGAGCTACTTCATGAAGATGGTGCGCGAGAACTTTATGTTCAACTTCCGTCAACCCGAGCTCACTTACATGACTCGCGAGGAGGAGACCTTTGCCACCAACTTCGCACGGTTTATCAACGAAGCCAATGTGGTGGAGATCGCCGAAATGATGCAACGCACCCGAAGGGATATCGGACAGAACGCCAATGCAAAGATTCAGTTCTTTAATCTGGCCTTGGATATGATTATTTTTTTAAGACGATAATATGGGAAATTGTAATATATGTAATGGTTGTGGAAGAGGACTCAGCAATGAGGCTGTCGGAAGGCAAGACCATCAACTGAACACCTACGACTGGCTGGCCGACGTGCCGGGCAATGCCGAGTCGACCGACCTGGTGGAGGTGCAGTTTAAAAATACACGCAAAGGATATTACCACAATGTCAACAACCTAGACCTCAAGAAAGGCGACATCGTGGCCGTGGAGGCCAACCCCGGACATGACATCGGGGTGGTGACGCTGACAGGCCGACTGGTGAAGCTACAGATCAAGAAGGCTAACCTGAAGTCGGAAGCCGACATCAGACGCATCTACCGCATTGCCAAACCGGTGGACATGGACAAATACAAGGAGGCCAAGAGCCGTGAGGATGCCACGATGATACAGAGCCGCCAGATTGCCAAAGACCTCGCGCTGCAGATGAAAATAGGCGACGTGGAGTATCAGGGCGACGGCAACAAAGCTATTTTCTACTATATTGCTGACGAGCGCGTCGACTTCCGCCAACTTATCAAGGTGCTGGCCGACACGTTCCATGTGCGCATCGAGATGAAGCAGATTGGTGCCCGACAGGAGGCTGGACGCATCGGCGGTACAGGTCCCTGCGGCCGCGAGCTGTGCTGTGCCACGTGGATGAAGAACTTTTCGAGCGTGTCGACCAATGCCGCACGCATACAGGACATATCGCCAAACCCGCAGAAACTGGCAGGTATGTGTGCAAAGCTGAAGTGCTGTCTCAACTATGAGGTTGACCAGTATGTGGAAGCCGGTAGGCAGATGCCCCCCAAGGATGCTGTATTACAGGCGCAGGACGGCGACTACTATCTCTTCAAGACCGATATACTGGCCGGTCTGTGTACCTACTCCACCGACAAGAACCTGGCCGTGAACCTGGAGACCATCACTGCCGGCAGGGCCAAGGAGATCATCATCATGAACCGCAAGGGTGCCAAACCCGTATCGCTGCTCGACGACCAGAACGCCAAGGAGGGCAAGAAGTCGGTAGACTTGTTGGCCGATGCCGATGTAAGTCGTTTCGACAAGGCAAAGAAAAAGAAGAAAGGCAACAAGCAGCAAGACCAGCAACGGCAGGCCAAGAAGAATGGCAATGGCAACCGGAAACAAGCTGACAGGCAGCCCACAGCCGAGGTCAAGCCGGCCAATGGCCAGAATGTCAATCCGACCAATGGCCAGGCCAAAGGCCAGACGAGCCGACAGTATGCGACTCAGCAGAACAACCGCCCGACTGACGGACAGAACAACAAACATGGCAACGGCCAGGATAACACGCAGAGAGAAGAGCCGCAACCGACTAAGGGGAGCCAGCCGAAGCCAGAAAATCCTGCAACACAGGCATGAGACACTTTGCGTTGATCGTAGCCACCATGGCCCTGCTATGCACTGCCTGTACAGGCGAGCGAGTGTATGACCATTACAACCATGCGCCGATAGCAGGCTGGGACAAGGTAGACACGTTGATATTCAATGTGCCGCCTGTACCCATGGGTGGCCGCTTTGGCACCGATTTGGGGCTACGCATCAACAAAAGTTTCCCGTTTATGAGCCTCACGCTCATCGTTGAACAGACTGTCTACCCGAGCAGGAAGACCTATACCGACACGCTGGTGTGCAGGTTGATAGGCGACGACGGCAGCATCAAGGGACAAGGCATCAGTTCGTACCAATACCGCTACCATGTCTCTGAGCTGACACTGCATAAGGACGACTCGCTGCACATCACTGTGCGCCATAACATGATGCGAGAGATCCTTCCCGGCATCTCGGATATCGGCATCAGCATAGAGAAGAAATAAGGGTACCTGGAGCGCATTGGTGTGTGTAGCCTGTCACACCCAAAGGTATGAGACTATGTGGGCTCAGTAGAAATATGATGGGGATACTGCTTTTTCCTATAGCATGTCATACATCCACATGATACACATGAAATATTCTACTAACAGCTTCTATTGCTCACCGCGCAATAGCATTCCCGCAGGTAAGATATTCTAGGACACGACTCGCTGGCGAGGCCCATGCCTATATTTTGCGATGAGCAAACAGCGTCTGGCTATATTCTCATATCTTCTGAGATTCGCCGAAGGCAAGCGGAGGATTCGTGCTCACCTCAAGTGCCCCAAGCTTTATGGAGATAGCTTCCCCTGTCTTCCTCCGCTCGCCTTCGGCGAATCTCAGAAGATAGTAGAATATCACTAAAGTTTCCCACCCTTTATTTTATGGGGCTTTCGCGCTGAGTACTCTTCGAAATCCCCCATAAATAGTAGCTTTTAACTTTTACATAAAATTTGTTTATGCTTCATGCTGAGATAACTGCCTGTTCATCAGAGCA
>JBHAFS010000159.1:0-8120 GCA_041856205.1 Prevotella sp.
ATTACCGCATCGGCGGACTGCAGGACGACATCGACCCCAACTTCGTGGCCAACACCAAGGCGCTGTGCAAGTATATGCGCCCCATGGTGCAGGAGTACCTCGACGTCTTCGGCGACAACATCATCACCCACCAGCGTCTGGAGGGTGTGGGCCTGCTCAACCTGGCCGACAGCATCGACTACGGTGTCACCGGTCCGGCAGGACGTGCCGCAGGATGGCACAACGACGTGCGCAAGCATCATCCCTACGCATTATATAATAAGGTGAAGTTCGACGAGATCGTAGGTACCCGCGGCGACTCCATGGACCGCTACATGATACATATCCATGAGATCTACCAGAGCCTCGACATCATCGAGCAGCTCATCGACAACATCCCCGAGGGCGAGTTCTATATCAAGCAGAAGCCCATCATCAAGGTGCCCGAAGGACAATGGTACTTCTCGGTGGAGGGTGGAGCCGGCGAGTTTGGCGTCTACCTCGACAGCCGTGGCGACAAGAGCCCCTACCGCGTGAAGATGCGTCCCATGGGTCTCACCATCGCCGGTGCCTTCGACAAGATGCTGCGCGGACAGAAGATTGCCGACCTCGTGGCCACAGGCGCCGCCGTCGACTTCGTCATCCCCGACCTCGACCGATAAGGTTTTAGGGGGACGGAGGATTCCAACTCGTAAATCATCTGACCATTTCAACAATTAATATGAGGTACTTAATATTATCATTAAGCTTATTATTATCTTGTATCGCAAGTGGTCAGGTTATAGTGTCAAGAACGCAGTTGCAGAATACGAGATGGAGACTGTCTGTTCCGCAAGTAGATTATAGAACAACAGAAATGTCTTTTGACAGCAGGAAAGTTACTACAAACGTATACTTTAAGAATATTAAAGGAAGTGCAAGTATGACGTTGCAATATTATCTTACAGACAAAGTACCAAAGACTTTTGAAGAAGATAAAGTTGGTAACTCAACAAAGGGACTTTATTTGGTTATGCAAGAAAAAGACGGATACAGTTGTTTTGTAATCATCAGTTTGACAAAAAACAAATTGTCACTGAAACCTATGGAGTCGGGTGCGATAGGATATACTGACACCGCAATTGTGTATACAAAGATAGAATAGTTTGTTCGATAAAATAATTTTAGATGTTTGATTTTAGTATCATAACGACTTGGTTCGACTCGCTCCTGCGCCAGACGCTTGGCCTGGGAGACTTCTGGTCGATCCTGATAGAGTGTGTGGTTGTGGGCGTATTGATTCTCACAGCCTACGCGCTCATCGCCATCGCCCTGATCTTCATGGAGCGCAAGGTGTGTGCCTATTTCCAGTGCCGCCTGGGCCCCATGCGTGTGGGTCCCTGGGGAATCTTCCAGGTGTTTGCCGACGTGGTGAAGATGCTCATCAAGGAGATCTTCACCGTCGACAAGGCCGACAAGTTTCTCTATTACCTGGCCCCGCTGCTGGTGATCATCGCCTCGGTGGCCACGTTCTCGTTCCTGCCGTGGAACAAGGGCGCACATATCCTCGACTTCAACGTGGGCGTGTTCCTCGTGACCGCCATCTCGTCGGTCGGCGTGCTGGGTATCTTCCTCGCTGGTTGGGGCAGTAACAACAAGTATTCGGTGGTGTCGGCCATGCGTGGCGCCGTGCAGATGATCTCTTACGAGATGTCGCTGGGCCTCTGCCTCATCACCGCCGTGGCCCTCACCGGCACCATGCAGGTGAGCGGCATCGTGGAGGCACAGGCAGGCCCCTGGAACTGGCTCATCATCAAGGGCCACGTGCCGGCCATCATCGCCTTCCTGGTGTTCCTCGTGGCCGGTAACGCCGAGGCCAACCGCGGCCCGTTCGACATGGCCGAGGCCGAGAGTGAGCTCACCGCCGGTTACCACACCGAGTATTCGGGCATGGGCTTCGGCTTCTACTATCTGGCCGAGTATCTCAACCTCTTTGTCATCGCAGGTATCGCCGCCACGGTGTTCCTCGGTGGCTGGGCACCGCTCAACATCGGCATCGGCGCCTTCGACACGGTGATGAACTATATCCCCGGCTTCGTATGGTTTTTTGCCAAGGCCTTCGCTGTGGTGTGGCTGCTGATGTGGGTGCGCTGGACCTTCCCGCGCCTGCGCATCGACCAGATCCTGAAGCTCGAGTGGAAGTATCTCATGCCGCTCTCGCTGCTCAACCTGGTGCTCATGACCGTTTGTGTGGCACTGGGATGGTATATTCAATAAATAAGGTATAGCAATGGCAAACAACGAAAAAACATATTTCCAGGAGATTGCCGACGGTGTGAAGACCCTGGCCGTGGGCATGAAGACCACGCTCAAGGAGTATTTCACAGCCAAGTCGACAGAGCAATATCCTGAGAACCGCAAGACCACGCTCCACGTCTCCAAGCGTTTCCGTGGACGACTGGTGTTCAAGCGCGACGAGAACGGCAACCACAAGTGTACGGCTTGTACGATGTGCGAGAAGGCCTGTCCCAACGACACCATCCGCATCGTGGCACACATGGAGACCAACGAGGAGACCGGCCGCAAGAAGAAGCAGCTCGACGACTATCAGTACGACCTGGGCGACTGCATGTTCTGTCAGCTCTGCGTCAACGCCTGCAACTTCGACGCCATCGAGTTCACCAACGACTTTGAGCATGCTGTCTTCGACCGCTCGAAGCTCGTCATGCACCTCGACAAGGAGGTGTACGACGGCGGCAGCCTGCCCAACCTCATCGACGGCGGCGCACCGCTCACCATCGGTAAGTTTAACACCAAGACCAAGTAAGAAGATTATGGCAAATATCGTAGTATTTTGTATTCTCGCTGTAGTCATCCTTGGCTCAGCAATCCTGTCGGTGATGACCAGGAGCATCATGCGGGCCGCCACCTTCCTGCTGTTCGTGCTGTTCGGCGTGGCAGGACTCTACTTCCTGCTCGACTACACCTTCCTGGGTGCGGCGCAGATCAGCATCTATGCAGGCGGCATCACCATCATGTATATCTTCGCCATCAACCTGGTGTCGAAGAACGTGCTCCAGGGTCTGGTGTCGCGCTTCAAGGGCTCCCACGTCTTCCAGGGCGCACTGCTCTCGCTCGTGGGCCTCGGCGTCATCGTCGTGGTGTATCTCAAGACACAGTTCATCACCCACTTCACCCAGCTCGCCGACGTGGAGGTGCCCATGAGCCAGATCGGCACGGCCCTCGTCGGCAGCAACAAGTATCAGTATGTATTGCCTTTCGAGTTCATCTCAGTGTTCCTGCTGGCATGTATCATCGGCGGCATCCTAATTGCTAGAAAGGAGGACAAGAAATGATTCCTGTAGAATGTTTTTTGGCGCTGGGAGCGCTGCTGTTTTTCATCGGCGTGTTTGGTTTCGTGACCCGTCACAACCTCATCACCATGCTCATCTCCGTTGAACTCATCCTCAATGCCGTCGACCTCAACTTCGCCGTGCTCAACCGTTACCTCTTCCCCGGACAGCTCGAAGGCTTCTTCTTCACGCTGTTCTCCATCGGTGTGAGTGCTGCCGAGACGGCCGTGGCACTGGCCATCATCATCAACGTTTACCGCAACTACCACAGTGACCAGGTGAACAGTATTGAAAACATGAAATTCTAAATCGAGAAATGGACTACAGTTATTCATTTTTGATACTTCTTCTCCCCCTGCTGAGCTTTCTGGTACTCGGTCTGCTGGGCATGAAGATGAAAAAGCCGGTGGCCGGTGTCATCGGCACCGTGGTGCTGCTCACCCTCTGGGGCATGAGCCTCTATACGGCCTACGAGTATTTCTTCGTGCAGGGCAGGGGAGCCGACGGCGTGTATCCCACGGTCACGGTGTTCAACTTCACGTGGCTGCGCTTCTCTGAGCTGCTCACCTTCAACATCGGTTTCCGCCTGACGCCCATCAGCGTGATGATGCTCATCGTCATCACCACCGTGAGCTCGATGGTGCATATCTACAGCTTCGGCTATATGGCCGAGCGCGACGAGCACTACAAGCTCGAGGAGTATGAGCCGGGATTTCAGCGTTTCTACGCCTACCTGTCGCTCTTCACCATGTCGATGCTCGGTCTGGTGGTGGCCACCAACATCTTCCAGATGTATATGTTCTGGGAGCTTGTGGGTGTGTGCTCGTACCTGCTCATCGGCTTCTACTATCCCAAGCATGCCGCTGTGCATGCCTCGAAGAAGGCCTTCATCGTGACGCGATTCGCCGACCTGTTCTTCCTGCTCGGCATCCTGTTCTACAGTTTCTATGTGGGCACGTTCAACTACGACCTCTCGGCCGACGCCACCCTGGCCTCCAAGTTGCCGGGTGCTGCCTGGGTGCTGCCCATGGCCCTGTTCATGATGTTCATCGGCGGTGCCGGTAAGTCGGCCATGTTCCCCCTGCACATCTGGCTTCCCGATGCCATGGAGGGTCCTACGCCTGTCAGCGCGCTCATCCATGCCGCCACGATGGTGGTGGCCGGTGTGTTCCAGGTGGCCTCGCTGTTCCCCATCTGGGTGCAGTATGCCCCCGAGACGCTCCACTACATCGCCTACATCGGTGCCTTCACCGCTTTCTATGCCGCTGCCGTGGCCTGTGCCCAGAGCGACATCAAGCGCGGCCTGGCCTTCTCGACCATCTCGCAGATTGCCTACATGCTCGTGGCACTCGGCGTCTGCACCGCTGTAGAGGGCGAGGGCGGACTGGGCTATATGGCCAGCATGTTCCACCTCTTCACCCACGCCATGTTCAAGGCCTTGCTGTTCCTCTGTTCGGGTGCCATCATCGTCATCATCGGCAGCAACTTCAAGGAGTATATGGGTGGACTGCACAAGTACATGCCCATCACCAACATCTGTTTCCTCATCGGCACCATCGCCATCAGCGGTTTCTGGCCCCTGGCCGGTTTCTTCTCGAAGGATGAGATCGTGGCAGCCTGCTTCCACTTCTCACCCGCGCTGGGCTGGTTCATGACCCTGGTATCGGGCATGACCTCGTTTTATATGTTCAGGCTCTACTACGTCATCTTCTGGGGCAGCTCCTACTATGAGGCCGACCCCGAGCACCGTCGCCGTCCGGCCGAGGTGCCCTTCATCATGTGGGGCCCGCTGGTGTTCCTGGCCATCATCTCCTGTCTGGCCGGCTGGATTCCCTTCGGCCACTTCGTGACGGCCAGCGGCCTGTCTGAGGACATTCACCTGCAGCATTTCCACTTCAGCAGCGTGGCCTGGTTCAGCCTGCTGGCTGCCACCATCGGCTTCGCCCTGGCCACGTGGATGTATGCCGGCAAGAAGCAGCCCGTGGCCGACATGCTGGCCCGCCGCATGCCGCGCCTGCACAAGGCAGCCCTCAACCGCTTCTACATTGACGATGCCTGGCAGTTCTTCACCCACAAGGTGGTGTTTGCCTGCTTCTCCATCCCCATCGCCTGGTTCGACCGCCACGTCATCGACGGCACCTTCAACTTCTCGGCATGGGCCACGCAGGAGGCCGGATCCACTATCCGTCCCTGGCAGAGCGGCGACGTGCGCCAGTATGCCGTGTGGTTCCTCACGGGCAGTGTGGCCCTGGCATTGGTGTTGCTTTGCATGTAAGCTAACTGAGTAAACAATTAAGAATAACATAAGATAATGACATTTTTAACATTATTCGTTGTCATACCTGTCGTGATGCTGCTGGGCCTGTGGATTGCCCGCAACGACAGTCAGGTACGTGGTGTCATGGTGGTTGGCTCGGTGGCTTTGCTTGCCCTGTCGGTCTACCTGGTCTTCGCCTTCCTCGGAGCGCGCGAGACGATGCCCGCCGAACAGTATCCCTTCCTCTTCGGCGACGCCATCCCATGGTTCGAGTCTTTGCATATCTATTATAGGACGGGTGTCGACGGCATCTCCGTGGTGATGATTCTGCTGTCGGCCATCATCGTCCTCACCGGCACCTTCGCCTCGTGGCAGCAGCACCCCATGCAGAAGGAGTATTTCCTGTGGTTCACCCTGCTGTCGTCGGGTGTGTTCGGGTTCTTCATCACCGTCGACCTGTTCACCATGTTCATGTTCTATGAGGTGGCCCTCATCCCGATGTATCTGCTCATCGGCGTGTGGGGTACCGGTCCCAAGGAGTATTCGGCCATGAAGCTCACCCTGATGCTCATGGGCGGCTCGGCGCTGCTCATCATCGGCATCCTGGGCATCTACTTCTTCAACGGCCAGTTCAGCGGCACCTACTCGATGGACCTCGTGGCCATCGCCCAGAGCCATGCCATACCGGTGTTCATCCAGAAGGTGTTCTTCCCCTTCATCTTCATCGGCTTCGGCATCCTCGGTGCCCTCTTCCCGTTCCACACATGGTCGCCCGACGGTCATGCCTCGGCGCCCACGGCTGTGTCGATGCTCCATGCCGGTGTGCTGATGAAGCTCGGAGGCTATGGCTGTTTCCGCATCGCCATGTTCCTCTTGCCCGATGCCGCCCGCGAGCTGTCGTGGATCTTCCTCATCCTCACCACCATCTCGGTGGTCTACGGTGCCCTCTCGGCCTGTGTGCAGACCGACCTGAAGTATATCAACGCCTACTCGTCGGTGTCGCACTGCGGCATGGTGCTCTTCGCCCTGTGTATGATGACCCAGACGGCAAGCACCGGTGCCATCATGCAGATGCTCTCGCACGGACTGATGACCGCCCTCTTCTTTGCCGTCATCGGTATGATCTACCACCGCTGCGGCACGCGCGACGTGCGCTACCTGGGCGGACTGATGAAGATCATGCCGTTCCTCGCCGTGGCCTACGTGGTGGCCGGTCTGGCCAACCTCGGACTGCCGGGCTTCTCGGGCTTCGTGGCCGAGATGAACATCTTCGTGGGTTCGTTCATGGTCAACGACACGTTCCACCGCACCTGCACCATCATTGCCTGTACCTCGATCGTCATCACCGCCGTGTATATCCTTCGCGTGGTGGGCAAGATTCTCTATCAGAAAGTGCCTAACCCCGAGTTCTATAAGCTCACCGATGCTACCTGGGACGAGCGCATCGCCGTTGCCGGCCTGATATTCTGTGTGGCCGGCCTGGGTATGGCTCCGCTTTGGGTACAAGACATTATCAATGATGCCGTAGCACCGATGATCCATCACATCATGGGCTCGGGTGTAGTAGCCGGAATGTAAAACAAAGCCCCACCCACCCCGGTGGGTGAGGGGCTCAATACAATATGATTATGAATATCGATTACAGTCAGTTTTTAAATATGATTCCCGAGGTCACGCTGATGGCCTTGCTGGTTATCGTCTTCCTGGTCGACCTCTTCACCGCGCCCAAGACAGGTGAGGCGGTGTCGCGCCGGTGGTTCAACCCGCTGGTAGGCGTGCTGCTCCTTGCTCATATCCTGATCAACATCTTCCCCACCGAGGCTGCCACCACCTTCGGGGGAATGTATATGACCAATGCCAGCGTGGGTGTCATCAAGACCATCCTGGCCTTTGGCACACTCGTGGTGCTCATCCAGGCCAACGAGTGGCTGCAGCGCCCCGACACCAGCTTCAAGGAGGGCGAGTTCTACGTGCTCATCATCGCCACGCTGCTGGGTATGAACATGATGGTGAGCGCCAACCACTTCCTGCTGTTCTTCCTCGGACTGGAGATGGCCTCTGTGCCCATGGCCTGTCTGGTGGCCTTCGACAAGTATCGTCATCAGTCGGCTGAGGCCGGTGCGAAGTTCATCCTCACGGCCACCTTCTCGAGCGGCGTGATGCTCTACGGCATCAGCTTCCTCTATGGTGCGGCCGGCACACTCTATTTCGATGACATGGTGAACACGCTCACGGCGACGCCCATGGCCATCGTCGGCATGGTGTTCTTCTTCAGCGGACTGGGCTTCAAGATCTCGCTCGTGCCTTTCCACTTCTGGACGGCCGACAGCTACCAGGGTGCCCCCACCTCGGTGACCGGCTACCTGAGCGTAGTGTCGAAGGGCGCCGCCGCCTTTGCCTTGTGTGCCATCCTCATGAAGGTCTTCGCTCCCATGGTGGCCTACTGGCAGGTGATGCTGATGATCGTGGTGGTACTCTCCATCACCATCGCCAACCTCTTTGCCATCCATCAGAAAGACCTCAAGCGCTTCATGGCCTTCAGTTCCATCTCG
>JBHAFS010000160.1:0-19887 GCA_041856205.1 Prevotella sp.
TCTCGAGCTTGGTGCGGCAGAACACGATGCCGTAGATATGGGGATAGAAGTCGACGATACGCTTCAGCGCCAGGTATTTATCCTTGGCGTTGACCATATAGTAGACGTGGTTGACGTTCTCGGCACCCTCGTTGCGCGAGCCCACCACAATCTCCTTGTAGTCATGCAGGTAGCTCTTGGCAATCTTCTCGATCTCCTTGCCCATGGTGGCCGAGAAGAGCAGCGTGTTGCGCTCGGCAGGCACACCCTCGAAGATGGCGTTGATACTCTCAGAGAAACCCATGTTGAGCATCTCGTCGGCCTCGTCGAGCACCACGTTGCGCACCTGGTCGAGGCGTGCCACGCCGCGGTTCATCAGGTCGATGAGACGGCCCGGGGTGGCCACGATGATCTGCACGCCGTGGCGCAGCGAGCGGATCTGTGTGTCGATAGACGCTCCGCCGTAGACGGGGATGATGTGCATGCCGTCGATATACTTGGCAAAGGCGTTGAGGTCGTCGGCAATCTGCAGGCACAGCTCACGCGTGGGACTCAGTATCAGTGCCTGCGTCTCCTTGCGCTTGGGGTCGGTGCGCTGCAGCACGGGTATGCCGTAGGCTGCCGTCTTTCCGGTTCCGGTCTGTGCCAACGCAATGACATCGTTGCCCTCTCCTAACAAAAATGGGATTACTTCTTCCTGAACTGGCATCGGATGATCAAAGCCCAGTTCCTCAATGGCGCGGCGAATCTCTTCGCTGACGCCCAATTCTTCAAATGTCTTCAAAAATAAAATATTAATGTAAATAAACCGTAGGGACTACTTCAAAACACCCTACCGTTCTGTGATGAGTCCCCTTTCAGCGTGCAAAGGTACAACAATAATGTCACTCCACCGCACGCAACGGCATTTTATTTCACATCATGACATTTCTTAACTAAAATCGCCGCTGGGCGGAGAAGAAACCACAGGACATTAGCTACCCACCCCGAGACAGCGGCATCCGATTGACGGCTTAGCCTCGACCGCAATCAAAAAAGCCAATACCTTGCGCCTCGGGCGTAGAAGGTATTGGCTTGGCTCAAGATGCTTAGGGCGCGACAGGTCGTCTACCCCGCTGTGCATCAGCTTTCCCAGATCTCCTCATCGGTGGGCACATGAATGTTGTGGGCCAAGGGTGCTATGCGGGTGATGTTCAGCAAATGCTTGTAGGTGAAGTTCTCCGAGATAGAGTTGTTGCCCCACGAGCCGCATCCCAGGGTGTTGGTCACGGCAAGCCCATTCTGTATGTTGCCGCCTGCCGTCGTGGCGCTGATGGCGTTCACCACCACGCGCGACACCTTCAGCATGCTTCCTGCCATGATGATGTTGCCCTCGTTCTTCGAGTGTACGCTTGCCGAGTGGCCCGAGCCCTCGTAGTCGAGGTTGGCCTCGGCAATCTTGATGGCCTCTTCAAAACTGTTGTTATAGGCAAAGGCACCCATCACCGGGACCATCTTCTCCTTGGCTATCATCTCATCCTTGCCATACGCTTTGGCCTCTACCACGAGCACCTTGGTGCCCTCGGGCACCGTGAGTCCGGCCTTCGCCGCAATCTCCATGGCCGAACGTCCCACACACTCACGGCACATCTTGCCCTCGGGGAATATCACGTCCATCACCTTCTGGCGCTCGTCGTCCTTGACGATGTAGGCATGAGCGCGCTCAAAGGCCCTGAACACTTCTTCCTTGTCGGCCTCGTGGTAGATGAAGCTCTGTTCGCCGGTGCAGATGATGCCATTGTCGAAAGCTCGGCCGGTGACCACCTTCTGCGCGGCTTCATCATAGTCGATGTTGCGGTCGAGGAGCACCTGCACGTTTCCGGCACCCACACCGTATGAGGGCTTGCCCGACGAATAGGCCGACTTCACCATGGGCATGCCGCCGGTGGCCACCACCACGTCGGCAGCCGCCATGAGCTCCTTGGTCTTGTCGATGCTCGGCTCCTGAATACACTGGATGAGGTTCTCGGGCACACCATAGGGCTTGAGGGCGTCGAGCATCAGCTCCACGGCCAGACTCGAGCATTTCTTCGACTTGGGGTGTGGGGCAATGATGATGGCATTCTTGGTCTTCAGCGCGAAGGCGATCTTCGACATGGGTGTCACCACCGGATTGGTCATGGGCGTGATGCCGGCAACAACGCCCATGGGCTTGGCAATCTCAATCATGTGGGTAGTAGCGTCAATGTTGAGAATACCCATCGACTTCTTGTCACGCAGGTTGTAATATACGCCTTTCGACTTGCTCCTGATCTTGGCCACCTTGTCTTCGTAGACACCCATCTCGGTTTCCTCGACCGATAGCTTGGCGAGCATCTCTGCATTGTCGAAAATCGTTTTGGTGGCAATCTTCACCAGCTGGTCTACTTCTTCTTGATTAAAGTTGCGTTCATAAACTTCCTGCGCCTGCCGTGCGTTGGCAACCATCGTCTTCATATTCTCTTCCATGATAATAATAAGTTAGTGTATGATAATAGTGTATGATGATAATAATAAGTCGGTGTATGATAATAGTATATGATAACAATAAGTCAGCGTATGATCATAATAATTAGTATAACCCCTGATAGATAGCCCTGATCTCTTCGTCCGTCATGGGCACATAGTTGTTGGCCAGCAGCCGCTGTTGGGTCTCTACCACTGTTGTGGTGAACGTCTCTATCTCCTCGGGCCTCATGCCGTAGTCGCTCAGCCTGGCGGGCTTGATGAGTTGCAAGAGCAGCGCGTCGAGCGCGTCGAACACATGGTCATCTACGCCGAGCGCCTTCTGCAGGATCTCCATCACCTCCCGCAGGTTGCGACCGCCGGGATTCTTCTGCTGGTAGAACTTAAACACGGCGGTGAAGAACCGGGCGTTCGACTCGCCGTGGGGCACATGGTATGTTCCGCCCAGGGGATACGACAGCGCATGTACGGCACCCACACCGGTGTTGCCGAAGCCGATGCCCGCAAAGTTGGCGGCCACAAGGATGTCTTCCAGACGCTCGAAGCGGTATTCCTCTCCCTTCAGGGCAATGTTTCTGAAAATATCGATAATCGTCTCGATGGCCGACCTGTCGAAAATCTTGGTGTAAGGATTCGACTTCGGCGACACGTATGACTCCGTGGCGTGGATCAGGGCGTCGATGGCACTGAACATATAGAACTTAAAGGGCAGCCCCCTCAGCAGCTCAGGTATGATCACGGCATCATCGGCAAGTATCTCGTCGGTAGCCAGGCCCAGCTTGGTGTGCTTCGATTTGATTTCGGCAATAGAGAGGTTGGTCACCTCGCTCCCCGTACCTGCGGTGGTAGGGATAATGACCAGCTGCTTCTCTTTCACCAGCGGCACTTTCTTCTCAAAGGCATCTGTTACATTGGTGATGCCTTGCAGCACAAAGATCTTGGAGATGTCGATTACCGTACCGCCACCTACGGCGACCACCCGACGGAATGACACGCCCTTCAGGTCGGCAATGATGCTGTTCATCATCTCATCTGAGGGCTCGCCCAGACCATACTTTTCCTGCATCACAAAATGCGATTGCAGATTGAGCTGTTCCATGAAAGGCTTGTACAGAAACTCGTTGGTAATCACCAAATCATCCCCACCCAGGTTGTATTCCTTTGCAAACTCAGCAAATGAATCGAACTTGCCAATTCTCGTTTTTAATTTAAACCACTGCATAGCTTTCGACTTTTAGGATATTTAATAAACGAATTGAAAGTGCGACTTTCGCACCGAAAGTTTCATCTGCCGGCAAATTTAGGCATTTATTCAATTCGCCAAACACTAAACGCATTGTAAATTATGCTGTTATGCTTTCGTTTTAACGTTTTTTTATATAGTTATCAATTTAGTCTCACAATTTGCTTTCTCTACTTTTCATTTCGTAACGTAAGTTACATATAACGTGACAGCAATAAAGCCTCATCTACCGCTTACGTATCATCATGCCGAAAAGGGCTGCGCCAGACATAGTGGCACAGCCCTTGTGGCTGTTCTTGGTAGTCGAACTTTTAAGGTACGAACTCGCTTAGCATGAACCAACCATCACCGGCAGGTATCATGGGGCGAGTTCTACTCGATCAATGAATCCCGAAACAATCTAACCCAACGTATCACATATAAATGTTACATTTAGTAATCATCAAGAGAGACTTCTATCATGAATGTATCTCCTATCATGGTCTGAGTATATGTCAAGCATCTATTCAAAGCTGTCAGTAAATCCATAGCGTTTGGCTGATGAACTGGGGCCGTTGTCAATAACGCCTCCCACGATTGATATCTCACCGTTGTTGTAATCGTCTTGAAAGGCATTGCCGTCAGCTCCTACCGTTGCAAATCTGTTGGTAGAGACAGAGGCAGACCCGGCCAGCAGGGCGCAGGACTGGGCAACTATGATTACTTGTGTTTGCGGAGCCGAATTATTCTTCTTCATTGTCAAGGTAATATCTTAGCGTACTGCATATTTCTTTCCGTTCACGATGTATATGCCGCGCTCAAGGCCGTCGGGCGAGCCGGCACCTGCCTCGCTGGCCTGTGCCTCCGCGATGTCGATGCCCGCAATGAAGTTTCCGATGCGCTTTCCGCTGGCATCACGGGCAGTGGTCTTCACCGAGGGATGAATCATGTAGGGATGGTGGGGCTCGGTAGCAGTCACGTCGGTGTTGAAGTAGAGCGTGATACTCGTCACCTCGTTTCCATCGACCATGGCGACAGATGTCTCAACATTGGTAAACTCGCACACCTCGGTGCCTGCCCCAAAAAAACACGGTATAGCCCCGGGTCTCCGCATGGACGAAGGAGAGCTGCCGCAGCGCAGCCAGAGGCGCGCACACCAGCAGGAAGGTCAGACCTAACAGGCACGTACAAAGGATATGGCGAAATGGCATAGGTTGGTTCATCGGCAAGCAGTTCTGTCTTCATCATCTTCACACTACCAGGCTGAGCCAAACAGAAGACGAGAAGGCGGTTTGACGGATGCGCACAAAGATATGTCTTTTCTTTCAAAATCATTGCAACTAAATGACCAAAGATTAGACCTAAAACATCATTATGCCAGGCCCGCCCCCTGCTGTCAACGACGCATAGCCCCCACCCCTCGCACCCTTCGCACGCGCGCCACCACGACCGCCATGCGCACGCACTGCTGAGATACGGCCGGAGGACTGCCGGGCCACGACGGCAGGAGGGTGCAGGATGTGTGCTTCGGGTAGAAACACAACATGATTCGGGTCGAAAGAGACGCTGCTTCTACTCGAAACACATTCTCCTTCGACCCGAACCATGCTACGCCCGGCAAGGCAGGCACATGCCCCTGCTGACGTATGGCCCCACGAGAGGGGCTGAAGCGCAGCTGCGCGGCAAAGAGCCGCCGGCGCCACAGCCACGGCTGACGGGGCGGTCGCGGCCTAGCCCCACACCTGGCGCGCGATGTCCTGCACCAGACGGAGCTTGGCCCACTGGTCGTCCTCGGTGAGCTTGTTGCCGATCTCGCACGAGGCGAAGCCACACTGCGGACTGAGGTAGAGCCTGTCGAGGGGCACATACCGCTCGGCCTCGCGGATACGGGCAATGACGGCCTGGCGGTCTTCGAGCACGGGCGACTTGGTGGTGACAAGGCCGAGCACCACCTTCTTGCCGGAGGGGATGAAGGCCAGCGGCTCGAAGCTGCCCGACCGCTCATCGTCGTATTCGAGGTAGAAGGCATCGACGTTCTCGCGGGCAAAGAGCCACGGGGCCACCGGGTCGTAACCGCCGCGCGTGGCGTAGGTGGAGTGGTAGTTGCCGCGACACACGTGGGTGGTGACCACCAGGTCGGCGGGGCGGCCCTCCAGGGCGAGGTTGTTGACGCGCAGATACTTGCCGGCCTCGCTCTCGAGGGTGAACCCCGTGCCGGCCATCGACTTCCAGAAGTCGTCGTCTACGATCATGCCCCAGGTGCAGTCGTCGAACTGCAGGTTGCGGCAGCCGGCCTCGTAGAGGTCGCGTATGACGGTGCGGTAGGCCCCGGCGATGTCGGTCACCAGCTCGTCGAAGTCGGGATAGACAGCCATGGTGTTGCTGCCGTTGTCGCCGCGGAAGAGCTCGGCCAGAAACTGCGCCGGGGCGGGGATGGTCTGCCGGGCGATGACGCCGGGCTCTTCAAACTGCTTGACAAACTTGTAATGCTCCACAAAGGGATGATGCTCGCCCGAAATCTTGCCCGTGAGGCGCAGCGACCCCTTGGTGGTCTCCTCGCCCACAAACTGGTAGCCATGGTCGAGTTCAATGTGCTCTACGCCCTGCAAGCCCCACATGAAGTCGAGATGCCAGTAGGCACGCCTGAACTCACCGTCGGTGATGACCTCGAGCCCCAGGGCTTTCTGCTGTTCTATCAGGCGGGTGATGAGCCGGTCTTCGATGGCCTTGAGCTCCTCGGCGGTGATATAGCCTGCGGCAAACTGTATGCGAGCCTCCTTGAGTTCTGCGGGGCGGAGGAAACTCCCGACGTAATCGGCACGGAAGGGTGCCTGCTGTAATGCTTTGGTCATGATGTATAATATATTTGTTAGTTCCTTTTCATGGCTGCAAAGTTAAGGCAGAAACAATTCAACAACAAATATTCTTCTCATTCCGGAAAATTATTCTACTTTTGCATAAAATATCCCCTACAGACAGGATATTATTCTTCAAAACAACCCTTTACAAGCAAATGGCAAACACCGAAAACCTCGATGCCACCGACATCCGCATCCTGCGGGCACTGCAGCAGAACGCCCGCCTCACGGTCAAGGAACTGGCCGCCCGCGTCAACCTGTCGCCCTCGCCCACCTTCGAACGCCAGAAACGTCTCGAGCGCGAAGGCTACATCCAGCGCTATGTGGCCGTGACCGACCACCACAAGCTGGGCAACCACGTCATCGTGCTGTGCAACATACGGCTCAAGCAGCACACCCACGAGCTCATTCAGCAGTTTATGGACACCGTGCAGGGTATAGAGCAGATCACCGAGTGCTACAACACCAGCGGCGACTTCGACTTCATGATCAAGGTCTTTGCACGCGACATGAAGGCTTACCAAGACTTCATGCTCAACACCCTGGGCAACATCGACTGCATCGGCAGCCTGCACAGCGTCTTCGTCATCGGCGAGATCAAAGACTCGCACGTCATCCCTGTGGCCCCGTCCCTACCCTGATAAATTAAGGTATACCGCGCCACGTGCCGCGGCTGATATAGGCAACACCAATAGCTGGCATCGACAGAATCAAAGGCCGGGGCTGTGTTGCTATCGAGATTATCAATAATTTTGCAAGCGATATTTCAAATAGCAAGTTATGAATATTCTCGAAAACCTGTTCCGGGGCTTCCCCGATCTGTGGGGCGGCGGTGTCGCCCACTCGGTCATGATTCTGTCGTTGGTCATCACCTTGGGCCTGGCCCTTGGCAAACTCAAAGTGAGGGGCGTGTCGCTGGGCCGCGCCTGGATTCTGTTCATCGGCCTGATCTTCGGCTATTTCTATTTTAATCTCGACCAGCACCTGCTCCACTTCATGAAGGAGCTGGGCCTCATCCTCTTCGTTTACTCCATCGGCATGGAGATCGCACCGGGCTTCGTGCTGTCGTTCAGGAACGGCGGCAAGGTGCTCAACTCGCTGGTGGCCATCATCATCGCCATCAGCGTGGCCACGGCCCTGACCATCTTCTACACTACGGGCACGCCCATCGCCACCATCGCCGGCATGCTCTCGGGTGCCGTGACCAACACCCCCGCACTGGGTGCCGCCCAGCAGGCCTTCAGCGACCTGCGCCACATCGACGACCCCACCATCGCCACGGGCTATGCCGTGACCTACCCCATGGGTGTGCTGGGTGTGCTGCTGTCGTTCGTCATCTTGCGCTTCGCCCTGCGCATCAACCGCCACGAGGAGGATGCTGAGGCACAGCGCGGACGCGGACACCTGGAGGCGATGACCGTCAACACCTTCTCGGTGACTATCGACAATGCCATGATCGACGGACAGACCGTGAAGCACGTACACGAACTGGCCAAGCGCGACTTCACCATCTCGCGCATCTGCCGCACCGGAAGCGAGGAACACCAGGAAACCGTCAACGGACATACCGTGCTGCATGTGGGCGACAAGGTGCTCATGGTGGCACGCCCTGCCGACCAGGACGCCCTCTGCGCCCTGCTGGGCACGCTCACCGAGATGGACTGGGAACAGTTTGGCAACAACCTCATCACCCGTCGCGTGCTGCTCACGCGCTCGTCGGTGCAGGGCAAGAGCATTGCCCAGCTCAACATACGCAGCAGCTTCGGCGTCAACATCACCAGCGTCCACCGCTCGGGCGTAGACCTCATGGCCACGCCGGCCCTGAAGCTGCAGATGGGCGACAACGTCACCGTGGTGGGCAGCGAACTGGGCATCAGCCATGTGGAGAAGATGCTCGGCACCTCGGCCAAGCGCTACAGCGACCCCAACCTCATCCCCATCTTCCTGGGACTGGTGCTCGGCTGCGTGCTGGCCAACGTGCCCTTCATGCTGCCGGGCATCTCTGAGACGCTGCGCCTGGGGCTCACCGGCGGCCCGCTCGTCATCGCCATGCTCATCGGTTATTTTGGTCCGAAATACAATTTCGTCAACTATAGCACCATGAGCGCCAACCTCATGCTGCGCGAGGTGGGACTCTACCTCTTCCTGGCCTGCATCGGTCTGGGCACGGGCAAAGACTTCGTGACCTCGCTCACCACGCCCCAGGGCCTGCAATGGATAGGCTATGGACTGGCCATCACCATGATTCCCATCCTCATCGGTGGCCTGATCGGACGCCTGGTGTTCCACATCAACTACTTCACCCTGCTGGGTGTGCTGGCCGGTGCCAACACCAACTCGCCCGCGCTGGCCTACGCCAACGACCTGACGCAGAGCGACTCGCCCGCCGTGGGCTACGCCACGGTGTACCCCTTCGCCATGTTCCTGCGTATCGTCACCATACAGATCATGATCTTTGCACTGGGATAAGCCATGACAACAGCAACGATCAACCCCATCGACAATAGCCTCGGACATACCGACGACATGACTGCCGACCTCAACCGCAGGCTCGAGCTGCTGCTGCGCACCGGATGCCTGCTCATGGAATGTGCGGCCGACACCACGCGCATCAACCGCAACCTGCGGCGCACGGCCGACTTTCTGGGCCTGGAGACCGGCAAGCTGCATATCTACGTCGACTACGACATGCTCATGGTGAACTATGGCGACGACCTCCACTCCTACACCAAGTTTCGCCGCTGCACGCACCACGGCATCAACATGACGGCCATCTCGGGCATCAGCCACCTCAGCTGGGAAGCCATACGCGACAACTATAGCCTCGACCGCTACGAACAGCGGCTGGAGACCATCGCCGCCACGCCACGCAACTACACGCCGTGGCAGGTGGCCATGGGCGGCGGACTGGCCTGCGGCGGATTCTGTATACAGTTTGGCTGCGACTGGCCCGCGTTCTTCTACGCCTCAGCGGCCGCTATCCTGGGCCTGCGCCTGCGTACCTACCTCGTGGCGAAAGGCGCCAACCACCTCATCTGCATCGGCGTGGCCGCCTTCGTGGCCACCCTGCTGGCCTGGCTCGAGTCGCTCATCTCGCTCACCCCCGCCGTGGCTGCCGTGCTGCCCCATTGGATGATCTCAGACACGCCCTGGCATCCGCTCATGGCCTGCGCCCTGTTTATCGTGCCGGGTGTGCCGCTCATCAACTTCGTGAACGACATGCTCGACGGATATGTGCGCACGGGCATCACACGCGCCGTCAACACGCTGCTCATGGTGCTGGCCATGGCCTTCGGCATCGCCTTCGCCATCAGCGTGTGCGGTATCGATAACTTTGTGACCGACCTCACCATGGTGCCCCACCATACGTACATCGAGTTTGCCATTGCCGCGGCCATCTCGGCCATGGGCTTCTCGATGATCTTCAACACACCGCGACACCTGCTGCCCGTGGTGGCCCTGGGCGGCATCATCGCCGTGTGCAACCGCAACTTTGTGAACCTGGGCCCCAGCACCGGCAACATCGGGCTCGACCAAGGGCTCATCATCGGGTCGCTGGCCGGCTCGATACTCGTGAGTCTGGTGGCCACCATGGCCTCGCACTGGGTACACACGCCCCACCAGTGCCTGTCGATACCCAGCGTCATCCCCATGGTGCCCGGCGTGCTGATGTACCGCGCACTCTTTGCCTTCATCGACATGCACGGCGTGGTGGGCGAGGTGACGGTGGGCATGCACAACCTCATCAGGGCATCGCTGGCCATCCTATGCATCGCTCTGGGCGTGGCCATACCCAACATCTTTGTGCGGCGCATGCTCGAGAGCCGACGCAAGCTGCACTACTACGACCTGCTCGTGGCTCGCCGCAACCAGCGGTGAGGCACGGCAGGCACTGTGCCAAGCGGGTATTTTAGGACGAAAAAGAGATGGATAACAGAAAATAATACGTATATTTGTCAGCACAAAGACACCAACAGATTATGGATATCAGACAACTCAAATACTTCTTGAAGGTCGCCGAGACCCTCAACTTCTCGGAGGCCAGCCGCCGTCTCTTCATCACCCAGAGCACGCTGTCGCAACAGATCAGCCACCTGGAACAGGAGATCGGGCTGCCCCTCTTCGAGCGAAACAGCCACGAGGTGTATCTCACCGGTGCCGGCAAGGAGCTGTTGCCCTACGCACAGCGCGCCGTGGTGGCCACCGACTCGTGCATGGACCACATCGAAGACCTGAAGAAGATGCTCACCGGCGAACTGAACATCGGGGTGACCTACTCTTTCAGCACCATCATGTCGGAGACCCTCGTCGACTTCATGAAGACCTATCCGGGCGTGCGCCTCAACATCCACTACCGCACGATGGAGGAGCTGATGATGATGCTCAAGAAGCGCGAGCTCGACTTCGTGCTCGCCTTCCGACCGCTGAAGAAAGACAAGGACATTGAGAGTTGTGTGATCTTCACCAACCGTCTGGCCGCCATCGTCAAGGGCGACCACCCGCTGGCCCGCGAGTCGCAGGTAGACCTGCACGACCTCGAGCGCTATGATCTGGTGCTGCCCACCCGCGGACTGCAGGCCCGCAATGCCTTCGACAAGCTGGTGGCCGACCAAGACTACAACTTCAACATCAAGGTGGAGGTCAACCATGTCGACATCATCCTCGAGCTGCTGCACCGCACCCACTATGTGACGGTGCTCTCTGAGTCGACCGTCGTACACGAGGAAGGTCTGCAGGCTGTGCCCATCGCCTCGGCCGACAACAAGATGGAGGGTTGCATCCACATTCTCAGAGACAGCTACGTGAAGCATGCCGCACAGGAATTTATCCGCATGCTCACCCAGTCGACGACGGTCTATACCAAGACCCTGCTCGAGGATATACTAAAATGAAAGGGAAGACAGCCCACCAACAAACCAACAAACCAACCCACCAACATACCGAAACGAGAAGCACCTTAGTGCTTCTCGTTCCATTTTACGATGCCTACCGTCAGTAGAATACAGACGCAGACTTCCAATACCATGTAGAGTGATGTTGTATCCATAATCTTATTTACCTTTGTTTGTCTTTCTGCATGCAAAGGTAATCATTCTACCACGATGCTCCCAATAGTCATTATGGCTTGTCGTGAACGCTGTTATCGGATTTTTCGATAAAGCCCGCGCCGACCATAGGTAGCCAATGCAGCTAGGGCGCGTCAGCGGTATAGGCTAAAATCTCTTAAAAATAAAAACCATTTCCTCCATCGTCCGTGCTTTTTATGTATTTTTGTGAGAATGAAAAAGACCCGTTACATCTTCGAGACCCGTATGGATGTGCGCGACTATGAATGCGACATCGAGGGCATTGTCAACAATGCCAACTATCTGCATTATACCGAACACACCCGTCACCGCTTCCTGCGTTCGCTGGGCCTGAGCTTCGCAAAGCTCCACGAGCAGGGCGTCGACGCCGTGGTGGCCCGCATGCAGCTGGCCTTCAAGACCCCGCTGCGCTCAGACGACGAGATAATCTCGCGCATGGGACTGCGCAAGGAGGGCATACGCTTTGTCTTCATCCACGACATCTACCGTGCCTCCGACGAGAAGCTCTGCTTCCATGCCGAGGCCGAGCTGGTGACGCTCGTCAACGGCAAGCTGGCGCTGAGCGAGGATTACGACAAGGCCTTCAAGCCTTTCTATGAGGAGTAAGCCTCAACGGTTTCCCCCTCACTCCTCTCTGTTCCCACCTCATTTCTCACGCTTCACTCCTCCCTTTACTCCGTGTCTTCGCAAGAGCTTCTCAACACCGCCATCCTCACGCGCCTGAGCTACTACCATCTCAACACGATGGTGGAGCTGTACCGGCAGTTGGGTTCGGCCACGGCCATCGTGGAACAGCGCAAGGAACTGCGCACGCTGTTTCCCGGTCTGCCGCGCAAAATCAGCGAGGCCCTGTCTGACATCGACGCCGTGAGGAAGCGGGCCGAGGAGGAACTGGCGTATGCCGAGCGGCACGGCATCACGGTGCTCACACCCCTCGACGACGGCTATCCGCGCCGGCTGAAGGAGTGTGACGACGCACCGCTGATGCTCTTCTACAAAGGCACGGCCGACCTCAACGCCACCCACATCATCAACATTGTGGGCACGCGCCACAGCACGCCCTACGGCCAAGACCTCGTCAGGCGGTTTGTGGCCGACCTGCGCATACTCTGCCCCGACGTGCTCATCGTGAGCGGACTGGCCTACGGCATCGACATCTGTGCCCACCGCCAGGCCCTCGACAACGGACTGGCGACCATCGGCGTGCTGGCCCACGGCCTCGACGACCTCTACCCCACGGCCCACCGTGACACCGCCAACCGGATGGTGGCACAGGGCGGACTGCTCACCGAGTTTATGACGCGCACCAACGCCGACAAGCTCAACTTCGTGCGACGCAACCGCATCACGGCGGGCATCTCCGATGCCTGCGTGCTCGTGGAGAGTGCGGCCAAGGGCGGAGGCCTCATCACCACCCGCATCTCGAAAGACTACAACCGCGACGTCTTTGCCTTTCCCGGCCCGGTGGGAGCACCCTACAGCGAGGGCTGCAACCGCCTGATACGCGACAATGGCGCCGCACTCATCACCTCGGCCGAAGACCTCGTCAGGGCCATGGGCTGGGAACAGGACTCTCTGCTGGCACAAGCCCGGCAGCAAGGCATCGAGCGGCAGCTCTTCCCCGATTTGTCGGCAGACGAGCAGAAGGTCGTCGACGTGCTGCAAAAGACCAACGACCTGCAGCTCAACATCATCAGCGTGAAGTGCGCCCTGCCTGTGGGCACGGTGACCTCGCTGCTCTTTACCCTTGAGATGAAGGGCGTGGTGAAGGCCTTCGCAGGGGGCACCTACCATTTAATCAAGTAACAAACAAAGGACATGAAGATTTCAAATATCGAATTCGGACCCTACCCACTGTTCCTCGCACCCATGGAGGACGTGACCGACATCGGGTTTCGCAAGTTGTGCAAACGCTACGGCGCCGACATGATGTACACGGAGTTTGTGGCCGCCGAGGCCATCGTACGCAACATCAGGTCGACCATGGAGAAGATGAAGATCGACGACGACGAGCGACCCGTGGGCATACAGATCTACGGACGCGACGTCGACTCGATGGTCGAAGCCGCCAAGATTGTAGAGCAGGCCCATCCCGACATCATCGACCTGAACTTCGGCTGCCCCGTGAAGAAGGTGGCCGGCAAGGGTGCCGGGGCCGGCATGCTGCGCAACGTGCCGCTGATGCTCGACATCACCCGTGCCGTGGTCAACGCCGTGAAGACTCCCGTCACCGCCAAGACACGCCTGGGCTGGGACCACGACAACCTCATCATCACCGAGCTGGCTGAGCAACTGCAAGACTGCGGCATACAGGCCCTCACCATCCATGGGCGCACACGCTCGCAGATGTACACCGGCGAGGCCGACTGGACGCTCATCGGCGAGGTGAAGAACAACCCCCGCATGCACATCCCCATCATCGGCAACGGCGACATCACCACGCCCGAAGAGGCGCGCCAGGCCTTCGACCGCTACGGCGTGGATGCGGTGATGATCGGCAGGGCCACCTTCGGCCGACCCTGGATCTTCAAGGAGATCAAGGACGAACTGCTACGCACCCACCAGCCCACCAACCCACCAGCCCTCCCGCTCACCCTCGACGACAAGATCGACATCCTCGAAGAGCAGCTGCGCATCAATGTGGAGCGCATCGACGAGTACCGCGGCATTCTGCACACCCGTCGCCACCTGGCGGCCTCGCCCATCTTCAAGGGCATCCCCGACTTCCGCCAGACGCGCATCGCCATGCTGCGCGCCGAGACCACGGCCGACCTGCTGGCCATCCTTGACGACTGCCGCGCCCGGCTCAAGAACCAACCATTGCAGCAGTGAGCAGAAGAACATAGACTTTGATATGAGATAGAAGACACACCCATAAATACAGGCAAAAGGGCAGACGCCATGGAATTTCCATGAGTCTGCCCTTTTGATATAGACATGCTAAAAGGGCTAGCATAGCGCCATAACCTTATTTATATTCACTCGGTGCCACGCCAAACTGCTTCTTGAAACTTGTAGAAAAATGGCTTGGCGTACTAAACCCGGTGAGATCAGCTATCTCACTCATGGTATATTTACCTTCGCGTATGAGTTCTGCGGCGCGATTAAGCTTATAGGTCTTGAAGAATATACTCGGATTAGTGCCTGTTAGACCTTTCATCTTATAGTACAGTTTGGTTCGTGAAATGTGCATCATCTCAGTCAATCGTGCCACATCCAGTTCCTGGTTGGATAGTTCATGCTCCATGATTTGATACAGCTGGTCCATAAAATGCTTGTCCTGAGGCGACAATTCCCTTTCGTCGAAAGCATCTGTCTGCGTAGAATTGATGAGCAGCTGGCGTACCTTCTCCCTATTGTTCAGCAAGGAGCGAATCATTGCCATGAGCAACTTGGGGTCGAAAGGCTTAGTGATATAGGCATCAGCACCCGTATTAAGCCCCTCTACTTGATTCTCTACCGTCGCCTTGGCTGTCACCAAAATGACCGGAATATGACACAACTGTAGATTTGCCTTAACTTCACGGCAGAGTTCATAGCCCGTCTTCCCTGGCATCACCACATCGCTCAGAATCACGTTAGGCTCATCCTCACTTATTGCTTTGAGCGCACTGTCGGCATCAAACCTACAGACTACATGATAGTAAGGCGTGAGCAGCGTCTGCAGATAGTTCACGACCTCTGTATCATCGTCTACAACCATCACCGTGGGGAGACCGTTTCCATGATCAACAGACTGCGGTTGCAGATTATCATCGCGCTGCTCGATGGGATAAAGCTCTGTCTGATTGTCGCTAGGTACAGCTCGCTCGTCGCTGGCATACTCTGATTCGCCCAGCGGCAGAGTCAGTGTGAAGATAGCCCCCGACTCCCCAATGCGGTTGGCAGCCGTAAGCGTGCCATGGTGCAGCTTTGCCAACCGACGGGCATAATAGAGTCCGATGCCCGTACCCCAGTTGAGTTTGCCGTCAGTCTGGTTGTCTAACTGATAGTATCTGCGGAATATATTCTCGAGTTGATTTTCAGGTATTCCCCTGCCGCTGTCGGCCACAGTAATCTTCATTTGACCTTGTCCGGCATCAAGAGCCACCTCTATTCGTCCGCCTTTAGGGGTGAATTTCATGGCATTGGAGAGCAGGTTGCTCATGATTTTATCCAATTTGTCGGTATCAATCCACATCAGATAGGTGTCTTCCAATCCCAACAGACAGAGTTCTATGCCCTTTTCATCGGCATTGATCTTGAAGATGTCGCAGATGCGGATAATCTCACCGATGACATCGGCACGTCTCACACGGAGTTTCAACGTGTCGTTCTCAAGCTTGTTAAAGTCCATCAGCTGGTTGACCAACTTCAGCATGCGCGCCACGCTACGTTGTATGATAAGGAGTAACCGGTGGTTTTGGTCAGAGAGGTCTGGGTCGTCGCAGAGCATGCTCACAGGTCCCGATATCATGGTCAAGGGTGTGCGGAACTCGTGTGAGATATTGGCAAAGTAACTCATATTCATCTGGTTTACCCGCTGCTCTTGTGCCTTCTCAAGCTCAGCCTGTCTCGCGGCAGCCTTCTCAAGCTGCATGCTTTGCCGCAACCGGTAGAGTTGCCACAATGCCACAGTGACTGCAGCAATGTAAATGAGCCATGCCCACCAAGTGTTCCATGGGGCCGGTTTCACCACGATAGTGATCTCGTTTTCGGTCGAAAACTCGCTGTTGCCCTTGCTTTTTGCCCGCACCTTTAATGTGTAATGTCCGGCAGGAACATTGGCATAGAACACCTCATGGCTGCTGCCCGCGTCGACCCAATAATTGTCGAAGCCCTCAAGTCGGTAAGAATAGGTAGCCCGCTCATAGTCGCTGTAAGCCAAGGCCGCAAAGGAAATGCTGAAGCTGTTTTGGTCGTGGGCCAAGCGAATAACAGGATTGTTTTCCAAGTTATCATCTATACAGTCGCTCTCGTCGGGCGAGATAATCCTATTGTGTACCTTCAGCGTCTCGAAAACCAGCCGTATGTCTTGCTTGGCATATGGCCTGACAGGGTCGAAGATGGTGAGTCCGTGCGTGCCGCCAAACACCATCTGCCCGTTAGCCAGCAGGCAGGAGGCTCGGTCGTTGAACTGATTACCGCCAATGCCATCGGTGGCATAGTAGGACGTGATGGTTCCCTTACCGGCATCAATCCGATTGAGCCCATACATTGTGCTCACCCAGATGTTGCCCTTGCGGTCGGGTTCGATAGCAGAGATGTCTTTACACGACAGGCCCTCTACTCGTACGGCCGAACGATGGTCGGGCGATATGCGCATGAGTCCGTTGGTCACCGTACCGACATACACTTGCCCTGCCGCATCTTCATACAGGGCAGTAGGGATGAAGACCGATCGCGGCAGGCATCGCCTCCAGTCGTCCTTGTCCACGTCCCACTTACGTCCACTCATTTTCAAGGGGTCAACCTCCACCATCTCTTGACCAAAGGCCGCTGTGAGCACTCCGCCGCCCTGCAGTTGGAGGGCGCACGGCATAAAGACAAAAGTGGCAGGATAGATGGGGCACTCTTTCATCTCGCCGTCGGGCATGAACGCATACAGGCGGTTGGAAGCCGAGGTTGCCCATACGATATCGTGGTAACCCTGCGTGAGCGACATCGTGTAGAACACCTGATAGCGACGTACTACCGTAAGATTACGACCATCATAGCGCGCCTTGATCATCTCCATGCCACGACTCAGCCACAGAAATCCCTTTGTGTCAACCAGCATACAGGTTGTCTCGCTCTTGTGGTCGTCGATGTACCCACCCGTGATGGTGAGCGGGATAAGTGTCTTCGAATGAAGGTTATAGACCATCAGTCCCTTCATCTTGGTAGAAATAAACAGGTTACCCATACTGTCGGCAGCCAGTGCAAGCACCGATTGATGGCCTACAGCCTGCACAAGGAAGCTGTTGGCATTGAAAACCTTGTTGTATTGATAATTAACCTTATAACCTTGGTCGGCCGACCCCATCCAGAGATTTCCACGCGAATCGGTAAACATTTCAGTCACCTTAAAGTCGGGCACCTCGAAGGGAAAACCCGCGCCCCCCTGCTGCACCACAGCACCCGTGCGCAAGGAGTAGAAGAACACACCATTTTTTGATGTGCTCAGCAATAGTCCGCTATTGCCGTAGGCCTGGATACTGTTGACCTGATCGCGGTTTAACACCTGATTCTTAGCAATGGCGGCAGGCGGAGCCTCGAAGATGCGGTATCGGGTATCGTACACGAGCATACCGCTGCCACTGCAGAGCCATATCTTCTGACCGCTCCTATAAGAATAGAAAGGAAAGAAGTCTTTGGGCATGGCAACCGAATCTACACGATGAAGCTTGGGTCCAGCATAGTGGCGGAGGCTTCCTGGCGTCTGGACCCATACACCATCGTTGCCATCGGTGAGCAGTCGGCCCATGAACTGGCGATGCGTATCAAGGTTTTCCGCCCGTTTCACGAAGCGGTTGACGGTGGCGTCGTACTCCAAGAGACTGCTAACCGTGTAGATCAAGATACGATTCTTGGGGAGTACGAGCAGTTGCACAATGTTGCGATTGTCGTCGTCCATGGCTATCCGCTCGAAAGTATTCCTTCGGGTATAGCGGCACACGCCGTTGACGGTAGACACCCACATCTGCCCGGAAGAGTCGCGGGCAACACCTGTCACATTATTGTCGGGCAATCCGAGCGAGTCGTCAACACAGTAAAACTGATAGTACTTGTTGCCGTCGTACTTGTTTAATCCCCTAAAGGTGGCTATCCAAACATGGCCGTAAGAGTCTTCCGCAAAAGCTTTGACATGATGGTTAGAAATCTCGTCGGCCACTACCATGGCATGGTCTTCATCAGTTAGGGCAGGCTTTTCCTTAGCCTGTTGACAGGAGACGATGGCGCTGGCCACCAGTATGCCGAAGATCACCGCAATGGTTTCTCGTATCTTAATCATGCAAATGAGGTTAGAAGTTTAGCACAAAAATAAGCATTATAATCCTGACTACCCATGTATTTCCATATCTTTTAAACAAATTCGCAATCATTTGAACATAACTGACAGTCACTTTGAACCCATCGGAAACATTAAAGTACGATTCAGCAAGCCCGACACCGACCTGTGTACTATCTTTGCAAATGTAAAAATCTATAAAACCGCATACATGAAACAATTAAATTCCATCAGGTTATTAACCTTCATTCTTTTTACATTGATTGGCTCTCATGCGATTGCGCAAGAGCTTGTGAATGTGTCAGGGCAGGTTGTTGATGACACGCAACAGCCTATGATTGGTGTCAGTATCGTAGAGAAAGGTAGCTCGAACGGCACCGTCTCTGACTTAGACGGCGTGTTCAAACTAAAAACCAAAGCAGGGGCCACGCTTGTCATCTCATATATAGGCTATGCCACCCAGGAGGTGAAAGCCGCACCAAAACTCAATATTGTAATGCGCGAAGACTCGCGAATACTCGATGACGTGGTGGTAGTGGGATATGGCATCCAGAAGAAAAGCTCTGTCACCGGTGCCATCTCGCAAGTGAAAGCCGAGGATATGCAGCACCGCACCATTACTGATGCCAAGCAGGCTTTGCAGGGAAAGACAGCCGGCGTGCAGATTGTCTCATCCTCGGCAGCACCAGGATCGAGCCCCACTGTGCGCATTCGTGGATTCTCATCTAACGTCAGCTCTGAGCCATTATATGTGGTAGATGGTGTGCGCATGTCGGATATCAGTGGCATAGATCCCGAAGACATCGCGTCGATGGAAATTCTGAAAGATGCCGCCAGTGCCGCCATCTATGGTGCCGAAGCCGGAAACGGAGTGGTGCTCATCACGACAAAAAAGGGAAAAGCAGGCGAAGGACACATCAGCTATAGTTTCCAATATACCGGACAAAATCTGGCCCATGTGCCTCAAATGCTCAATTCGGAAGAGTATATCCAGTATATGACAGAGGGTAAGACCTTTACCAACGAGTACCTGATGACCAACTGGGATGGCAAAACCAATACGAAGTGGACTGACGTGGCCTTTGAGGGCAGCAAGATGCAAAAGCATAACCTCGCCTTTACAGGCGGAAGCGACCGCGGCAACTACTATCTCTCCTTGACCTATCTTAACAACGATGGTATTGTAAAAGGCAACGCAGATGTCTATCAGCGCCTTACTGCCACTATCAACTCTGAGTACAAGATAAAAAAATGGCTGAAGGTGGGTACCACCAACCAAGTGGAAAA